>JAIQFJ010000229.1 GCA_020073325.1 Terriglobia bacterium | reverse complement strand
ATCCGCATGCGACGCTTCCGCAAGATCGATCGCCTGCCCCGGCGCGGGATTCAAAATCGTCCGCACCCCCAGCGATCGCGCCAGCCGCAGCGTGTGATACACCGTTTGCAGCGGAATCTCGAGCTGCAACACGACCACATCCGCCGAGCGCAGCAATTCAGGATCGACGTCCTCGGGCGACAGCCGGTCATTCGCTCCCTTTACCACCAGAATGCGATTCTGCCCCGCGCTGTCGACGAAGATCGGAGCCACGCCGCTCGACACCCCCGGCGTGATCTTCACGTGCGCCGTATCGATCCCCGCCTCGCCGAAGTTGCGGACCGTCGCCTCGCCGAACAGATCGTCGCCGACGCGCGCGACCATGGAAACGCGCGCCCCGCACAACCGCGCCGCGACCGCTTGATTGGCTCCCTTACCCCCGAACCCGAGATGAAATTCGCGCCCGAAAATCGTCTCCCCAGGCCGCGGAAATGCGTCGGTAAACGTCGTTAAATCGACATTCGCGCTACCGACAACGACAATATGCGGTGATTCCAAGCAGCCGATTGTAACTCACACGAACCGTGAGAAACTCAATGCTCGCCGCTTCCTTCGGTCGCGATTCAATCTGCCCATATGAACCGCGACCATAGGGAGCGGCCAGCGCCGATACTTTTCACAAACTCGTCAGGACGCAGCCCCTACCGCCAATCCCCCACCGCAATAAATCCCGCCCAATAGAAAGGATGCGTGCTCAACCCCTTCTCCCGCCGCCGACCCAGCGTTTCCAGACTCGCCGCCCGCACCGACTCCGGCGTATTCAGCCGATTCACCAGCCGCTTGCGGTACAGTGCCGACATCCATTGCTCCGTCGCATCATCGCTCACCGGCCACAAGCTGGTGATCACCGTGTGCGTCCCGGCGACCTGAAACGCGCGCCGCAGCCCGAATACGCCCTCGCCCGCCAGCATTTTCCCGACACCCGTCTCGCAGGCCGACAGCACCGCCCACTCGACGCTATGCAGATCCAGGCTCGCGATCTCCTCGGCCGTCAAAATCCCGTCTTCCGCTTGATCCCGCCGGTTCGCCCCTGCCAGCGCCAACCCCGAAAGCAGCAGAGGATTTTCCCCCATCGCCTCAACACTCGACGACGGACATGCCCCGCTCAGGAAAAATCCATGCGCCGCGACGTGCACCACGCGGCGTCCCGGAGCGTCCTGCTTGAATCCGTTGCCGTTCGCGCGCTCGCCCGTGCGCTCGATCACTCCGCCCGACCCGGTTTTTCCCCACACCGCGCCGATCTCCTTGACCTCGCGAAACGTCGCCGGCAGCGGATCGAAATGCATCGAACGGAACCCCGCGCACGTCGACCGCCCGCCTCGGAAAACTTCGCCCGCCGGAGCCGCCTCGTGCGGCGTCCGGTCGAACGCCGGGGCTCCCAGCGCGAGCAGCCCGCGCCCAGTGTCTTTCTGCGGGCGCGATATCAAATCACGTTCAGCCGAAACATAGTGCAGCAACGGAGCCCGCTCCACCAGATACCCGCCCGCACGATCCGGCAACGCCGCGAAATCGACCAGATTCAAGGCATTGTCGGGCGCAAGAAACACACGCCGCGCCCCCGCCAGCGACGGCTCGATCGGATCCCAAATCTCGCGCCGTAAAATCGTACCGGTTTCGCGATACTTCGACTCCGACAGCTTCTCCGCGCGCCCCGGCGATTCCGCCTGCGCCTCGATCTGCCCGCGCAGCGCCGCGATGTTCTTTTCAATCCTCGCCGCCGGCCCCAACAGGATCGCGTGCGGCGAAGCATCGCCCGCGCGCTCGACGAAGGCCATATAGGCGGGCTCGCTTCCGAATCGGACGAACGACACGAGGGCGTCGCCTTCAACCAGCGATCCGAAAACTTCCTTCGCCCCCGCGCTTCTCCGGTCCATCTCCGCTTGAAACGGCGCGTTGCGCTCCGCCAGCGCCCGCTCCGCCCGGTCTTTCTCGTCATTCGCGCGCGCCAGCGCCGACGCGTATTCTCCCGGCGCAAACCGGGCCGGACCCTGCACCACCAGCCGCGCCAGCGCCGTTCGAGCCGCCGCCAGCAACTCCGCCAGCCGCGCGATCTCCGCATCGCCCGACCCGGTCATGGCGCGATGCCGCGCCGCGATTTCGTCGAACACCAGCGCGCGCGACCGCATCAGCGCGTCGTACACCGGGGCCCGCGCCGCGGGATCTTCGAGCGCGATCCCGAGCATCAAATCGAGCGCCGTCGCGCGCGTCGCCGCATAACGCAACGCCTGACGCTCCGGTGTCATGCGAATGGTCGCCAGCAGATGTTCGCGCCCGATCCGCTCGGTGCGCAGCGCCGCCGCCAGCGCCCCGGCCCGGTTCCCGCGCTTCAGCAGCAGCCCCGCGTACCCTCCGAGAATACGCGCGACCTCGGGATGATCCGGACCGTAAACGCCTTCCGCAATCGCGAGCGCGCGTTCATAGAGGATCTGCGCCCGCTCCAGTTCTCCCAACGCCATGGACGCCGTCGCGAGTCGGCTCAGCACGAACGCCAAGTCCACCTGCGACGGTCCATAGGTTTTTTCTTCAATCGCCAGCGCCCGCTCGAGCACGGCTTTCGCCTCTGCCGGCAGCCCCATCTTGTTTAACAGCGATCCGTATTCGGTCAGGCACTCCGTGATGATCACGTGATCGGGGCCCATTTTCTTCTCAAAAATCTGGACTGCGCGCAGAAATTTCGCCCGCGAGGCTTCGTATTCGCCCGTCTCTCGCAGCAGCACCGCGTAATCGGAAAGCGTCACGGCGGTGTTCAGCGTCTCCGGCGGAAAATTCTTTTCGCGAATCGCCGCCGCCCTTTCGAAGGCCGATCGCGCCGCCGCGAACTCGCCCGATTTGGCGAGCAGCGACCCCAGCGCGCGCAGCGCATTGGCCTGCTGCATCAACTGATCCGTCGATTTTTCATGAATCGCGACGGCGCGCTCGAAAAATCCGCGCGCGCGCTCGTAGTCGGCGCGAGCCGTGTACAGATCGCCCAGCAGCCGCAGCGTCACCGCGACTTCGGAATGCTCCGGCCCCAGAATTTTTTCTTTCAGCGCCAGGGCACGAAAGCCGGCTTGTTCCGCTTCCGGATCGCGCACATAGTTGCCGTAGAAATAAACTTCCAGCAGCATTTCGCAGGCAAGCGCCGCTTCGAGCGACTCGGGTCCGTGCTTCGCCTCGGCATCCGCCAGCACCGCGCGCGCATTCGCGTCGGCTTCCCGGTAACGGCCGTCGGTCATCAACTGATCGAACACCTTGCGATGCGTCCGCGAAATCCACACCGGCGTGTCGTCTGCAAAGCAGGAAACGGCCAGCAGAATGACGACAATCGCGCGGATCATGGAAGAGAGGTGCTTTCCGCCGTGGTTTCGTGACAATCTGCTGCTCCCGGCCCAATTTTCCTCAGCGTCTTCGCCACTACACGCAGACGAAAACGCTAATTGACTGAAATCAAACCGTGATGCGCAAGTCCTAGGAATGCTCTTACACTTATGCCGTCCGGTCAGTCCGCCTGGAACCGGAACGGCGATACTCTTCGTCAGTTGAGTATCCTCGGATCCCGCGCCCGGGATCTTCCGATTGCCTTCAAGAGGCGTCGGCATGGGAAGGTCGTAGGCCGGGTGCGGGGTCCCTTCACTGCGCTTTGCGCCAGGCATTCCAATCGTCCTCGACCGATTCCGCCATCGCCTGCGCCGCCTTGTGGAGCCATCCCGCCGGGCGCTTTTTCAAATCCGCCTCGATGAACCGCGCCGCGCGCGACCCCAGGTGCACGTTGGCCGTCTCCCAACCCATGGCATGCAGGAGCCGAACCGCGTCGTGCCGCCGCGGCAGCGAAGCCAGTTCGATCCGCGAGCAATCCGGCGCGAGTCTTCGCACGATCCATCGCCCGCGCAAGGCAACGAACGGATCCGGACAGCGCGGGATCTGCTCGAGCAGATCCTGATAATAAATCCGCGATCGCTTGCGCTGCGGCTGCGCCCACAGCCAGGCCGATTCGGCCATTTCCTTGGCTTCGCGCGCGACGGTCCCGCCGTGCCAGTCGGCCAGCGCCACAAACCTGCGCCGTCCCAGGCTGCCGAGGCCGCTCACGCGATGCGCAATCCGGTACGTCATCCGCCGGTCGGGCAGCGCGCGGCGCAGAGCTTTTTCGGCGCTCGCCGGAATTTTTCCTTTCCACGCAGGCAGTGCATTCAGCTTCTGCCAGAAGAGCTCGGGCTGTTTCAACCGCTCCACGGCCATCTCGCGCAGCGAGGTGTGATGTTCGGCGAGCACAAACGGGCGTCCCCCGGCGCGCAGGCCCTGGCGATATCCGTCCAGAATCGCGTTGCATGCTTTTCCCGTGGGAACCGACAGCGTCTCGGCCGCCACCGCCAGGTGAACGCTGGTGGCCAGTCGCACCAGGTCGCAGGTGTACGGCAGCCGGCACGCCTCGTCGAAATCGTTGACGCCCCAGATCAGGCGCCCTTCGATGTCGCGCCAGGTCCCGAAATTTTCCACATGCAGATCGCCCACTCCGAGCACCTCGGGAGCCTCGGCGGCGCTGCCCTGCATGTCCGGCCAGATTTGCGCCCATCGATAGAATGTCGCGCGCAGAAATGGAAACGGACTTTCAGCCATCGCCGCATGCTTGCGATCGAGATCGCGGCGGAGCAGAGGGATCCGCTCGCCGAGCCACGCTTCGTATTGTTGGGTCGCCTTGACGATGTCCATGCGGCCGGTAATCCAGCATAGCCGAAACTACTGGAACCGGTAGAACTCGCTTACGGAGCGTTGGACCGGCGGCGAACATCCTTTTGGACGTGCGAAACCAGGCGCTTTCCATTTCCTGGAGACTGACTTGCCCAAACTCCCACTTTCAATAAAAAATCACTGCAACCTCATCACAGCGAAATACTTCTTGACACGTACATGACCGGGGTCATAGAATGACCCAAATGTCGGTTGTGTGCCAAACGGCGGGGGAATAGGTTTTTCCAGTTCTAACGCTTGCTGAGAAATCAAAAGCAGCTCTCTGTATTCAGGACGGGCAGGAAATCGAAAGGGAGGTAGGGTCATGGTTTCGAGCTTCAAGCTCAAACATGCGGGTATTGCAACCATAATTTTCGGACTCGCCATCGTGGCCGGGTTGGGGATCGCGCTCAGTTTTACCGCGACTCCGGCTCTGGCCCAGGCAGCAACCGGAACACTTGAGGGAACGGTCACCGACCAGCAGGGCGCGGTGATTGCGGGCGCGGAAATCAAAATGGTGGAGCCCACCACGAACAGTACGCGCACGGCGACCTCGAACGATGTGGGACGCTTCACGATCGTGAACATCCCCCCGGGGACGTATGACGTGACCGTCACCAAGACGGGCTTTACGGCCGCCAAGTATTCGGCTCAGAAGATCGACGTGGGCGGACAGCTCACGTTGAACGTTTCGCTCACGATTGGCGCCACGACCACCACGGTGGAAGTGCAGGCGACGGCCGGCGCGGAATTGCAGACGCTGAACGCGACCGTCGGAACGACGATCACGAATGAATCGCTGAACCTGCTGCCGAACCTCGGCCGCGACGCTTCGGCGCTGTCGGTGCTGCAGGTCGGCGTGTCGCTGTCGGGCAACGTGGCTGGCGCGGCGACGGACCAGAATTCGTTCCAACTCGATGGCGTCAATAACAGCGACGACATGGCGGGCACCAACTCCACTTACGTAGCCGCGAACGGATATAGCGGTTCCGGCAGCACGGGCGGCACGCCCTCGGGCGTCATCCCGACGCCGATCGAATCGATCGAAGAATTCAAGGTCGGCACGACGGGGCAGACCGCGGACTTCAACGCGGCCGGCGGCAGCCAGGTGCAGATGGTGACCAAGCGCGGAACCAATGCGTTTCACGGCGCGCTCTATGAATACTATTTTGCCAACAACGTCGGCGCGGCGAACACGTGGTCGAACAACCACGCGGGTTGCAGCACCGCGACGGGCGTCTGCAAGGGCGTGCCGCTGCCGAGCACGCATCGCAATCGCTACGGCCTTGCGGTCGGCGGCCCGCTGACTCCGAAGGTCTTGGGCGGCAAGACGTACTTCTTCGTGAACTACGAAGCGATGCGGTATCCGAACGGCGCTTCGTTTGAACGCGGCGTTCCGACGGCTTTGATGCGGCAAGGCATTCTGCAACTGACGAACACGCAGGGCCAGTTGACCTCGTACAACCTGAATCCGACCACGGTGAACGGCATCGCTCCGGCGCAGTGCGTCATCAACGGCGCTTCAGGCAGTTGTGATCCTCGCGGCATCGGTCTCAATCCGACCATCTCGAAGATCTGGAACACGCTGCCGCTGCCGAACGATCCTGCGTTCACCGCGGGCAACACAACAACCGGATATGTGGACGGCACCAACGCGCAGGGTTATCTCTCGAACGTGGCGCTTCCGCAGAGTTCCAACTTCGTCGTGGGCCGCATCGACCACGACTTCGGCGACAAGTGGAGGTTCATGGCGAGCTACCGCTACTACACCTTCACTCCGCTGGTGACCGCGCAGGTGGATATCACCAACGGAAATGACAAGGCATTGGCGCCTCGCCCGGTGAAGCCGTCTTTCTGGACCGCTGGTTTGACCACGACCATCACGACGAATATCACCAACGACTTCCGCTTCGGCTTCCTGCGCAATTACTGGCAATGGTTCACGGCGGGCGGCCCGGTTCAGCTTCCGGGGCTTGGTGCCGCAGTCGAAATCGGCGGTGAGAGCAACGCCGGTTCGCTGATCCCGATCAACGTCGACTCGCAGGACGTCCGCCAGCGTTTCTGGGACGGCCACGACCTCAACCTCACCGACAGCGTGAGCCACCTGCACGGCAACCACCTGATCCAGTACGGCGGAAGCTATCTGCGAAACTACGACTATCACGCCCGCAACGATAACGGCGTCGGCATCTTCAGCGATCCGGTGTACCAGGTAGGCGGCACGAACCTGAACACGGCGGCGTACGTGCTGCCGACCGGTGCGGCGACCTCCAACCAGAGCGCGTATCCGATCATGTTCAACGAAATCACGGGTCTGGTCAACCAGACGCAGGTGATGTACACGCGCTCCGGCCAGAACCTGACGTTGAATCCGGGATTCGGAACCTCGGGCTACGATCAGAGCATTCTTCCCACCTACGAGTTGTATGCGACCGATACGTGGCATCTCCGGCCGACCCTGACGCTGACCTACGGCATGGCATGGGGCGTCGCGATGCCGCCGTATGAGCTCAACGGCAAGCAGGTGGAAATGATCAACACGGCCAACAACCAGTTGATCGACATCAACAGCTATCTGCACGCGCGCCAGGCCGCCGCTCTTCAGGGCCAGGTGTACGAGCCTCAGATCGCGTTCGCGAACATCCGCAACGTGCCGGGACAGAACCTGAAGTATCCGTTCGATCCTTACTGGGGCGGTTTTGCGCCACGCGTTTCGCTCGCCTGGAGTCCGAACGCCAGCGGCGGCGTGATGGGCAAGATCTTCGGCCAGAACAAGACGGTCATCCGCGGCGGCTACTCCCGAATTCAGGGCCGCCTGAACGGCGTCAACATGCTGCTGGTTCCGCTGTTGGGACCGGGCCTGCTGCAGGCCGTATCGTGCCAGATTCCGACCATCACGGGACAGTGCGGCGTCGGTACTCCGGCGACGGGCTTCCGCATCGGAGTTGACGGTAATTCGGCTCCGCTCCCTGGCCAGGGCGCTCTCGCCAACCAGGTGTCGCAGACTCTGCCGCAACCCTTCATTCCGGGTTATACGCAGAATGGAAGCCTGAACGCTGCCGCGGCGGACGGATCGGGCCTCGATCCGAAGATCCGTCCGAATCACTCGGATGAAGTGAACATCTCCATCCAGCGCTCGATCAACAACCGCATGATGTTTGAAGTGGGCTACATCGGCCGCAAGATCTCCAACGAATTCCAGGAGATCAACATCGATGCGGTTCCGTACATGACGACGCTCGGCGGACAGAGCTACGCTCAGGCATTCGCGACTGTGTACCAGCAGCTTTGCGGCGGCCTGGTGACCACCTGCACTGCGAATCCGGGCGCTGTTCAGTCTCAGCCCTTCTTTGAGAAAGCGATGGGCGGAGCAAGTTCACCCTACTGCGCAGGCTCCGCAAGCTGCACGGCAGCCGTCGTGAAGAACGAACAGGCCAACTTCCAGAACGGCAAAGGCTTCAACGTCTGGAGCGATTTGAGCAGCAAGAACGGCTGGACGCTGGGCCGCAGCCTCTACATTCAGCCGGGTGCCGGCCAGCAGTTCTCGGGAGGCTACGACTTCATCAACTCCCTCGGCCACGGCAACTACAACGCCGCGTACTTCTCGTTCACCGCGAAGGATTGGCACGGCCTGACGGCTCGCTCCAACCTGACCTATGGCCGTGCGCTCGGCACCGGCAGCGTGGTACAGGCGTCGAGCACGATCACGGTTCCCGATCCGTTCAATTTCGACACGTTCGGAACCTACGGCGTGCAGCCCTTCGACGTGAAGCTGACCTACAGCTTGCTGATGATGTACCAGGAGCCGTTCTTTAAATCTCAGAAGGGCGTCGTCGGTCACATCCTCGGCGGTTGGACGCTCGCTCCGCTGTTCACGGCGCGCAGCGGTCTGCCATTGCGCGTGACGGATCTCGCTTCGAGCGGCGGCGCCTTCGGCGCAACGTACTCCGGCCAGACCGCGAACTACGAGAACGCGGTTCTCGCGGCTCCGTTTACTGGCGGCAACTCGGCCAACTACAACACGGTCGGATCCGCCGGTATCGCCACGACGGGCGGAAAGTTCCCGACCGGCGTGAACATGTTCGCGAACCCGGTCGCGATTTACAACGAATTCCGCACCCCGGTCCTGGGCGTGGACGGCAATTCGGGCGGCACCGGACCGATCCGCGGCTTCCCGTTCTGGAACGTCGATGCAACGCTGTCGAAGGACTTCCGCGCCACGGAAAAGATCGGCGCAACTTTGATGATCCAGTTCGTGAACCTGCTGAACCACTTCACGCCGGCGGATCCACCGACCAGCCTGGCTTCGCCCGCGACCTTCGGTGTAGTGAGCAGCCAATACACGCAACCTAACGGCGTGCAGGCGCGCTGGATGGAATTCGGTCTGCGTCTCCGCTTCTAAACGCAGATCGTCCGATGTACCGAAAGGGGGGGCCGGGAAACCGGTCCCCTTTTCTTTTTTCTAAAGATTGCTCTCGAGGTAGACCGGACGGCCCTCGCCGTCCGCTTCGCGCGAGCGCAGGTAGTGGCGGAAGACCGGTCCGAGCGGATCCGTCTGTTCCGTGTGAATGATCTCAGGCAGGGGCGCGTCGTGCATCACCAGCGTCTCGGCGCCGTCGAAGTCGCGTAGAACCACCTCCGGCATACAATGATCAGATGCGCCTGGCGCTCTTTTTGTTCGCGGCCCCGCTGTTTGCGAAAGTGAACTTCGTCCGCGACGTCAAACCGATTCTTGAAACCTATTGCGTCCGCTGCCATGGCGACGAGCGCGCCATGAAACACTTCCGCGTCGACCGGAAGGAATGGGCCATGCGCCGCATCACGCCCGGAAATCCCGACGACAGCACGCTCTATCTTTCCGCCAAGACCGGGTTCATGCCGCCCGGTCCGGAAAAGATCCCGCCGGAAAGGCTGGAAACGCTGCGCCGCTGGATCGCCGAGGGAGCGCGCTGGCCCAAGAATCTTCAGCTTCGGCCCGCGCCGCGATGATTCACCGCAGCGAGCCCGTGCAGGTGTCCGACACCGTGCGGATGCTCTGCGGCTGGAACGACTTCTCGCCCCCGCGATCGAGCATCTTGCCCGTCAATGCCACCGTGTGATTCAGGTAGGAGTCCAGGCGCTCCGGTCCCGCAAAGGTATAGGTCTGTCCGGTCTTGTTGTCCTTCAACGAGTACTCACCGGCATTCGTTCCCTTGGCCAGGCAGCCCGTAACCGTAGTCGCCTGCGAATCGGAAGGCGGTTGCTGCTCCTGTGGTTGCGGGGGACGCTGCTGCCCCCAGGCGGCCGCGCTCAGCAACAAAGAAAATGTCAATGGAACAAGAAACTTCATGGAACCTCCGGCGTTGGGGAGAGCAAGCCCGGCTCCATTGGCGGAAGAGCTCCTGTTTTCAGAGCGCGAGTCAATCCTGCCGGGGAGGGATTTCCCGACGCGCCGGATGCTGCACGGTATGAATTACAAATTCAGCCGCGGGGTCGCAGTCGGGGCCACGCGGCGAAAAGAGTAACGCACACGCACACCAGCGGGGCGGAAAAATCCCACACACTTGAAATATCGGAGGAACCGAAGATTTCCGCGAGCATGTAACCGGCTCCAGCATTGATCGCCGCAGACTTGAGGACCAGCGGTAACGCGACCGATGGATCCGGATCGCCTCCGCTCCGCGGCGCCTCGCAGGGCAACGGCGGCGGCAATGCCGATTCCTGGGCCGCGCGCCATGCTTCGATCTGCCGGTAGAGAGCCCGAGCCGCGGAAGTCGTGCGAGGCCAGAAATGCGCCTCGAACGACTGCAGCGAAAAGACGGCGGGATCCTCGCCCGGGTTTGCGTACTCGATGTACACCACCTTTCGCGGCGTCCAGTGGCGCGGTCCGTCGCCCAGCCAGACGCGGTGAACCAGGCGGCGATCGAGC
>JAIQFJ010000228.1 GCA_020073325.1 Terriglobia bacterium | reverse complement strand
ATACTGCGGCCATTCGGTGACCAGCACGACGGCGTCGGCTTCGTCGGCGACATCCTCGGGATTTTCACACAGCGTGACGTTCAGGTCGGGATGCTCGCGGCGGAAGCGTTCCATCGCGACAGGGTCGTGCGCTTTGACGCGCGCGCCGCGTTCGATCAGCTTGCGGGCAATGTCGATGGCCGGAGCCTCGCGCAGATCATCGGTGTGCGGCTTGAAGGCCAGGCCGAACAGGCCGATGGTGCGGCCTTTCAGGATGCGCAGCTCGCCGAGCAGCTTGTCGATGACGCGTTCGCGCTGGCGGCGATTGACTTCGCGCGCGGCCTGCACGATCGGCATTTCGAGTCCGTATTCGCCGGCGGTGGCGACCAGCGCGGCGGTATCTTTTCCAAAGCACGATCCGCCCCAGCCGATTCCGGCCTGAAGGAATCGCGTGCCGATGCGCGCGTCGAGGCCCATGCCTTTGGCGACGTGCGCGATATCGGCTCCCACCTTTTCCGAAAGCAGGCCGATTTCATTGATGTAGCTGATTTTCAGGGCGAGAAACGCGTTGGCTGCGTACTTGATCAGCTCGGCGGATGCAAGATCGGTGGAAATCAGCGGCGCGGCGCCCATCCGTTCCGGGCGCGGCAGGAACGGCGGAGCCTGAAAGGTCTGATCGAGAATCGGGCGATACAGCGTGTAGAGAACCTCGGCGGTCTGCGGCTCGTCGGCGCCGATCACGACGCGATCGGGGTACAGGCTGTCGTGCAGCGCGGTTCCTTCGCGCAGGAATTCAGGGTTCGACGCGACGGCGAAGCTGCCGTTGGCCTTGCGGCCGTGGCGCTGCTCGAAGGCTTCGCGAACCAGAGAACCCACCCAGTTGCCGCTGCCGATCGGCACGGTGGACTTGTTCACCACCACGGTGAAGTTCTCGGTAAGATGCTCGCCGATGCCGCGCGCGGCGGATTGGAGGTAGCGAAGGTCGGGCGCGCCGTTCTGTCCCGGAGGCGTGCCCACCGCGATGAACACCACCTGCGATCCCGGAACGGCGTGCGCATAGTCGGTCGTAAATTTGAGATTGCAGCGAGCCTCGGCTATCAATTCGCCGAGATAAGGCTCGTGAAACGGGACCTCGCCGTTCTCGAGCATCTCGATTTTTCGCGGATCGGCGTCCGCGCACGTGACCTTATGGCCTAAAAAGGCAAGACAAGCGCCGGTGGTCAGGCCGACGTATCCGGTTCCAAGAATCGAAACGTTCACAATCCTTTATCTTACGACGGGAAGGGTGGCCGCAAATTGAAAATCAAGTTTCAAATGGGCGGAGCGCAGGGCGTTCTCCACCTCGCGGGGCGTTTCGGCGCGGGCAAAGATGAAGCCCAGATAGCTTGCGCCTTCGGGCAACGGAAGGAGTTCCTGGCCTTGTTTTGCAGTGATCAGAACGTCTTCGACGCACGCGACAGCACGGGATTCGTCGACCCCTTGAGCGTCCAGGAAAATGCCCGCTCGCGGGATCGGGATCATCATGACGCCATGCGCTCCGGGGGCGAGATGTAACCGCGAAATATCCTGGCCGAGGGCATGACGCAGGATCCATTCTTCGAGTGAAGCGCCGGACCCGAAGCGCAGCACGCGCGAACAGAGGCCGCCGATGGGCCGCGCGGCGACTTCGAGCATCCACACGCCGCGATCGTTCACTCGCATTTCGGCATGGATGGGGCCATCGGACAAACCGAGCGCCGCGACCGCACGCTGCGTGGTCTCGGCGATCGCTTGCTGGATCTGAGAAGGCTCGCGAGAAGGAGTGATGTAGATCGTTTCCTCAAAGAAAGGACCGTCGAGCGGATCGGGTTTATCGAACAACGCAAGGACGTGGAGCCGTCCCCTGGTGACGATGCCTTCGAGGGCGAACTCGCGGCCGGGAATGAAATCTTCGATCAGGATGGATTGTTCCGCTTCGTGCTCCAGGATTTTTTGGATTCGATCGAGGGCTTGCCGGAACTCGGCGGGTGTATTCGCGCGAATCACGCCGCGGCTGGCAGACAAGCCGAGAGGTTTCAGGACGCACGGATATCTTTCGGGCGTGGTGTCGAGGTGGAACTCGGGAGTGAGCAGACCCGCCTGCCGGAATCGCTCGCGCGAGAGGAATTTGCTTTTCGCCGCGGCGACGGCTTCAGCGGGATGGAATCGCAAACCGAATTTTTCCGCAGCCTGTGCAGCGGCTAGGGCGGGCTGATCGCCGACGGCGACGATTCCGTCGAAGGGTCCGCGGGCGAGGACCAGGTCGTCAAACTGCATGGGAACGGCGTTGTCGCCCCAGGGATCGTCGAGGACGTGGCAGCGGTCGGTGGCGAGGACCAGGTCGATGTTCAGGCGCCGCGCGGCGTCGGCGAAGGTGCGGACCTGGTATCCGGTGGTCGCGGCGAAGAGCAGGACTCTCACGATTTTATTATGTGGGGCGGGTCGCGAGACCGGCGAGCTGGTTGCCAAACCGGCTGGTCTTTGATTTTTCGGTCGACTGTCCGGGAACCCCAGCCGGTCGTGCGACCGGCTTGCGGGTCTGGCGACCCACCCCACATGTGCGGGTCGTGGCACACTGGAGTCGTGCAGGAGCGATGCAGTTGCGGGGCCGTGCTGGTTGAGGACGCGCTGTTTTGTCACAAATGTGGGAAGCCGACGCGCGAGATTCTCGCGGTCGAGCCGGCAGCCCCTGTTCCGCCGCCGCCTTTGCCGGAAATCACGCCCGCCACCGTGCCGATCGGGTTTCACAACCGGCTGGCCGTGCGGATCGGACTGCTGGCAGGACTTCTGCTGATCGTCGTCTCGCTGCTGTTGGGACAAGTCGGGTTCCTGCGATTCCTGGCGCCGGTCTGGCCGATCGCAGCGGGATTCTGGGCGGTGTTCGTTTACCGCCGGCGCACGGGACAGCGTCTTTCGCCGATGAACGGCGCGCATCTCGGCTGGATCTGCGGCGTGTTCGCCTTTCTGATGACCACGATCATGGTGACGTTGATGGTCGTGCTGCTTTCCGAGCCCGAGGTGGTCAACAACCTGCGCGATCAGTGGAAGGACGTCGGGCGGTCGGAAGCGGATTTGAATACCATCATGCAGGCGATGCATAATCCGGCGACGATCGTCGGAATGCTGCTGACGTTCCTCCTGTTATTCACCGTATTGACCGCTTTCGGCGGCGCGATCGGCGCCAAGCTTCTCGACCGGGACCGGGGCTGAAGAAGCCTTCTTGACCATCGCCACGCCGGCGAAAATAATCACCATTGCGATTGCTTCGCGGACGCCGAACGGCTCGTTGTAGAGCAGCCATCCAAGAATCACGGCGACGATCGGATTTACGTAGGTGTAAATCGAAGCGACGGCCACTGGCAGGCGGTCCATCGCGAACACATAGGCGCTGTAGCCGACGATCGATCCGAAGATCATCAGATAAATGATGGCCCCGATGCCGCGCGGGCTCCAGTGAATCGGGTCGTGGCGGATGGCCGCTGGAACCGAATAAACGATTCCCGTAGCGAGCTGCTGCACCGCTCCGCTGACGAACGGATGCGCGCGCGACGAAGTCTTGCGTTGCGCAATCGAGCCAACGGCCCATCCCGCGCATCCGAATTGCAGCAAGAGAAACGCGCCGAGCACCAGCGGATTCGCCCGAAAATCCACCGCCGCCGGAGCGACCAGAAACGCAACGCCGGCGACGCCGACCAGCATTCCTTTGATGGTCGGGGCATGCAGCGGCTCGCCGCGCGGGGCCAGCGCTTCGGTCCCGACCAGCCAGAACGGCGACGTCGTGACGAACAGCGCGGCCAGTCCGCTGGGGACCCATTGTTCGGCGAACGCCAGGCATCCGTTGCCGATCCCCAGCGTCACAACGCCGAAAAACGCTGTCAGCCACAGCTCCCGGCCGCGCGGAATATGCCAGCCTGCGATCCGCGCGACGATCAGCATGAAGAGTCCCGACGTGAGGTAGCGGAAGCAGACCAGTGTGGTCGGCGAGAACGTTTCGAGCGCCATGCGGATGCCCGCGTACGTCGTGCCCCAGAAGATGCAGACGCAAATCAGGGCGACATAAGCGCCAAATAGAGGATGAGATCGGCGACTCAGGTTACTATGTTAACTTGATCATCACACTGACGATTAATCCGGCGATCGACCGGACCGTGAGCGTCGACAAGCTGGTGTTCGAAGACCGCGCCTACATTCTGGATCGCACCGAAGCGGCTGGCGGACGGGGCATCAATGCGTCGCGCGTGATTCATTCCTTCGGCGGCAAGACCCTGGCGCTGCTGACGTGCGGCGGATCGGTGGGCGAGCGGATGTCGAAGTCCCTCGGGGCGCTCGGGTTTCCCTTCGAAGTGGTTCGGGTGAAGCAGGACAGCCGCGTCAACATCACGATCTCCGACAAGCAGGGTCTGACGATCAAGCTGAACGAGTTCGGCGCGCCGCTCGAAAAGCACGAGCTGAAAGAGATCCACGATCTGGTGGAAGCGCGGCTCGCCAAAGCGCACTGGATCATGATCTGCGGCAGCATTCCTCCGCGCGTCGCGCCGCATTTTTATTGCGAGATCATTCACCTGGCGAAGAAGCGCGGCGTGAAGACGCTGCTCGACACGGAAGGCGACGCGCTGCTCCACGCGCTCGAAGCCAAGCCCACCGTAATCACCCCGAATCAGCACGAAGCGGAGCGATTGCTCGGCCGCGCGCTGATCACGCGAAGCCAGTGCCTGGAGGCGCTGGAGCGCGTCCAGAAGATGGGCCCGGAGTCGGTGATCCTGTCGCTCGGAAGCCGCGGGGCGATGGGGTCGGGCCCGGAGGGAGTTTTCGAGGCGCTGCCGCCGCATATCGACGCGCTGTGTCCGATCGGCGCGGGCGACGCGATGGCTGCGGCGTTTACCTGGTGCATGGAGAAGAAGAAGACGTTCGCGGAGTCGCTGCGCTGGGGCGTCGCGGCGGGGACGGCGAAGGCGAAGCTCCCGGGGATGACTTTTCCGACGCTGGAGCAGACGCGGGCCGTGTATAAACAAGTCGAGCTGAAATCGGCGGGCTGATTCTTCGACGCCGACAGCGCTGTTCCGCTACTTGCGGCGTTTTTTGAAAAATACGTTGGCCGATTTGTTGGTCGAAATCAGCACCAGGAATGCCACCAGGAGTGCGGCCAGGGTCGCCACCGAGCCGATCACCATGTAATCGGAGTCTTTCAGCGGCTCCGGCATGATCTTCAGCATGATTCCCGCGACCACGACAAAAACGCACACCGCCGCCAGGCCCAACAGGACGAATCGCTGCCTCATTGCGCTTCCTTTGCGCGATCGAGCACCACTTCCACCATCGACGGGTGGCCGTCGAGCGGCGCGGTCACGTCGATCTGAAGACCGGGGTGTGCGCGGCGAATATCGTCGACCAGAGCGGGCAGGTCGCGTTCCACGTGCGATCCAAAAGTAAGAAAGTAGGGGATTACAATGACGCGGTCGACGCCCCCCGGCAAGAGGGAATCGACGGCGCCGGCGAGATCGGGCTTGCCCATGCCGAGAAACGCGGTTTCAAAGACCGGCCAGCCGCCACGGGCCGCGGCATCGCGTGCGACCCGGCGCACGGCTTCATTGGCCGATTCGACGCTCGATCCGTGTCCGAACAGAACGTAGCCGGTCATGCGGTGATCGGATTATCTTGCGCAGGCGCGAGAGTCTGGAGGAACTGAAAGAACGCGCGGCAACGGCGCCGGCCGTTATTGTGTTGCAATCCGAGCCTTTGCAGAAACACCAGGATTCCTAAAACCTCGGAATCGCGTAGCGAATGCATGCCGGTTTCCTGAGCCACGCGCTTGTGCAACTCCTCGATCGATTCGCGGAGCGCTTCCTGAATCGCCGCCGCGTAGGGATTCTGCGGGCGCGACTCATAGATCAAGCCTGATTCGCGCGTCCGGTACGTCTTGATGACCGCTTCGAGCGCTTCGAGCGCGTCGGTATCGACGGCGCGCTGCTTTTCCATCGATTGCGCCAGGGCCATGGAGATCCACAGCAGGATCGGCTCGTGCTCCCGCAGGAAGTCTTCTTTCACGCGGATGTCGACGTTGGGAACTTCGTCGAGTGGAGCGGGCTGCTCGTGCTTGCGCGCTTCGAGCAGGTAGACGCAGTCGAGCGGACAGTCGATCGTATTTTCACGTTCGGTCCCGCAGCAGACCGCGCAAATCTCACCGCGCACACCGGGACAATGACGCCGTGCGCGTCGTTTATTGCAGATCTGGCAGGGAACACTCACGGGCGGATACCCCTATCGTATCATCGGAGCATGCCGCGGACCGACGCTTATATCAAGGTGGAACTGGATCTCGATCAGAATGAAAAACCCGAACGCATTGCCGCGGAAATCTGCCGGATGATCCGCAGGGTCTACGGAGTCCGGTCGGCCGAGGTGTCGAGCATGGTGGATAAGGAGAGCTGATGTCGATCCGCTCCCAGGCTGAGTTAAAGCATCTGCGCGCCATCGGAAAGATCGTACGAATGGCGCTGGACGAAATGACGGCCGCGGTCCGGCCGGGCGTCACGACGGAGGAGTTGGACAGGATCGGCGCGGCGGTGCTTGCGAAGCATGGCGCCGAATCGGCTCCGCCCAAAGTGTACGGGTTTCCCGGAGCCGTTTGCATCAGCGTGAACGAGGAAGCAATCCATGGAATTCCTGGCAGCCGCGTGATGGCGGCCGGGGATCTGGTGAAGCTCGACCTCACGGCCGAAAAGAACGGCTTCATGGCGGACGCGGCGGTCACGGTTCGGGTGGGAGATGTATCGCCGGAGGCGGATGCGCTGGTGCGCTGCGCCGAAAGCTCGTTTCGACAGGGGTTGGCGGCCGCGCGAGCCGGCAATCGCGTGCATGAAGTCGGCCGGTGCGTCGAGCGCGAAGTCCGGCGCTGCGGATTTCAAGTCATGCGCGAATTGTGCGGGCATGGGATCGGACGGACCATTCACGAGGAGCCGAGCGTTCCCAATTACTACGAACCTCGCCTGCGGGCTCGCTTGACCGAAGGCCTGGTGATCACCATTGAGCCGATCGTCGCGTCGGGAAGCGGGCAAGGCCAGTTGCAACCCGACAAGTGGACCGTCCGCACCGCGGACCGGAGCCTGGCGGCCCACTACGAACACACGATCGTCATCACGCACGGCGAGCCGATCCTGCTTACGGCAGCGTAACTACGGCTTTGCCCATCACCTTGCGATTCGCGAGATCGCGCAGCGCTTGCGGCAATTCCGAGAGTGGATGCGTCGCGCCCACGCACGGCTTGATCTTTCCCGCCGCGTAGAGCTTCATCAACTCAGGATGAACCACCGCCGGATACTCCGGATGGCTCTGGACATAGCCGCCCCACAGCACACCGACCAGCGACATATTCTTCAGCAGCACGCGATTCGCGGCGATCGTGGGAATGCGTCCGCTGGCGAATCCGATGACCAGCAGCCTGCCTTCCGGCGCGATGCATTTCGTCGAAAGATCGAAGACGTCGCCGCCGACCGGATCGTAAATCACGTCGGCGCCGCGGCCGGTGATCTCCTTCACTTTGTCGACCCACGACGCGTCGGTGTAGTCGAGCGCGTGATCCGCGCCCTGCGCCTTCGCGAAATCGAGCTTCGCGGCCGAGCCCGCCGTCGCGATCACGCGCGCACCCATCGCTTTTGCAAGCTGAATCGCGGTCATGCCGACGCCGCTCGCGCCGGCGTGCACCAGCACCCACTCGCCGGCCTGCAATTGAATGCGATGCGTGAAGGCGAAATAGGATGTGTGATAGACGATCGGAATGGAAGCGGCTTCTTCGAAGCTCATGCCGTCCGGCATCGCGAAGACGCTCGCCGCCGGTGCGACGGACACTTCGCCGAAGCCGTTGCCGTGCGGCATTGCAATGACGCGATCACCGGGTTTGATCGAAGTGACGCCGTCGCCGACCGCGTCGACCACGCCGGCGACTTCAGCTCCCGGCGTGAACGGAAACGGAGGCTTGATCTGGTACTTGCCCTGCACCTGCAAAATGTCGAAAAAATTCAGCGCGGCGGCGCGATGACGGATCCGGACCTGACCCGCTCCGGGCGACGGCTCGGCGATTTCTTCGAACGACATCGTTTCCGGCTCACCCCACGCGTGAACTCTCCAAGCTTTCATTTGCCCTGGAACCTCGGTTTTCTTTTTTCGTGAAACGCGGCGGTGCCTTCCCTGACGTCTTCGGTGTAATTCGAAACCAGCGTCGCCATGGCGGCGTCTTCGAGCGCGTTGTCCAGATCCATGGTGCGCTGCTTGTACATCATGCGCTTGGTCAGCCGGATCGCGATCGGTGGACCGTCGGCGAGCCGCCCGGCGAGCGCATGCGCCGCGACCATTAATTCAGCATCGGGCACGACCTCGGTCACCAGACCTAATTCCAGCGCCTGCCGGGCCGGATAAACTTCCGACAGCAGCGACATTTTCAGCGCCCGATCCAGTCCCATGGCGCGCGGGAAAAAATACGCGCCGCCTTCATCCGGGATCAGCGCGAATTTCAGCGACGTGTCGCCCAGTCGCGCGCTTTCCGCCGCGATCCGAAAATCGCAGGCCAGCGCCAGCGTCAGTCCGCCCGCCACCGCCGCGCCGTTGATCGCCGCGATCACCGGTTTGTCGAAGCGCTGCAGGAAACGGATCAGCACGTGCATGTTCTCGCGCATTTCGAGCATCGATTCCAGCTTGTGCCCGCGATACCGCGCGGGATACTGAAAATCGAACCCAATATCGCCGCCGGAACAAAAGCCGCGGCCCGTGCCGGTGAGAATCACGCAGCGAATCGCGTCGTCGTCGCGCGCATCGGCCAGCGCGGCGAGAATCTCGTGGACCATTTTTTCCGAATATGCGTTGAGCTTCGCCGGACGATTCATCGTGATCGTCGCGATGTGGCCGTCCTTTGTAAAGAGAATCTGTTCGAAGCTCATGGCTCCTCCGAAATTTTGACGACGAGTTTTCCGGTGTTGGTTCCTTCGAACAATTTGTTGATGGCGCGCGGCGCGCTTTCCAGGCCCTCGGCGACGTCGACTTTGAATTTCAACTTTCCGCTCTGCATCCAGCCGAGCAATTGCGGGATCGCTTCACCGGCGCGCGGAAGATAGTCCGTCACCAAAAATCCTTCGATGCGCGACCGCGTCATGATCAGCCGGGCCAGGTTTGAGGGTCCCGCCACCGGTCCGGTCGCGGTGTATTGCGAAATCATCCCGCACAACGGAATGCGAGCCCGCAGATTCAGCAGCGCCAGCGCCGCGTCGAGAATCTCTCCGCCCACGTTGTCGAAATAAATGTCGATCCCGCGCGGGCATTCGCGCTTCAACGCGTCGAGAATTTTTTCCTTGCGATAGTTGATCGCCGCGTCGTAGCCGAGCTCGTCCTTGAGCCAGCGGCATTTCTCATCGCTGCCCGCGATCCCCACCACGTAGCATCCTTTGATCTTTCCGATCTGCCCCACCAGGGACCCGACGGCTCCGGCGGCGGCCGAGACCACCAGCGTCTCGCCTTCTTTCGGCTGGCCGATGTCGATCAGTCCGAAGTAGGCCGTCAGTCCGATGTGCCCCAGCAATCCCATGAACGCCGTCAGCGGAACGCCTTTGGGGAGCTTGGTCAACTGCGCCCCCGGCGCGCTGGCGTAGAGTTGCCAGCCGAGCAATCCCTGCACGATGTCGGCGGGTGCGAATCCGGCGTCGCGCGATTCCTCGACCACGCCGATTGTTCCGCCGCGCATCACCTCGCCCAGCGGCACCATCGGCATGTAGGAATCCTGGCTGGCCCACACGCGATTGGTCGGGTCGAGCGACAAATACACGTTCCGCACCAGAACCTGGCCGTCCGCGAGCGCCGGGACGGGCTCCTCGATCCACTTAAAGTCTGTGTCTTTAAAGAGTTGCTGCGGCCGGGCCGCCAGCCGCCACTGTTTGTTGATTCGCATGATCCCCTTTCTCTGTTTTTTCCGCGATATGGATGGCAGAACTGTGTACAGGAGGATACCAGTCTAAATGAAGATTCCATTGTCCATCGGAGCCCTGGCTCTTTTCACCAGTTGCGCCGGGCTCGTTCATGCAGGGCTGGTGACCAGCGATTTCCTGTCGGTAGGCGACAACCTTCTGGTTACGGATACGAATACGTCGCTGGAGTTTCTGTCTCCGTTTTACACGCGGGGCCATGCGTTCGACGATGCGTTCGTCCAGAACGTGATCACGACTTACGGTTTCGCTTACGCCGATGAAACCACCGTGCTGAACATGATCAACGCGAATTTCGGTAATCCGCCGCTCTCACCTGGGGATACCACAGGCTTTACCGACGCCCAGAATTTCTTCAATATTTTCGGAATCAACGATCCCACGACATGCAGCGGTGCAGCCGCGATTCCCTGTCCGCGAACGCAGGGACTGACGTCGACGGTCAGCTCGACCGGCACGCACAACGCGGAAGGGATGATCCAGTTCGACACCGTCGGTTGGCTGATCGAACAGAATCCGTGGTCGGATTCGGAGAGCGGAGATCTCCAAATGGGAAGCTGGCTGGTGCGAAGCGCCAGTGCCGGCACGCCGGAGCCGGCCAGCTTTGGATTGATCGCGCTGGGCCTCGGCGCGATCCTCGGAATCCGGCGCCGAGCCTGAACGAAAACACTTCGCTAGACGGACGGTCCCAGC
>JAIQFJ010000227.1 GCA_020073325.1 Terriglobia bacterium | reverse complement strand
TCTCCGGTTCATTTTCGAGCACGTCGATAGCGTTCCCCACCTTGAGGCTCTCCTTCAGTTCTGGAACGGGCGAATGCGCACGTGGTCGGCGGAGGAACTGGCCGCGCGCCTCTACATCGAACCTGGGGCCGCGATCGCCATCATCGTCGATTTGAGCCGCCGCGGATTCGTCTTTGAATCCGAATCCGACTCCGGCCGGTACTCCTTTGCCTCGTCGCCCGAGAGCGATCGGATGATGGAAGGAATCGCCGAAGCCTATCGCACCGACCTGGTTCGAATCTCGACGGGGATTCATTCCAAGGCGTCGGCGGGCGTCCGTGAGTTCGCGCGCGCGTTCCAGTTCATCGGGAAGAGGAAGAAGACGTGAACTCGGTCGTCTACCTCCTGGCTTCCGTCACCAATCTGGGGTGCGCGTTCCTGCTGCTTCGCGCGTTCGCGGCGGTCCGCAGGCGGCTTCTGTTGTGGAGCGGCCTGTGCTTTGCCGGACTCGCTGCCTCGAGCCTGCTCGTTTTTGTAGACCTGGTGATGCTTCCTGAGACCGATCTCTATCTGCTGCGGCTGGCGATCGGCGTGGTTGCGATGGGGCTGCTGGTGTATGGCCTCATTCTGGAGGAACCATGACGATGCCTGCCGTCGAGCTGTTTCTTCTGGGCGTGCTCGCCGCACTCTGCCTGGTGGCGGGCTTGTGCTTCCTGAAATTCTGGCGGAAGACGAAGGATCCGCTGTTTCTCGCCTTCGGCGCATCGTTCCTGATTCGATCCGTAAATGACGCCACGCGCGCGTCGATGGAGCGCCCGAACGAAGCGACGACGTGGAGCTACATGATCGGGATCGTGTCGTCGCTGCTCATTCTGGTCGCGATTCTGTACAAGAATTTCGGAGAAAACGGGAAGCGCTAGCCCGTCGCCCGCTAACTATCGAGCTTGGGATGCTTCAAATGGAACCCCGACGCGTCCTGGTACGCCTTGCCCAGCGCGAGCAACTCGGCTTCGCCGAAGGGACGAGCGTAGAACGTCAGCGCGCCGGGCGATCCCGATTCCATGAATCCGTGCGGGACGGAAAGCGCGGGATAACACGCCAGGTTCGCCATGGTGAAGTGGCGCTGTGTGGGACCCTGAGGACGCCGCTGCGGCGGCGGACCTCCCGCTGCGCCTCGTCCACCGCGGCCTTCGCCGCCGCCGCCCGTGTTTGCGGGAACCAGATACACGTCCACGTCCGCCGTCGCTTCGGCGAGCTTCATCATCATCATCGAGCGCAGCCGCTGAGATTGCAGATAGTCGACCGCCGGCATGACGCGGCTGACGCGCCAGCCGGTCGCGCGGCCGGGGTTGGTCAATTCCTTATCGCGGCCGGAACGCAGCAGGCCGTCGAAAAAGGTCGCCGATTCGACGCCGTAGCTGGAAACTTCGAGCGACCACTCCGGCACCTTCATCTCGACCAGCTTGAATCCGAGCGACTGCACCTGCGCGATCGCCTGCTCGTTCATTTTTTTCACCGCCGGATCGCGCACTTCATCGAAGGCGTCCTTCAGATAGCCGACGCGAAGTTTCTTGAGATCCAGATGCGCGTTGTAGTTGAACGGAATTTCGGAAACGCTGAGATCGCGGCCATCGGGTTTCGCGATCACGCTCATCACCAGCGCGCAGTCCTCGGCGTATCGCGTCATCGGGCCGAGGCGATCCTGCGTCCAGGACAGCGCCATGACGCCGTAACGGCTCACGCGCCCGAAGGTCGGACGAAGACCGCTGACGCCGCAGCGGCCTGAGGGGCTGAGGATCGATCCGCTGGTCTCGGTGCCGATGCCGAACGCGATGAGGCCGCCCGCGGTGGCCGAGCCGGGTCCTGCCGACGATCCACTGGAACCTTCTTTGAGATTCCACGGATTCAGCGTCTGTCCGCCGAACCAGCGGTCGCCCTGCGCGAGTTCGCCTGACGTCACTTTCGCGAGCAGCACCGCGCCCGCTTCGTTCAGGATCTCGACGACGCTCGCTGTTTCGTCGATCATCTGATCTTTGTACGCGCCCGATCCCCATGTCGTTTTGAATCCCTTGACGGCGATGATGTCTTTGGCGCCCCACGGAATGCCGTGCAGAGGTCCGCGATATTTTCCGGCCGCGATTTCCGCATCGGCCTGTTTGGCCTGCGCGCGGGCTGTATCGTCCAGGAACGTGACGACGCAATTCAGCTTCGGATTGTACTTGTGCAGCCGCGCTAAATACATGTCGGTCAACTCGAGCGAGGTGACCTGCCTGGTCTTGAGCAGATGCGCGAGCTGTCCGACGGAGAAAAATGCCGCGTCGTCCAGATTCGCCGGACGCTTGACGCTGACGGTGCTGAAACGCAGCGGCTCGCGCGTGCGATTCACCTTCATGCCCGGCGTGATGGGACTGAAGTAAAACGGCGGCTGGACGTCGTTGGGGACGTTTGCTTTGCGAACCTCGTCGTACGTGGTGAGCGCGCGGTTGAGGCCGTCCACCATGGCCTTTTCATCTTCGTCGCTGAAATGGAGTCCGGCCATGGCCAGCGAGGAGCGCAGCATTTCGAGCGTAATCGTCGTGGATTGCTGAGCCTGCGCCCACAGTACGCCGGGAAGAAGAGTGGAGCCGAGTCCGATGCCGGAGAAGTAGTTGAGAAATCGCCGCCGGCTGGCGTCTGGGGTGTGCATTCCGGAATTATATCGCTGTTGTGCTGGAACCAGCGCCACCCGCTTCCTGACGGCCGCGGCTCTGTGTCGGGTTTGCGGCGAAATTGAGGATTGTGGTTTAGCGCCGAAACCGAGCCGCGCGCGTCAGCAAGCGGTCGATGTGAGAAAAGATCGGCGTCCGCTCCTTGGCAGTCGCGGCTCTGCGTTGGGATTGCGGCGAAATTGAGGATTGTGGTTTAGCGCCGGTAAGCCGGTGGCGCGGTCTTCACACGGGCTACATCGCCGGTGGTGTCGGCTGGATGATCTGGAAGTTTTCGGGCGTGAACAGCAGCTCGCGGACCTGGCCGCGCGGACCGATCGGGCCGATCGGTTTTCCGTTCCAGCGCACGTCGAGACCGCCCGCGTTGCCGACTTTCATCTTCGCGACTTCGACGCCCCTAAGCGTCTTGGTCTGGCTCGGCTCAAGCACTCCGGAAAAAATCTGCTTGCCGTCGGCCATGATCGAGATCCACGTTTTTTCGGTCGCGGAAAGATTTAGCACCACGTGATTTTCGGCATCGGTGGTCGCGCTGACGTCGACTTTCGGCGGCGTCTGCGCTTTCACCGGCGTCACCTGCACCGGGAACTGCTGTTCCGGTGCGATGGTCTTCGCCGCGGGCGCCTGCGGTGCGCGGTTGTACCAACTGTAGAATCCTGAACACGCCAGCAGCACCGCGACCAGTCCCGCGATCGACAACCCCATACGGCCTTCCGGAAAATAGCTGCGGTTGTTGTCGCGGACGATGGGATCCAGATCGCGGATCGGCTTGTGTGCCTCCGGCGCGGACGTCGCGTTGCGCGAATCCGTGCCGGGAAGCGGCGGCGGGTCCAGTGCGCCAGTTAACGCATTGATGCCTGGTTGCAAAGACGCTTCGTCCAGGTGCAGGATTGCAGCGTATTGCTTTACGAAACTCTTGTAGAAGAAAGTTCCAGGAAGACTGCTGAGGTCGTCCTGTTCGATAGCGCGCAAATAGCGTTGCGTTATGCAGAGTTCCCCCGCGATCTCTGCTACCTCGCGCCCTTGCCGTTCGCGCTCCCCTCGGAGACTCGCACCAACGGAGTTCATATTAAAATACCTTTATCACGAACCCGGTCCTAGCAATAGGACTATGCCAGCCGGAGGAACCATAATACACCTTTCTTATCCGCCGCGAGTGACCGTTGTCGTGGTCAACTGGAACCGCCGGGAACTGCTGCGGGCGTGCCTCGAATCGCTTGCCGCTCAACAGCATACATCGTATGAAGTAAAGGTAATCGACAACGGCTCCACCGATGGATCCACGGAACTGGTGCGCAACATGCGTGAAACTTTTCCGGTCGTACTGGATCTAATCGAGAACGACCACAATCGCGGATTCTGCGCGGCCAACAACCAGGGGATTGCCGCATCGCACGCAGAGTTTGTCGCACTGCTCAACAATGATGCTGAGGCGGAGCCGGGATGGCTCGCAGCGCTGGAAGACGCCATGCGCAGCGCCGGCGACGTCGGTATGGTCGCGTCGAAAATTCTGGTGTGGCAGGATCCTTCCAGCAAAGATCCGGCGCGCATCGATAAGGTCGGTCACCTGATTTATCCGGACGGGCAGAATCGCGGACGCGGCGCGGGGGAGATCGATCGCGGTCAATATGACCGCGTCGAAGAGACGCTGTGGCCGGACGGATGCGCGGCGATGTACCGGCGTGCGATGCTAGATGAGATCGGCGGTTTCGACGAAGATTTTTTCGCCTACGCCGATGACGCCGAGCTGGGAATGCGCGGCCGGATCGCGGGATGGCGATCGCTGTATGCGCCCGGCGCTCGAGTGCGTCACCATCGGGGGGCTTCGCTGGGTTTAGGCTCGGCGCGCCGGCTGACGTTGATCGAACGAAATCGCGTGCTGCTGGTGGTGAAGCTGTTTCCGTGGAATCTGATTTGGCTAAACGGCGCACATTACGCAACAAGGATCGCGGGCGGTCTCTGGGCGGCGATCCGCAACCGGGGCGAGATCCGTCGCTATTCGGGGACGACGGGGAAACTGTCGGCGGCAATGGCGCTGTTGTGGGGAACGGTGTCGGCATTGCCGCGGATTCCGCGGATGCTGCGCAAGAGGCGCGAATTCGCAGCGAAGCGGCGGCTGACGCCACGCCAGATCCGGGACCTGCTGCGGAAATACCGGATCCCGCTCAAGGAAATTTCGGAACAGGCGACGTAAACGCGGACAACTGTCCCGCATGCGGCTCGAGCGAACTGCGCACGCTGTTTTCGGCGACGGACCGCCTGTACCGCACCACGTCGAAATATTTTCAGATCGTCGAGTGCCGCAAGTGCAGGCTGATCCGCCTGCATCCGCAGCCTTCGCCGGCCGAGCTGCGCGATTACTATCCGCCGAATTACTGGTTCGTGCCGGAGACGACGGCCGCCGATCAGCTCGAACAGTGGTATCGACGATTTGTTCTGCGCGACCATCTGCATTTTGTCGAGCGCGCGCTCGAAGAGTCGGAAGAAGAGGGGCTCGTTTTAGACGTCGGGTGCGGCGGTGGTTTGTTCTTGCAGATGCTCGGCGAGCGGAAGAAGGCTCGCGTCGTGGGACTGGATTTTTCGCTCGACGCGGCGAACGTGGCGTGGAGACGCGCGGGAGTTCCGGCGGTGTGTGCGACGCTGTCGCGCGCGCCGATCGCGCCAGGAAGCTGCGCAGTGGTGACAATGTTCCATGTGCTGGAACATCTGTACGATCCGGCAAGCTATCTGGATGCGGCTCGCGAACTATTGCGGCCGGACGGGCGGCTGATCATTCAGGTTCCCAATGCGGCGTGCTGGCAGTTCCTGTTGTTCGGCGAGCGATGGAACGGCATCGACGTGCCCCGGCACCTGATCAATTTTCGATTGTCGGATGTCGATTCGCTGCTGGACCATTGCGGGTTCGAGGTGCTGCGGCACAAGCATTTTTCGCTGCGCGACAATCCGGCGGGAATGGCGACGAGCTTCGCGCCGTCGCTCGACCCGATGGCTCGGCGATTGCGCGGAGTCGTCGAGACGCCTCGGGAGCGGTTGTGGAAGGACCTGTTGTATTTGGGGCTGGTCGGGATCTCGCTGCCGTTCACGTTGTTTGAGGCGGCGTGCAGAGCCGGGTCGACGATCATGGTGGAGGCTCGGAAGAAGTCGTGATGGCGGACGGGCATGCCCCCCGCCGGCTGCGAGTCTGCCCACAATAGCCATGGGAAAATCCTGGTACGAAACTCTTCGTGACGCGATGCCTCGCCCGGTGCGGCGCTATGTGCAGCACTTCGAGGCGTCGATTGAAGACGCGGTGACGGGGTTCGCGGCGTCGCTGAAGCCGGGAGAGCGTGTGCTGGACGCGGGGGCCGGAGAAGGGCAGTACAAGGGATATTTCAGCAAGCAGCGATATTGCGGACTCGATCTGGGGATCGGGGATAAGCAGTGGGATTATACGCGGCTCGACGCGATCGGGGATCTTTCGCGCCTGCCGTTTCGAGATGAGCTGTTCGACGCGTGCGTGAACGTCGTCACGCTGGAGCATGTAAGGGAACCGGCGGTCGTGGTTCGCGAATTGGGTCGTGTGCTGCGGCCGGGCGGACGGTTGTTATTGATTGCTCCACATGAATGGGAGGAGCACCAGCAGCCGCACGATTTTTATCGCTACACGCGGTACGGTCTGTCGTATTTGCTGAGCGAAGCGGGTTTCGTCGATTTGCGGATCGAGCCGGCCGGCGGATTTTTCCGGCTGCTGTCACGGCGGCTGTTCGGCGCGCTGCAGTTCTTTCCAGGGCCGCTGATGTTCGTCGCGGCCATTTTCTTCGTGCCTCCTGCGTTGGTGCTGCCGCTGTTCGATGGGCTCGATCAGCGGAAGAATTTCACGCTGGGGTTCGTTTGCGTGGCGGAGAAAGCCAAGTGCCCGGCGTGAAGCCGGCATAGCGAAATTGGGAGCTTAGACTGAAGATATGCGGATCTTCGTGAGTGCGATTCTGGTGGCGGCATCCTGCTTCGGTGCGAATTTTTCGGGCGCCTCGGCGCTGGAGTTTGCAAAGAAAGCCGTGGCGTTCGGGCCGCGGCCGCCTGGGTCGGAGGCGAATAAAAAGCTGGCGGCCTACATCGCCTCGCAGGTGAAGGCGGATGGCGCGGAACTGATCGAGGACGCGTTCACGGCGAGGACTCCCAAGGGGGAAATCGCGATGAGGAATATCATCGCGAAATTTCCAGGGAAGAGCGGCCGCGCGATCGTCATCACGGGACATTTCGATACGAAATTGTTTCCGGGGCGGAAATTCGTCGGGGCCAATGACGGCGGATCGTCGACGGCGGTGCTGCTGGAACTGGGTCGCGTGATGGCGCATCAGCCTCGGGTGGACGATTTGTATCTGGTCTG
Source organism: Terriglobia bacterium (assembly GCA_020073325.1). Taxonomy (GTDB): domain Bacteria; phylum Acidobacteriota; class Terriglobia; order Bryobacterales; family Bryobacteraceae; genus Palsa-187. The sequence continues at coordinate 3,681 of JAIQFJ010000227.1, read as the reverse complement.
GTTCGACGGCGAAGAAGCGATTCGTGAAGAGTGGGAAGGCGAGGACAATCTGTACGGCAGCCGTCACCTGGCCGAGCGCTGGCGCAAGGACGGCACCGTGGGGCGCGTCAAAGCGCTGATCAATGTCGACATGATCGGCGACAGGCATCTGAACATCAAGCGCGAGATGCAGGGGAATGCGCGGGTGCGCGATCTGGTGTGGCAGACGGCAGCGAAGCTCGGCTATCAAGCGTATTTCACCGACGAGTCGATCAACGAAGAAGACGATCACATGCCGTTCGTGAAGATGGGTTTTCCGGCGATCGATGTGATCGACGTCGATTACGACCCGTGGCACAAGGACGAGGACACGATCGATAAGATTAGCGCGCAGAGCCTGAAGATCGTGGGAACGGTGATGCAGGAAGTGATTCACCGGCTGGAACAGTGATGCTGATCGCTCTATTGGCGCTGTTGTTGCAGTCGAGTTCGGTGGAGCCGAGCAAGGCCGCGGATAAATCGTCGACGTGGACCAGCCGCAATGGCGTGCTCGAAATGAAGAACGTCACGCTGAAGACGGCGGTGGCGGCGGCGTATGGAGTCGAGGAGCGCGATGTGTACGGTCCTTCGTGGATCGATGAGGATCGATTCGACATTGTCGTGAAGGCGGGGAGTGCGGTGCCGCATGCGGAGATGGTTCGGAGATTGCGCGCGGTGCTGGAGGATCGGTTCAAGCTGAAGGCTCACTCGGAGGAGCGAATGAAGGACGGGTTCGCGCTGACAGGCGGGGCTGGGTTGAAAGAGGTCGAGCCGGGAGATGGCCCGCGGACGAATGCGACGAACGAGCAGTTTGTGGCGGAGCGGGCGTCGATGTCGCGGATTGCAGGGTCGTTGGGGAGATTGCTCGACGTGCCGATCGTCGATGCGACGGGGCTGCGGGGCGTCTATAGTTTCACGATCGAGTGGAAGGATCGCAAGGGGCTGGACGCGGCGCTGGAGTCGGTCGCAGGGTTGAGGCTGGAGAAGAAGATCGTGCCGGTGGGGTCGATTGTGGTGGATCGGGTGGAGAAGAATTAGACAAAGATTTCGGCGACGGCGAGTTCGCCAGGGGCGGGAACGGTCAGCGGAATCTTTTCGCCCTCGATGTAGGTGATCGAGCGGCGGTCAGGGGTGGAGACTTTCACGGTCTTGCGCTTGGGGTCGACGAGCCAGAATTGGAGGCAGCCGTTTTCCATGCACAGAGCTTCCCGCTCGACCATTTCGGTCGCGCTGTTCGAAGGCGAGAGCACTTCAATCACGAGTTCGGGGGCTCCGCGCAGGTAATCCTTGCGACTCGCGGCGGCGAGGCGATCGTTTGAGACGAAAGCGACATCCGCGGCCCAGACCTCATATTCAGGAAGCGGGCGGAATGCGAATTCGGTCCAGACGACGCCGCGGCCGGAAGCGAGACCTCGGAGAAAATCCGCCAGGCGATTCTGAATTTCCGCGTGCCCGAGCTTGGGACGCGTCACAAAGACGAGCTCGCCGTGATGCAGCTCATAGCGGCCTCCAACAGGCTCCGGCAGCGCGGAGTATTGCTCGACCGTCATCAAGGCTGATTGCGTCGACATCCGAGTTTATTTTCTCAAATCGCGACCGGTCATTTCCTTGGGCTGATCGACGTGCATCATGCCGAGGATCGTGGGGGCGATGTCCTGCAACGCGCCGCCTTGCCGCAGCGGGAGTTTTTCGTCGTCGACGATGAGGAACGGGACGGGGTTCGTCGTGTGGTAGGTGTGCGGGCCGTGAGTGTTGGGGTCGATCATCATTTCGGCGTTGCCGTGGTCGGCGGTGATGATCCAGCGGCCGTTCTTGCGTTTTAATGCCGCGTAGATCTGGGCGAGGCCGGCGTCTACTGCTTCGACCGCTCGGACGGTCGGCTCGAATTTTCCGGAGTGGCCCACCATGTCGGCGTTGGCGTAGTTCATGACGATGACGTCGAAATCGCGTTTCTCGATCGCGTTGACGACGACTCCGGTGATGCCTTCGGCGTTCATTTCCGGTTTCAGATCGTACGTCGCGACCTTCGGCGAAGGCACGAGTTCGCGCTCTTCCCCGGGATAGGGAGCCTCATTGCCGCCATTGAAGAAATAAGTCACGTGCGCGTATTTTTCTGTCTCGGCGACGCGCAGGTTTTTCCAGTTGTGCTGCGCCATGACGTTCGCCAGGATGTTGTTGGGATGCTCGCGCGATAAAACAAACGGCACGGGAAGCGTTTTATCATACTCGGTCATGGTGGTGACGTGAAGCTTCATGCCGGTTTCGGTCAGCGCTTTCGTCATTTGCCGTCCGCGGTCCGCGCGGTAGTTGAAGAAGATGCAGGCGTCGGCGGGGCGGATGCGGCCGACCGGCTCCTTGCGCGAATCGACGATGGTGATGGGTTCGATGAATTCGTCGGTGACGCCGCGTTCGTAGGATTGTTTCACCGCGGCCACCGGATCGGAGGATTTTTCGCCGGCGCCTTCGATCATGGCGTCCTTCGCGCGGTCGATGCGATCCCAGCGCTTGTCGCGATCCATGGCGTAGTAGCGGCCGGAAACGGTGGCAATGCGGCCGACGCCGATTTCGCGGATCTTTTTCTGCAGCGCTTCGAGGTAGCCGGCGCCGGATTCGGGCGGTGTGTCGCGGCCGTCCATGAAGCAATGGATCGCGACGTCGCCGACGCCTTCGCGTTTCGCCATTTCGAGCAGCGCATACAGATGCGTGTTCATCGAGTGGACTCCGCCGTCGGAGAGCAGGCCCATCAGATGAAGGCGGCGGGCGCGCGCGTGATGCATCGCGGCCAGGAGGACGGGGTCGGTGAAAAACTCGCCGGAGGAGATCATCAGGTCGATGCGGGTGACGTCCATATAGATGACGCGGCCCGCGCCGATGTTGAGATGGCCGACTTCGCTATTGCCCATTTGTCCCTCCGGGAGTCCGACGGAGGGGCCGGAAGTTTGAACCAGCGTATTGGGAAAATCGCGAAGGAGTTGATCGTAGGCCGGTTTCCGGGCGGCGGCAATGGCGTTGCCTTCGAGGTTCGGCGAGTAGCCCCAGCCGTCGAGGATGGTGAGGACAAGTGGACGCTGCGTCATCGCGGGCTCCGGATCCCCGCCGTGACTGGCGGGGCTTGCGCGGTGCGGGGAAAGCCGTGCCAGTGATGGCAGGGGCTGGTGATCGGAAAGCGGGCTTGGTTGGTCATCGCTACTGACGGAACGCTTTCCTTCCGGCGTATTGGGCGCTGGGGCCGAGCTCTTCTTCGATGCGCAGCAGTTGGTTGTATTTCGCGATACGGTCGGTGCGGCTCGCGCTGCCGGTTTTGATTTGGCCCGCGCCGGTGGCGACGGCGAGATCGGCGATGAAGGCGTCTTCCGTCTCACCGCTGCGGTGCGAAATGATCGACGTATATCCTGCGCCGGTGGCCATGCGGATCGCATCGAGGGTTTCGGTCACCGTGCCGATTTGGTTCAGCTTGATCAGGATCGAGTTGGCGACGCCTTTTTGGATGCCTTGAGCGAGGCGCTCCGTGTTGGTCACAAAGATGTCGTCGCCGACGAGCTGGATCTTCTTGCCGAGCACGTCGGTCATGAGCTTCCAGCCGTCCCAATCGTCTTCGGCCATGCCGTCCTCGATGGAGACGATCGGATATTGACGCACCCAGTCGGCCCAGAAGTCGACCAT
>JAIQFJ010000226.1 GCA_020073325.1 Terriglobia bacterium | reverse complement strand
AATGATTTCCATTCAGACGGGACTCGCTCCCTGGCCTACTAGAATATTTCCGGTTTAACAAATCGAGCGCAACTCGTTGAAAAAAATCTCCCACAATCTCTTGTACTTAGCACTGTAATAGGGTAGAGTGCTAATGTAACGCTCCGCGCGGCACCCCTCATCTAGGGTATGTCGGTCAGGGATACCCATTAGTAGCGGGTTATAGGCAAGCCTTCCTTCTTCGCGGTATTCCGAGGAGTCAGACGGACCAATTTGCCTACACGCAGGCTCCATAGAAAGGAAAATTTATGGATATTGTTCAGAATCAAGTACTTAATCGCGAGACCATCACGTTAGATGACAAACACTTTGTCGGGTGCAAACTGATCGAGTGCAAGCTTATCTATGACGGTGGCGAGGTTCAGTTGACGGATAGCTCGCTGGAGCGTTGCCCCATAGTACTGTCGGGAGCCGCGCTTCGTACCGCCAATCTGCTGGCGGGTCTGGGTGCTATTCCGCGCGGCGGAATTCCGCTGGGCGTAGCGGTGCCCAATAAGAAACCGGATGTCCAGTAGAGGAGCCAATGTTGCTGTAAGTTGACGTTTGCAGAACCTGCTAATTCCGGTGTTGCTCGGCCGCTGTCGTTCTCCTCGACAGCGGCCTTTTTTGTCGGCCAATTTACGACTTCGCCGGATCTCTCTTCTCCGGATGGAAGCCCAGCTCCGCGATGGCGACTTCGGCTTTCATCGGAGGGATCGCGCCGCTGCGGGCTAGGGCCGAGAGCGTTGCCTGGGCGATCGCTTCGGCGGAAATTTCGAAGAAGCGGCGCAGGTGTTCGCGATTCTCGCTGCGGCCGAAGCCGTCTGTGCCGAGGCTCGTCAGGCGGCCTTGGAGCCACGGGGCGATTTGATCGGGGACCGACTTGATGTAATCGCTCGACGCGATGATCGGGCCCGAGGTGTGCTGCATCGTGCTCGCAATGTACGACGTCTTCGCCGGGTCGGAGGGATGCAAGCGATTCCAGCGCTCGACTTGCAAGGCGTCGCGGCGCAGTTCGCTGTAGCTGGTCACCGACCAGACGTCAGTCGGGATCTGGTAGCGCTCGGCCAGAATTTTTTGTGCTTTGAGCGCCTCGTTCAGCATCGGGCCGCTGCCGAAAAGCTGGGCCATTGCGCCTTCCGGAGCGGCGCTGTACTTGTAGATGCCGTGCAGGATGCCTTCGCGGATGCCGTCGCCTTCAGGCATCGGCGGCTGCACGTAGTTTTCGTTGTAGATGGTGATGTAGTAGAAACGATCCTCCATCTCCTGATACATGCGGCGGATGCCGTCCTGAATGATGACGGCGACTTCGTAGGCGTAGGCAGGATCGTAGATCGCGCACGTCGGAACGACGCTCGCGAGAATCGGGCTGTGGCCGTCGTCATGCTGCAGCCCTTCGCCGAGCAGCGTCGTGCGGCCCGCCGTGGCTCCCATGAGAAAGCCTTTGCCGCGCAGATCGGCGAAGGCCCAGGCGAGGTCGCCCACGCGCTGGAAGCCGAACATCGAATAGAACGTGAAGAACGGAATGGTCGGCACGGCGAGGTTCGCATACGACGCGCCCGCCGCCGTGAACGACGCCATCGAGCCGGCTTCGGTGATTCCTTCTTCGAGAATCTGCCCGTCCTTCGCTTCCTTGTAATACAGCAGGACGTTCTTGTCGACCGGCGTGTATTTCTGGCCCTGGCTTGCGTAAATTCCGAAGTCGCGGAACAGCGATTCCATGCCGAACGTGCGGGCTTCATCGGGCACGATAGGCACGATCAGCTTGCCCACCTCGTGACTCTTCATCAGCGTCTTCAAAATGCTGACGAACGCCGAGGTGGTGGACGCCTCGCGTCCGCGCGAGCCTTGCATCGCGTCGCCAAACGCTTCGAGCGGCGGAGCGGTGATGCCGATCTTCTTTACGGTGCGCTTCGGCACCGGTCCGCCCATGGCCGTCGAGCGCGCCTTCATGTAATTCGCTTCGGGCGAGCCTTCGGCCGGACGCACGAACTCGATGTGCTCCACGGCGTCGTTCGAAAGCGGCAGTTCGAAGCGGTCGCGCAGGTGGACCAGGTCGCTGCCGGCGAGCTTCTTCTGCTGATGCGCGGTGTTGCGGCCCTCGGCGATCTGGCCCAGTCCGTAGCCTTTGACAGTCTTGGCGAGAATCACGGTCGGCTTGCCGTTGGCCTGCTCAACGGCGCGCTTGTACGCGTTGTAAACCTTGACAGGATCGTGGCCGCCGCGGCGCAGGTCCCAGATGTCGTTGTCGGAAAGATGCTCGACCAGCTTGAGCAGCTCGGGATATTTTCCGAAGAACTCCTTCCGGATATACGCCCCGTCCATGGCGCGGAAGGTCTGGTATTCGCCGTCGACGCACTCATGCATGCGCTTCAGAAGCAGTCCCGTGGAATCGCGCGCGATGAGATCGTCCCAGCCCGATCCCCAGATCACTTTGATCACATTCCAGCCGGCGCCGAGGAACGCGGCTTCCAGTTCCTGAATGATGCTGCCGTTGCCGCGCACCGGACCGTCCAGGCGCTGCAGGTTGCAGTTCACGACGAAAATCAGGTTGTCGAGATGCTCGCGCGAAGCGAGCGTCAACGCGCCCAATGCTTCGGGTTCGTCCGTCTCTCCGTCGCCCAGAAACGCCCACACCTTGCGCGGCGTGTGCGGAATCAGCGCGCGATTTTCCAGGTACTTGTTGAAGCGAGCCTGGTAGATGGCCGAGATCGGGCCCAAGCCCATCGACACCGTGGGGAACTGCCAGAAATCGGGCATCAGCCACGGGTGCGGATAGGAGGACAGGCCCGGCTGGTCGCGCAATTCGTGGCGGAAATTGATGAGGTGCTGCTCGGAAAGCCGGCCTTCCATGAAAGCACGGGCATAAATTCCCGGCGAGGCGTGACCCTGGAAATAAACGAAATCGCCCGGCTGCTCGCCCTGCACCGGGTCGGGATAAGAACCGTGAAAGAAATGATTGAACCCGACCTCGAACAGCGTCGCGGCGGAGGCGTAGGTCGCCAGGTGGCCGCCGATGTTCGGGTCATATTTATTGGCTCGCACGACCATGGCTGTGGCGTTCCAGCGGGCCATGCTCTTGATTTTCCGCTCGATGGCGCGATCACCCGGATAGGCGACCTCTTCTTCAGGCTTGATCGTGTTGATGTACGGCGTATTCCAGCGCAGCGGCGGCTGAACTCCCAGGTTCGCGGCGCGTTCCATCAGCCGCTCCAGGAGGTAGTTAGCCCGGTCGGGCCCAACTTCGTCGATGATTTCGTCGAGCGCTTCAATCCATTCGGCGGTTTCCTGAGGATTGAGATCGTCGGGAGCTTGGACTTTGGGTTTCAACATGTGGAGTCTCTACTAGGTTATCGCGTCGAGTCGGGGTTTGTGGATCGGCCGGCGCGCCCCCGCCATGACTGGCGGGGCTTTGTAGACGATTTCAGCCGGGCGCCAATCTGGTACGATTTATCGGAAATGGCCCGCCTAATTCCGCTATTGCTGGCCCTTTACGGCCTGCCGCTGTTCGGGGCGGCGCACGATTTCGAGATCGAGAAGGCGGAGACTTCGTATCGCCTCAATCCGGACAATACAGCGGAGATCGTTTATTACCAGAAGCAGCGGGCGGTGACGCCGCGGGGACGCGAGTCGCTCAGCCGCGTTCAGGTGGCTTACGTTCCCGAATTTCACGAGGTCGAGATTCAATTTATCCGTACGCTGAAGAAGGACGGGACGACGGTCGAAGGCAACCCGGCGAGCGCCTTCGATGCGAACGCTTCGAACAATCCGCTGTCGGCTTATTTCACGGATTCCCACGTCAAGGTTCTTCTGCCTCCGAACGTCGAAACCGGCGACGCGGTGGAGTATCGGGCTGTCCTGCACGTTCGGCGATGGATTAAGCCTGGGGATTTCTGGTTCGCGCACCTGCCGACGACCGGAGTGGTGAAATCGGAAACCGTGGTGCTCGATCTGCCGGCGGACCGGAAGATTGCGCTGTACGAAAACCCCGCGACGCCTGGGAAAGTGGAGACGGGGTCCGGGCGTCGCATCGAGCGCTGGGAGACGTCGAGCACCGGCGAGCAGCCGGAGGCGACGGGGGACGTCGCGCCGCCGATGTTCGCGGTCAGCTCGGTTCTGTCGTGGGAGGACTTCGGCGCGTGGATCCGGTCGCTGAACCGCGGTCCGATGCAGCCGACGCCTGAGATCACAGCGCTGGCCGCGAGGCTGACGGCGGGCAAATCGGGCGAGATGGAGAAGATCGCGGCGCTCTATTCGTATGTCGCGACAAAGGTGCGCTACATCGCGATCGAATTCGGGAGCGGACGGATCCAGCCGCATGGCGCGGGCGAGGTCCTGCGAAATTCCTATGGCGATTGCAAGGATCAGACGGCGCTGCTGTCGGCGCTGCTGAACGCCGCCGGATTCAAGACGCGAGCCGTGCTGGTGCATCCTTTCGCGGGCGTATACATTCCTGAGGTGCCAAGCATCGTGAGCTTCTCGCACGAGTTCACGGCCGTCGAAACAAAAGGCGGACTGGTGTATCTCGATTCGTCGATGGGACCGGTGCAGCCGCAGGTGATGGCTCCCGGAATTCGAGGCAGGAAGGCGTTGGTCATCGGGGAGGATTCGGCGTCGATTGTCGAGATTCCCGAAAAGCCGCCGGTGCCGACCCGATTCGAGTTGACGATCAAAGGCGCCGTCTCGAGCACGGGAGGCTTCGAAAGCAGCGTTCGCGTGGAGACGAGCGGTGTGATGGAATTGCCGTTCCGCCGCCTGTTTCTCGATTCGACGTCCGCCGACCAGGAGAAGGCGCTCCTGAGCTTCGGCGCGCAATCGGCCGCTGTCCGGCAGATCACGCACGGGGATCCCGCCGATCTGACGAAGCCGTTCTGGGTGGCGTTCGAAGGCAGCAATCCGAAATTTTTCCCGGAGCCGAACGCGACCATCCGCATGGACCTGGCCAACGGCGCTTTTCCTTTGCAGAGCTTCGAGAGCACGAAGCGGCCGACAAAGCCGATTCCGGTCGAGCCGTTTACGATCGCGATCAAGATGGACCTGATGGTGTCAGGCAATTTCACGGTGGATACCGGGATGCCGGTGCATCGCAAGATTCCTGCCGCAGCTCGAGATCACGCCTCGCGATCTGTATACGCACAATAACCTGGGCACTCTTTTCGCGGCGCGGAAGCAGTGGGAAGACGCGATCCACGAAGCGAAAATCGTGACCGAGCTTTCTCCGGACAATGCAAATACATGGGCGCAACTGGGGCGCTACCAATTATCGGCGGGCCACAATGAGGACGGCGCGAAGAGCTTCGATCGCGCGCTGGCGATGCCGCATGCTGCCGTTGTCGAGAATAACGCCGCCTATTATCTGGCGGAGAGCGGATATCAGCTCGATCGGGCGCGGCAGTTGATCCTGGGGACGCTGGAGCCTGCGGCTCGGCGCGTCTGCGAGCCGGAGGAGATTACCAAAGACAACAAGTGCGCGGTGGCGCTTACGGCGATCGCGAACTGGCTCGATACGGCGGCGTGGGTGATTTACAAAGAGGGCAAGGTAAAGGAAAGCGAAGCCTACGCGCGGTCGGCGTGGGCTATCTCAGCGCGGCCCACGATGGGAGCGCATTTGTCGCTGATCCTGGCGGTCTCAGGCCGTATCGAGGAGGCATTGAAGATTTTCAGCGAAGCCCGAACACGTCCGGGGTTCGACACGGCGGATGATCTGGCCGATGCGCGCGCAGCGCTGGCCAAGGCGGCCGGTGCGGATTTCGAGGCCCGCCGGAGCACGAAAGACGAAGAGGCCAACGTTCGCGTTGTGGCGCTGGTCGAGGGCAGTGGAAAGGTCGTGAAGGCCGAAGCTTTCGACCCGCAGACGCCTGCGGCTGCGGTAACTGCAGCAAAATCGCTGATGCTCGCACCCATCGCGTGGGGAGAACATTCTCTTCGGTCGATTCGCACGGTCGAACTGCGCCAGGATGGAGACAACTGGGTTGTCGTCCGATCCGCTGTCGGCCAACCCGTCAACTAAGACTTCAACGGCGACCTCAGCGACCGGTCCACCGCACCGTCAAAGCGATCGATGGACCCACCACGATCATGTGCACTGCGAGCTGCGCCAGAAACGCGCTGGCGACGAACGGGCGCCGGCCGATCGCCGAAAGCGGGACCACCAGTTGGCTCATGACGAGGTGCACCAGAGCTCCGTAAAGTACGCCGGAAATCAGCGCGTGGTCGATCAGGAACGAGATTTTTCGGCTCGCCAGGAAGAAGACGGACGCAGCGGTGGTGGCGACCAGAAAGTGCAAGGCGAGTCCGGCGGGCGCCGACTTCAGGCCGATCGCGCTCGAGACGAATTGCCACACCCGAGTGAATCGCCAGCCGGAGAGAGCGACGGCGCTGATGCCGTCGAGAATGCCGCAGATGAGTCCGGCGAGAAAAATAGTGCGCATCGCCGACCATTGTTGCTCCGATCAGGAATTTCGTCGAGCACAATCCGCCGGTGTCGGGCACGTTCAGCCGAGAATCGCCTGAATCAATCCAGCGGTGGTGTGCGGCTTCGCTTCCACGTGAATTTGGAGGCCGTGCTGACGCGCGGTTTCCGAGGTAATCGGGCCGATGGAGGCGATCTTGACGCCCTTGAGCGCGTCCTTGCCCGCGGCCTCGATGAAATTCGTCACCGTCGACGAACTGGTGAACGTGATCCAATCGGGCTTGCGTGCGATCGCCGCGCGGGCGCGATCGGCAGCGTCGTCGGGAAGCACGGTACGATACGCCTCGACCACGTCGACGTGCGCCCCGCGGCGCTTTAACTCCATCGGAACCAGATCGCGCGCCACCGCCGCGCGCGGTAGAAGGATCCGGCGCCAGTTCAGGTCTTCGGATGCAAAGGCATCGAGAAGGCTTTCGGCGACATACTCCGGCGGCATCTTGTCGACCTTCAAATGCAGCGCCTCGACTGCGGCGCGCGTCGCGGGGCCGATGGCGCAGATCTTCGCTTTGAGCGAGCGGAGATCGACCGCGGAACGATCCAGGCGCTCGGTGAAATAACGAACGCCGTTCGCGCTGGTGAAGATCAGCCAGTCATAAGTGTCGAGGCAGCCGATGGCGAAATCGAGCGGGTGCGCGTCGGCGGGCTCGCGAATTTCGATCACCGGAACCAGCAGCACCTCGGCACCCAGGGCTTCGAGAGGGTCGGCGAGCTCGGCGGCCTGCCGCCGGTCGCGGGTCACGATGATGCGCTTTCCGAACAGCGGCAGCCGTTCGTACCAGTTGAATCTTTCGCGCAACGCGACGACTTCGCCGATGACGATCGTCGCCGGCGGCTTCATCGCCGATAATTTTTCGGCCAGATCTTCGAGCGTTCCGACGATGGTCTGCTGATCCGGGCGCGTGGCCCAGCGGACCGCCATCGCAGGCGTCTTCGCGGGCCGGCCGCGCGCGATCATCTCGCGGGCGATTGCCGGAAAATTCATCAGGCCCATGAACAGCACGACGGTTTCCGACGCCCCGATCTTCGACCAGTCGATCGCCTCCACGTGGTGGCCCGTGACGAACGTCACCGCGGAGGTGTGCTCGCGATGCGTCAGCGGGACTCCGGTATAGGCCGCGACGCCGAGCGGCGTCGTCACGCCCGGAACAATTTCGAAAGGAATGTTCGCGGCGGCCAGCGCCTCAATCTCTTCCCCGCCCCGTCCGAAGATGAACGGATCGCCGCCCTTGAGGCGCACGACGTTCCATCCGCGCCGCGCTCGCTCCACCAGCATTGCCGCGATTTCGTCCTGTGAAAATTCCTTGGCCGCGCGTTTTTTTCCAACGTAGACGCGCTCGGCCGACGCCGGCGCGAGATCCAGCAGGCGATCGCTCGCGAGATTATCGTAGAGAATCGAATCCGCGCGCTCCAGGATTTTCTTTCCCTTGATAGTCAGCAGCCCGGGATCGCCCGGTCCCGCGCCGACCAGGTAGACCTTCATGACGCGTAGACTTCCTTGAGAATTTCGCGCGCGCCTTTGGCGAGAAGCTCCTCGCCCAGCGCGTTTCCGATCGTCATGGCGTCCGTGCCGGTCCGCTGGCCGCGAATGATGCGCGATCCGTCGGGCGACGCGACGATCGCGCGCAGATGAATGGTTCCGTCCTCGACCCGGGCATGCCCGCCGATCGGAACCTGGCAGCCTCCGCCGAGCGTCGCCAGAAGGGCGCGCTCCGCCGTTACGGCCGCACGCGAGGCCGCGTCGTCAAGCTTGCGAACCAGATGCTGCGCTTCGCCGCCGTCGTCGCGCGTCTCGATCGCGAGCGCCCCCTGGCCGACCGCGGGACACATCGTCTCCTCCGGAATCATTTCGCGGATCCGGTCCGCCCAGCCGAGCCGGCGCAATCCGGCCGCCGCCAGCACGATCGCGTCGTATTGCCCTTCGTCGAGCTTCCGCAGCCGCGTATCGACGTTGCCGCGCAGGGTTTCGGTGACGAATCCGCGACCCAGCGCGTAAAGCTGCGCCGACCGCCGCAGCGAACTGGTCCCGATCTTCGCGCCGTTCTTCAATTCCGCCAAAGTCGTGCCGACCAGCGCGTCGCGCGGATCTTCGCGCTCCGGAATCGCCGAAAGCGTCAGACCCTCCGGCAACTCCGCGGGAACATCCTTCAGGCTGTGGACCGCCAGATCAATCGTCTTCGCCAGCAGCGCTTCTTCGATCTCCTTCGTGAAAAGTCCCTTGCCGCCGACCTTGGCGAGCGGCACGTCGAGAATCTTGTCGCCCGTCGTCTTGATGATCTCAAGACGAGTCTCCGCCCCGAGTTCCGCCAGCCGCGCCGCGATATGCCGCGCCTGCCACAGTGCGAGTTGAGAACCGCGCGATCCGATGGTGATCATTCCGTTTTTTCAGCCACGAATGAACACGGATAAACACGAATCGGACATTCGTGTGCATTCGTGTTTATTTGTGGCTAAATCATCCTTCCCCTAATCTGAACAGCTTCCGAATCGTGCTCACCAGATGAATCCCGCCCGGATCCGCGGCCTGGCGGCGCAGTTCCGTGATCGGCCCGTGCGCGATCTTGTTGATGATGCCACGCGTGATCGCCTGAATCGCGTCTTCATGCTGCGGCGTCAGCGCGCCGAGTTTGCCGCGCAGCCGCTCGATCTCACCCGACCGCACCATCTCGAGCTGTTCCTGCAGGCTCACGATGGTCGGCGTGACCTCCCGCGTCTTGAGGCGAATCACCATGCGCTCCACTTCTTCGCGGATGATGTCCTCGGCGGCGACCGCCACCTCCAGGCGCCCCTTCAGGTTCGTGTCGACAATCTTGTCCAGATCGTCGATGTCGTAAAGGAACACGCTTTCGATTTCGTTGACCGCCGGTTCGATGTTGCGCGGCACGGCGATGTCAATCAGAAACATCGGCCGGTTGCGCCGCTTGCTGGCGACGCCCTTCATTTCGTCCTTGGTGATGATGTAGTTCGGCGCGCCGCTCGACGCGATGACGATATCGACGTCGGTCAGGGCCATGTGGAATTTTTCGTAATCGACGACGCGTCCGCCGAACTCTTCGGCCATCGACTCCGCGCGCGAGCGGGTGCGGTTCGTCACCAGAATTTCCGAAACTCCGGCGCGCCGCAGGTGTCGCGCGGCGGATTCCGACATTTTCCCCGCCCCGACCACCAGGACCCGCTTCCCGCTGAGCGATCCAAAAATCTCGCGCGCCAGTTCGATCGCGGCATAACTCACCGAAACCGCGCTCTGGCCGATATCCGTCTCAGACCGGACGCGCTTGGCCACGTTGAACGCGCGCGTCAGCACCAGGTCCAGAAATCCGCTGATCGCGCCGCACTCTTTGGCGAGCGTATAGGCGTTCTTCAACTGCCCCAGAATCTGCGGCTCGCCGACGACCATCGAATCCAGGCTCGACGCGACGCGAAACAGATGGCGGATCGCGTCGGGTCCGTCGTGCCGGTATAAATAAGGAGAAACCCAGGCCCGCTCGACCGCGCGCGACTCGGCGATGAAGTGCTCCACGGCGGCTTCGGCGTCGGCCTGCTCGTCGGCGGTGACCGTAATCTCCACGCGATTGCAGGTCGAAAGAATCATGCCTTCCAGCAGCCCGGGACGTCCCTTCAAGCCCTGGAGAGCTTCGGGAAGCGCCGCTTCGGCGAACGCCAGGCGCTCGCGCACCTCCACCGGGGCCGTACGATGATTCAGGCCTGTGACGAAGAGCTTCATCTGTGCCGGTTATCGCTCCAACGTCGGCCGGAGCCCGACGTGCGCCGCCCACGTGATCGCGGCGCATCCCAAAACAGCCAGAGCCATCACCGCTGCTTTTCGACCGCGCCATCCCGCCGTTGTGCGCAGGAAAATCATGACCAGGCACAGCGCCCAGGTGCCCAGCGAAAGCTGGATGCGCGGCTGGGTGACCCATTCGGTGCCGCTTTCCATCGACGCCCACGTCACGCCGAACACCAGACCCAGTGTCAGCAGCACGAAGCCGAGTCCCATCGAAACGCTGATCAGATTATCGAGCGTCGCCAGCGGCGGAAGTTTTTCCAAAAATTTCCCGACCCGCTTCGTTTTCAGCCGCCGTTCCTGCATCAGGTAGAACAGAGAGGCGATCGCGGTGAGCAGCAGCGCGGCGATGCCCGCCAGCACCAGAGCGATATGCACGATCAGCCATGCGTCCTTCACCCCGACGTTCGGCCACCCCGCCGCCGGTTGCTGCAGCGACGAAGCCAGCGTCATCAGAAAAACC
>JAIQFJ010000225.1 GCA_020073325.1 Terriglobia bacterium | reverse complement strand
GCGAGTTGGGAGTGGAACTGGAGGAATCGGCGACGGGCGGCGGGTCGGATGGAAATTTCACGGCGGCGCTGGGAGTGCCGACGCTCGATGGGTTAGGAGCGGTCGGCGAAGGGGCGCATGCGGTGAACGAGAGTATTTTGATCAATCGGATTGCGGACCGGACGGCGCTGCTGGCGAAGCTGGTGGCGGCAATCTGAAGGTTATTGCTGCTTGAATCGCGCCAGCGCCTGCCGGGCGGGCGCGAAATCCGGGGCGATCTGGAGGGTCCGCGAAAATTCCTGCTGCGCTTCGACGGTGCGGCCGACGGCGAGCAGCGCGCGGGCGAAGTTGTAGTGAGCCATGAGGTAGTCGGGCTGGAGCTGCGCGGCGCGCTCGAACTGAGCGGCGGCTTCGGCGAAATGCTGCTGGCTGGCTAACGCGAGGCCGAGATTGTAGTGCGCCTCGGGATCGTTGGGTCGCAGGCGGACTTCGTGGGCGAACTCGACGGCGGCATCGTCGGCGCGGCCCATCATTCCCAAGACGCCGCCGAGGTTGTGGCGCGCTTCGGGGTCGTCGGGGTTGAGGCGCGTGGCTTCGGTCAAGTAAGGCAGGGCCGCCTGGAACTGCACGGTCGCTTCCTGCATGCGTCCCTGGGCGGCGAGAATTCCCCCGAGGCGAAAACGCGCTTCGGCATCGGATGGGTCCAGGCGCAGGGCTTCCTGAAATTGCGCGGCAGCCTGTGCCGGGTCGCGCTTGTGCATCAGCGCCGCGCCCAGGTCGACGTGAGCCTTGCCGAACTTCGGCTGAATTTGGATGGCGCGATTCAGATGGGCGATGGCTTCATCGACACGGCCGGCGGAGACGAGCGCCTCGCCGAGGTTGTCTTCGATATCGGCAAATCCGGGATGAATGCGCGCAGCGTTTTCGAAATTGGCGATCGCTTCATTGATCTGGCCGGCACGGCGGAGCGTGCCGCCGAGGTTGTTATAAGCGACCCAGTTGGGGCCGGTCGATTCGATCGCGTGACGGAATAACGGGATGCTGTCCTGCCAGGCGCGGAGGTAGTTCACAGTGGCGCCGGCCCAAATGACACCGATGATGGTCGCTGCCGTGCCGAGCGCGCCGGGCGATTTGATGACGTCGGCAGCGAGCCAGGCCATCAGGATCGCGATGCCGATCATCGGGAGATAGGTGTAGCGATCGGCGCGCGCCTGGCTGCCCACCTGCACGAGTCCGATCACCGGGACCAGCGTCCCCAGATACCACAGCCATCCGACGGCGAGATAAGGTCGCGTGGCGCGGGCCAGGAGAACGGCGGCGGTGATCGCGGCGAGCAGCAGCGCGGCTCCGATCCATTGCCATGCCGGGATATGGTCGGCGTAAGGATAGAAGACGGCCAGATTCGAGGGCCACGCAAACTTCGCCAGGTACGTGATGTATGTCACGAGCGCATTTTCGGCGCGCAGCGGAAAGGGGATGACATCGAGCGCGGCGACGGCTCCACTCTGTCGCTGCGCGATGAAGGCAATGATCGATCCGGCAATGGAAAGCGCGAACAGCGGAATCTTTTCGATCAGCAGGCGCGTTTCCAGCTTGCGTTTGAGCGGCCAGTAATCGAGCAGCAGCATCAGGAACGGCAGCGTGACCACCATCGGCTTCGACATCAGGCCGCAGATGAAAAGCGCGACCACGGCCGCGTAGCGCTTGGAGGACGGTCTTTCGACATACCACGCATAGGCCAGCAGGGTGAAGATCCAGAAGAGCGCGCTCAGCACGTCTTTGCGTTCGGCGGCCCAGGCGACCGATTCGACGTGCAGCGGATGCAGGGCGAAAGCGAGCGCGACGAAGGCGCTGGGCCAGCGGGCCCTGGTGATCCGGACGAGCAGAGCGAAAAGCGCAAGGGCGCTGAGGGCGTGGAGGAAAACGCTCGAGAGATGATGCGACCCGGCATTGAGGCCGAACATTTCGACATCGAGCATGTGGGAGATCCACGTCAGCGGAAACCAGTTGGAATGCTCGAAAGAAGTGAAAGCCCAGGCAAGGCCGTCCCAGGTGAGTCCCCCGCGCACGTGCGGATTGGCGACGACATAGACAGGGTCGTCGTAATTGATGAAGTCGTGCGTGCGCACGGAGCTGTACACCGCGAAAACCGCGGCGAACAGCAGGAAGTAAATCCAAAGATCGCGATTCCGGACCACCACGGGCGATGATAGCAAGCCGTGGCATAATGGCGCTTTCACGTGCGCCCCGCTCAGAAATTCCTGTTGTGGATCCATCGGCATCGTGGCTGGGGCTGGCCGGGGCTGCTGGTGTACGCAGCGCTGGTGACGTTTCCGCACGAAAACGTCCAGTACGTGGTGAATGAGATTGCGGTGCGGATCTCGCACAAGCGACTCTATCAGGCATCGGCGGCGATTGCGCTGGGGGAAGGCGCGATTCTCACGCTGATTTTCTGGCTTGCGCTGCGGAAGCAGGCGGCGTGGCGAACGATTGCGGTGTACTGGGTGCTGACGATCGCGCTCATCTTCGGCACATGGCGGCTGTTGACGGCGAATAACGTCGAGCTGGTGCATTATCCGCAATATGTACCGGAAGGCGTGGCGCTGATGGCGCTGACGCTGTCGCCGGTGGAGTCGCTCGCGTGGGTGACGATCTTCGGCGGGCTCGACGAGTGCTACCAGTATTGGGATTTGATGGGCGGCCGGCCGGTGCAGTATGACTTCAACGACATTTATATGGACCTGCTGGGCGGGGCGGCGGGCGTGCTGCTGGCGATGGTGTTCCTGCGCTGCGAGCCGGCGCGTGTCGAGTGGCGCGCGGTGCTCAGGCGGCCGGGAATCGCGACGCTGATCGGGATTGTGGCGGCGGGTGTCGTGTTGGTGGCCTCAGGATGGGTTCGGCTCTATCAGGACAAGACGGCGCATTACTGGTTCGCACTGAGTCGGGACAAGCCGCCCGAGTATTGGTTCATCAATCCGATGTTCGGGCCGCACCGGTTCCATACGCTGTCACCGGTGGAAGGACCGGTGCTGATCCTGGCGACGATCGGGGTTTATGCACTGCTTGCGCGCGCGGTTCGGGTGAAAGAGTAATTCTAAGGACGTCCGCGCCATTCGCGGAGGGCGCGGGCCCGGGTGGCGAAGGCGGAAACGATGACGATGGTCGCGATGCCTCCGCCGATCACGCTGGGGATCGGGCCGAACCATCCGGCGGTCCAGCCGGATTCGACGGCGCCGAGCTGGTTCGAGCAACTGATGAAAATATTCTGCACCGCCAGCACGCGGCCCTTCAGATAATCCGGCGTGCGTGTTTGCACCAGGGACTGGCGCAGCACGACGCTGACGTTGTCGAAGGCTCCGGTGCAGTAGAGCATGGCGAAGGAGAGCCACAGCGATCGCGAGACGCCGAAGACAATGGTCGCGGCGCCGAATCCGGCGACGGTGAACAGCAAGGCGAGTCCGGCGCGCTTGGGGCGGGCGGAATGGGATTGGAACAGCGCCATTGACACGGCTCCGAGCGACGGCGCGGCGCGCAGCCAGCCGAGTCCGCGGGCGCCGGTGTGGAGAATTTCGACCGCGAAAATCGGCAGCAGCGCGACGGCGCCGCCGAACAGGACCGCGAACAGGTCGAGCGAAATAGCGGGCAGGATCAGAGGGTCGCGGCGGACGAAGCGCACGCCTTCGAGCAGGGATCGCGGATCGGGCGATTCGCGCGGCGCGGCGGCGTGGGCGCGAATGAAATAGAAGCACACGAAGGCGAGCGTGGCGCAGGCGAACTGCGTGAGGTACACCGTGCGGCTGCCGGCGGCGGCGAGGATCAATCCGGCGAGGGCGGGTCCGCTGACGCTGGCGATCTCCTGGGCGCTGCTGCTCCAGGTGATCGCGTTGCCAAGCGCGTCGGCAGCGACGAGATGCGGCAGCAGCGCGAGCCGCGCGGGTCCTTGAAAAGCTCGCGCGGCGGCGTTGAGAAAAAGCGCGCTGTAAATCAACACGACCGATTGCGAACTTCCGATCAGCACGGCGGAAGCGCACAGCACCACGGTCTGTGTGACCAGCAGGATCGCGCGCCGATCGCGGCGGTCGGCAAAATGGCCGGCCCAGAGCGCGAATAAAAGAAACGGCGCCACCTGCACGAAGCCGACGTTTCCGAGCACGACGGCGGAGCGCGTGGCGAGATAGAGGTCCCAGCTCACGGCCACCGACATCATCTGCATCCCGAGCGTAGACAGCAAGTTCGCGGCAAGGAATAAACGAAAATCGCGCGAACCGAAGGAGGCGTACGGGGTCAACTTACTAGTTTTGCATTAACCGTTAAGTGAAACGTTTCCGGCGCCGGTCACATCCAAAAATCATAAGACTGCGTCCTACTTTCAGCGAGCTACATTCCTAGCTCAACCTTCCTGAGCGGTCTGCCGCAACGAAACAGGTCTTCAAACGAGCGAGTCTAACGGGCAGGTCCGACATAACCACAACGAAGCTCAAAGGAGATTGACAGAATGAAAAAACAATTCGCGGCAATGTTGGTGGCGGCACTTCTGGGGATTTGTGCCGTTCTTTTTGCGGACGTGAAGACTGATTACAGCCACTCCACCGACTTCATGAAATACAAGACGTATTCGTGGGTGAAGCTTCAGGCGGGCAACGGGCTGTGGCAGGATCGCATTCGCAAGAACGTGGATGCGGCGTTGCAGGCGAAGGGGTGGCAGGTGTCTCCCTCGGGCGGCGATGTCGGGGTGACCGCGTTCGGGTCGACTGAAAATCAAAAGACGCTGCAAACGTTCTACGACAATTTGGGCGGAGGCTGGTTCTGGGGCGGAATGGACGGCATGGCGACCACGACGGTTGAGAACACACCGGTGGGAACGCTGGTCGTCGACCTGTTCGACACGCACAGCAAGAAGCTGGTCTGGCGCGGAGTCGCGACGAATACTTTGTCGGGCGATCCGGACAAGAACGCGAAGAAGCTCCACGACACGGTGGAAGATATGTTCAAGCATTTTCCGCCCAAACCAAAAGGCTGAGGACAGAGGCGGGAAAAATCACAATGGCACGCAGAAACTCTAAATACTCGTGTTGTGTCTGTGCGCTGGCGATCGGTCTGTTGGGGCTCTCAGCAGGGGTGATTTCAGCCGCAGACACGCTGCCCACGCCGCCGCCCGACACACGCAGCAAACATCTACAGGCATTTTTCGAGGCCTACAATTGTCCCCCGCCGTTGCTGACGTCGGAATACATCGCCGTGGCGGATGCTTACGGCCTCGACTACCGGCTGCTTCCGGCGGTGTCGGTCCGCGAAAGCACATGCGGACAGCACGCGCGATACAACAATCGCTGGGGATGGGATTCGGCCCGCACCGGATTCGCGTCGCTGCGGCACGGGATACGATTCATTGCGCGGCAGCTCGCGTTCGGGCGATATTATCAGGGCAAGACGCTCGATGAGAAACTGCACGCGTATAATCCGAATCCGAAGTATCCAGGCGAGATCCGCAGCCTGATGCGTGAGATCGACGCAGATTAGCAACGCAAGGTTATGATTGAGGCGTGAACGAGTCGTTACTCGTCAACGCGCTGGGACATTCCGCCGGAGTGCTGGTTTTCGGCATTTTTCTGTGTCTTCTGATTCAGGATCGTGCCGCGCGACGGCTCGCCGGGAGCACCAAATCGATGCTCGCGGCGGCGCTCGCGTTTTTATGGAACCTCGCCTCGCTGATCGTGCTGGCGTTGAGTCCGGACTCGACGCGGATCGCGGAAATTTCGGCGGCGTGCGGATTCGCGGTTCTCAGTCTGCTGCCCGCGGTGTTGTTCGATCTGTGTTTGCGGGACCGGCTGCGCACGCTGGTGCGGCTCGGCTATGGATTGAGCGCGGTGTCGATCGTGCTCCACCTGGCGGAGCTGACGGGCCGAAGCGTTCAGTTTCATAGGCTGGGGCTGGCGCTGATTATCGTCGGCTACGGAGCGCTCACGTGTATTGCGGCGCTGAATTTTTTCGCGGCTCGCGATCGCGCAAACACGTCGCGAGTCGCCGGGACCATGCTGCTGTTCCTGCTGGCGATGTCGTTCGTGCATTTCCGCAGCGAGCACGCGGCGCAAATCTGGTCGCGCGAACTCGCGTTTCATCATGCGGCGATTCCGCTGGCGCTTTTGGTCCTGCTACAGGATTATCGATTCGTTCTGCTGGACGCATTTCTGCGATTCCTGGCGAATATTTTTCTGGCGGCCGTTCTGGTTTCGGCGGCGGTCGCGGCGTGGCGGCTGGCCCTGCTGCCTGCGCCGTCGACGCCGTTCCTGCAGGCGCTTTATCTCACCGGGATCTGCATTTTGCTGGTGCTGTTTGCGCTGTTGCGAGGCTGGGTACAGGACCTGCTGACGCGGCTCGTGTTCCGCAGCCCGGATCGGGAAGCGTTGCTCGATCGATTGAAGACGCCGGTGCGCGATGAAGCCGGCTATCTTGCGTCCGCGGCGCAGCAACTCGGCAGTTTCATGGGAGCCGAGGCGTGGTTGATTGAAGATCCCAAGCTTGCCGAGCTGGATTTGCGGCGTCCCGCGCTGGTTTCGGAATTGCCGGGATTGCGCGGCGATCTGGAAAAGAAGGGCGCGGAAGCGGTCGTGCCGCTGCGCTTTCCTTCAGGCGGGTCGCGCTACGTGCTGCTCGGGCGGCGCTCGGGCGGCCGACGGTATCTGAGCGAGGATCTGCAGGCGCTCGGCCGCGCAGCGGGGCAGATTGTCGAGCAGGTGGAGCAGTATCGCGAATCGGAAATGCGGCGCCTGGTGACGCAGGCCGAGCTGCGCGCGCTACAGTCGCAGATTCATCCGCACTTTCTGTTCAACGCGCTGAACACGCTCTACGGAATCATTCCGCGCGAAGCGAAGGGCGCGCGAGAGACGGTGCTGAACCTCGCCGATATTTTCCGGTATTTCCTGGAGACCGGAAAACAGTTCCTGCCACTCGAAGAAGAACTGCATATCGTCAAGGCGTATCTCGAAGTGGAGCGATTGCGGCTGGGCGAAAAGCTGCGCGTCGAAATCGACGTCGCTCCGGATGCGCTGACGGCGCAGATTCCGATTTTGTCGATCCAGCCGCTGGTGGAAAACGCCGTGAAGCACGCCATCGCGCCGAAATCCGGAGGCGGCCTGGTGCGGCTGGAAGCGTCGCTCGATGCGCAGGGCGCGCTGCGCGTCGCGGTTCGCGATACGGGCGGCGGATTCAAATCGAACAACAAGTCCGGCGTCGGGCTGGACAATGTCGCGCGGCGGCTGCAGCTTTGCTACGGACCGGAGGCTCGGTTGAACATCGAGTCGAGCGACGCGGGAAGCACAGTGGTGTTCACGGCTCCCGTCGGCCTGCGCGCGCTCGAGGTGGCCGGATGAAGGTGCTGATCGCCGACGACGAGCCGATCGCACGGCAGATCCTGCGCGAGCATATCGAGTCGATTCCCGCGCTGGAATATGCGGGCGAAGCGTCCACCGGCTTGGAGACGCTGGCGCGCATTCTCGAAACGCAGCCCGACGTGGTGCTGCTCGATTTGCAGATGCCTGAGCTGGATGGGCTCGCGGTGGTGCGGTCGCTGCGCGGGGATCGCAAGCCGGCGATTATTTTCGTCACGGCGTTCGAGCGATACGCGCTGGACGCGTTCGACGTCGGCGCTGTGGATTATCTGCTGAAGCCGGTGCGTCGCGAGCGCCTGGAGAAAGCGCTTCTCAAGGCGGAGCGGCAATTGAGCGCCGGGACGCAGCGCGTGAGTGCTCCGCGCAAGATCGTCGGGCGGCGCGGGGCGGACTTATACTTGCTCGATCCGGCGGAGATCATCGCATTTCAGGCAGAGGGCGAACTGGTCCACATCGTGACGGCGGAGCAGCGTTTTCTGGCGGATCATTCGCTGAAAGTGCTGGAATCGAAGCTGGAGCAGCCGCGATTCCGCAGGATTCATCGCAGGACGATTATCAACACGGATCACATTCGCAGAATTTCGCCGCTGTCGAGCAAGCGGTGGCTGCTGAAAATGTCGAACGGCTTCGAGGCGGTGGTCAGCAAGCGGCTGGCGAGTTCGATTCGCGAGCAGCGGTGGTGATCACGGCTTCTCACACTTTTTGCGCTTTCCACTTCCCTGTCCGGAACGCGATGACTCCGATAACGGCGAGCATGGAATCCGCGATCGGGATCGACCAGAAGACGCCGTCGGGTCCCATCGCCAGCTTGAACGAGAGCCACCATGCCAGCGGGATGCGGATGACCCAATAACAGAGCGCGTTCAGCACGGTCGGCGTGTAGGTATCGCCGGCTCCATTGAAGGACGACACCATCACCATGCCCCAGGCGTAGAAAATGTAGCCGTAGCTGATCAGGCGCAAGGCGTGCGACGCGACGGGGACCACGCCGGCGTCGTCGGTGAAGATGGAGACCAGCGGCGTCGCGAAGGCGACGAACACCAGCGCGACGATCCCCAGGAAAATCATGTTGTAGAAACCGGCGCGCCACACCGATTGCTCGGCCCGATCCGGCTTTTTGGCGCCCAGGTTTTGCCCGACCAGCGTCGCGGCGGCGTTCGCCATGCCCCAGCTGGGCAGCAGCGCGAAGATCACGATGCGGATCGCCAGCGTGTATCCGGCGGTCGCGATGCTGCCGAAGCTGGCGGCCATGCGGACCAGGCCGATCCAGCTCGCCACGCCGACGAAGTATTGAAAAATTCCGCCCGCCGATACTTTGATCAGCGTCGCCATCACTTCGCCGTGCAGGCGCAGATGCTTCAGATGAACGACCACGCGGCTCTTTCCACGCGTCAGCGCCCAGAACTGAATGAGCACGCCGGCCGAGCGTCCGATGGTTGTGCCCACGCCTGAGCCCATCACGCCGAGCTTCGGGAACGGACCGAGTCCGAAGATCAGCAGCGGATTGAGCAGAATGTTGATCACGTTCGCGATCCACAGGACGCGCATGGCGAGCGCCGCATCGCCCGCACCGCGAAACACGCCGTTGATCAGGAACAGCAGCATCACCGAGGCGCTGCTGCCGTAGATCACGCGCGTGTATCCGGCCCCGGTCTGGACGATCGCGTCGGAGGCTCCCATGATGCGCAGAACGTCGGGAGCGAACCACGCGCCCGCGATTCCGATCACGCCGGCGAATCCCAGGCCGAGCAGGATCGCCTGCATGGCAGCGTCGGCCGCGCCGTCAGTATTTTTTTCGCCGATGCGACGCGCGACTAACGCCGCAGTGGCGGTGCTGAGCCCCATGGCGACGGCGAACAGCAGCGTCAGGACGGATTCGGTGAGTCCCACGGTGGCCACGGCATTCGAGCCGAGCCTCGCCACCCAGAACATGTCGACGATGGCGAACAGCGATTCCATGCTCGCTTCGAGCACCATCGGAATCGCGAGCAGAGTGATGGCGCGGCCGATCCGCTCCTGGGTAAAGTCGCGGTGCGAATCGCCGCGAAGGGCTTCGCGGATAGAAGCGAATATGCCTGTGCTTTCTGAAATTTGTTGCATGGAGCCTCCAAGTCTCGTAGGGGAAAACCGGCCGCAGCGGAGCGCGAAGAGCGCTTCAAAAGTGCGGCGAATCGAGATTAGAGGACCAGAATCATGGCGTGTTTTTTGAGATTAGCCGAAATCGACGCGCTCAGTCAAGAAGAAAGTCAAGAACGAATTCCCCCCGCTGTTTTCGCAGGAGAGAGTAGCTCGAACTTTATTCGCGCGCCGACGGAGTCACATATGAAATATCTACAACTGGCACTACTCGTTACGGGTTCCGGGTTCGGCGGCACGATTGTCTCGGATGTTTTCAGCGGCGGCAGTTCGCAAGCCGTCAACGGCGCGTTCGCCGTCAGTTGGACCCAGACCGTGACCTACACGGACGTCACCGTCGGAGCGAACCTGGGCGCCCCGAGCATTCAAGCGACCTCCACCGGGATGGCTTACCTGGTGGATCAGATCGGCCCGGGCACCACCGTGGCCGACGAGCTCGCGCTACCGTTTTCGATCAGTATCACCGGCGACACGGCGATCAACGAGATGACGACGCTGTTCACCGGCCTGACGCTCGGTCCGGGCACGTATTATCTGGTGGTGGTTCCCTCCAGCTTCGGGCAGTCCGATTCGCTCGATTGGCATGACGTCGCGCCACCGCACCAGACGCTCGGTTCCGGCGTGACGCAGAACGCGAGTCTGCAAGCCTCCTCGCCCTCGGGATTCGGGCCTGCGAATACGTTTTCCTCAACATCGATCAATCCGATTTTCCGTGTGACGGGAAATCTGGTGCCCGTCGCGACGCCGGAACCCGCCAGTTTGCTGCTCGGAGCCGCCGGCCTCACGGCGATCCTCTTGCGCCGCCGAAGGGCGCAAGGACCTTCTCCGGCTCCTCGACGACCCAGTTGATATACTGCCGCAATGGCACGCGAGGCTGTCGATCCGGCCGAGGTTCGGGGTGCGTTTCTAAAGCTGCTCGATCTTTCCGCCGCCGATCGAGACGCGTTTCTTGAGCAGCTTCCTCCCCAAATCCGCAACGAGGTGGAAGCGTTGCTTGCCTCCGAGCAGGGCGCGGAAACGATGCTCCGGGGAATCGTCAGCGGCGCAGGGATCCATCAGGCTGTATCCGGCGAAAAGTTCGGCGTATTCAGGATCACCGCGCTCGTGGGCCGCGGCGGCATGGGCGCGGTTTATCAAGCCGAGCGGGACGACGGCGAAATTTCGCAGACCGTCGCCATCAAAGTGATCGAGCGTGGGTGGCTCGATCCGCGCGCGCTCGAACGGTTTCGACAGGAGCGGCAGATTCTGGCGGGCCTGATGCATCCCAACATCGCGCG
>JAIQFJ010000224.1 GCA_020073325.1 Terriglobia bacterium | reverse complement strand
CTGCGTACGGCTTCGGCGCAACTCCGCAACAGGGTACCGTCACGTTCTTCTATTACGGTACCGGTGCGAATGGCGCTGCTCCGCCGCCGTCCCAGACGTCTGCTATCGTGCCCGCTGGCCAGGTGCTCACCTACGTGCTGAGCAGTGGCGGTGGCGCGATCGGCAACAACGCGAACGGCCTCGACAATCGTGCGAACGGCTTCCAGGGCTACATCATCGCCCAGACCGGCTTCCAGTATTGTCATGCTTACGCGTTCATCAGCCCGCTGGGCGGTGGTCCGACCTCGAGCGGTGTGTCCGAGGGCTACCTCGGTATCATCCTCGACAACGCCACGCTCACCAGAACGACTCAGAACGCCGAAATCAAGGCTCACTAAGTCGAACTGCGGTAAGGAACGAAAGGGAGGAGCTTCGGCTCCTCCCTTTTGCTTTTTCCGCCAGCCCTTTACTTTTTCCCTACCGTTCGCCCCCCGCGCTGTGCTAAACTACTTTTCTGCTCGCGTCCATCTCGCTCCCGAGAGGTCCATTCATGTCTTATCGAAATTTTTCCCGCGCCGTCTTTGTGTGTTTGGCTGCGGTTAGCGCGACCTTCGCGCAGCAGAACCAGGGACAGGAATATCTGTTCCAGTTCGCCATCCAGCCCAACACGTTCACCCAATTCAGCGCGTATATTGCCGACGCCAATCCGCTGGCCACGTTCTCTCCTGGCACCGGACCGTCGGGCGTCGGCGCCATCATTCCGACCGTCGACGGAAACAAGTTCTATCTGCTCGGGTCGGGCGGCCCTGGAGCGCTCGAATCGGCCGATGCCACGCTCTCGAATTTCCATACCATCAACGGACTGGGAATCGCCCCGACTGCGGGCGCGGTCACTCCCGACGGGAAATACTTCCTGGTCGCGGCGGACGGCTTCTATGTGATCGATACCAGCAACGACGCGATTCTGACCCAGGGCGGCCTGTCGCTGCCCGGAACCGCCACGTTTGCGGCCGACGAGCAGCCGGGATACTGCGCATCCTGCTGGATCGCAGTCACGCACGACTCCCAGTTTGCTTTCGTTCTGACCAATTCCGCCTTCGGCAGCCAGGTCACCGCGATCAACCTCGCCACGCATCAGCGCATCGGCATGCAGTTGAATCTCACGGGCGATGCGACTTCGATCTCGCTCTCACCCACCGGGACACTGTACGTCGCCGCCACCAACGTCATTTACTACTTCAATCCGAGCATTCTGACGGGCGCCGCGGCCGGAAGCCCGCCGCAGACGTGCCAGCAGCTTAATCAAAATAGCGCGACCACGCTGTGCAATCAGATCCAGGTGTTTGCCGAGCCTCTGGCGCTCCACTTCGATCCGCAGGGCCTGTATGCCTATTTCGCCAACCGCGCCGGTGGGATATCGGGACAGTCTCTGTTCCAGGTGAACCTCCAGACCGGAATCGCGATCTCCTGGCCGGCGCAGGGCTCGGGAATTACCGCACCGCGCTTCACCGACGTCTTTGTCGCGTCGAACGGCCGCCTGTTCGCCTATGCGCCCGACATCCAGACGCTGTGGGATGTATCTGCGAATCCCTTCGTCGCGACCCTGGATGCCCCCAGCCTCGGCCTTCCGCGCGCCACCGTGGAAAACGTCACCACCGTAGCGATCTCGAATGAGCTCCCGAATGCGCACTGGCTGTTCCTGTTGGTGACCAACGGCAACCAGACCAACCTGTACCGCATGGACCTGACCTCGAATACGGTCAGCCAGCAGACCCTTTCCGCGTTCAACGGCGGCGTCATGCAATTCGCCTCCGTACCCGTGCAGACCGGCGCGGCTCAGTTCATCAATTACAACGACGGACAGCACCTCAGTAACGGCACCACCTCGCTTCCCCTGGTCGCGCGCGTCCTTGATGCCAGTGGTAAGCGCGTGTACAGCAGCGCGGCCACCTTCACCACCGACGCAAGTACCGGCCTGGTGATCACGACGCCGAATGGAACGACCAACGCCAACGGTTTGGTCCAGACCACGGTGACCGTCCCTGCCAACGGCGCGACGTGCCCGCTCGGCGTGTGCACCGTGACCCTGACCGTGGGAGGCGCCACGGACACCTTTACCATCAACGTGCCGACCAGCTCGACCGGCGGCTGTGGCGGCGGTGGCGGAGGCGGTGGCGGCGGAACCGGCGGCTCGGGAATGATTATCGTTTCCGGCGACGGCCAGCTCGTCCGCTCCGGGTTCGGCATTACCGGCCCTCCCCTGGTGGTTCAAGTGAACGATGCGAACGGCAAACCGCTTCCGGGAGTTCCGGTGACGTTCAGCGTCTCGAGCGGTCCCTTGGGAATTGACACGACCGATGCGACAACCGATCAGAACGGCCAGGCGAAGGCCGGCCTCCGCTCCACTTCGGTCACGGCCACCTTTCCGGGCTATTTCCCCAGCGCAATCACCGCATCGTCGCAATACGGATCGGTGACCTTTACGGCCACCGTCTTTGTGACAACCGCGCTTGGGGGCGCTGACATTCCCGCTTCGTTCGTCGTCACGCCCGACGCCGGCACCCCGCTCGTCATCACCGCGGGCCAGACGATCGCGAACGGAATCGTCGCGCAGATTTACTCGCAAACAAGTCTTTGCCCGGGATGCCCGATTCCCGGTGTTGGACTCACGCTCTACGACGCCACCAACCCCACTGGCGATCCGGCCGGTGCGCAACCGCCGATTGCGTGTCAGGGCTCGACGCTCTCCGATACAACCGGGTCGGCGCATTGTAACGTCGTCACCACCGGCTGCCGGACCGGAAACTTCCAGGTCGCCGTTCTCGTGGGTGGCTTCGAGGAACATGACATCGCGGTGCAAGTCGGCCCCGGACCGCAGGGGGTCAGTGCCACAGTGATTTCCGGCAACGGCCAGAACGGCTCTCCCGGACAGACTCTGTCGTCTCCGCTGGTCGCTCAGGTTCTCGACGGCTGCGGGAATCCGGTCGCCGGTGCCACTGTTTCCTGGTCGGTCTCGCCGGCCAACTCCGCGACATTGAAAAACACCATCAATCAGGCCGATGGAACCGGCAAGGTCTCCACCAGCCTTGCCTTCGGCAACACGCCGGGAACCATCACGGTCACCTTGACGCTCGCGAGCAACAACACCGTCAAGTTCACCCTCACCAATAAGATCCTGCTCGGCAGCATCAGCCTGGTGAGCGGAGCGTCGCAGACGGCCGTCACTGGACAGGCGTTCGCGCAGCCTGTGATCTTCGTGGCCAAAGATACGACCGGAAATCCGGTGCAGGGAGCCACGGTGAACTTCGCGGTCAGCAGTGGAGTCGCCACCGTGACCCCCACCAGCGCGACCACGGACGCTCAGGGACGGGTCCAGACCACCGTGACCGCGGGAGCGCAAGCCGGCAACATCATCATTACGGCCAGCTCCAGCGGCTTCTCAGCAACGGCTTCGCTCACCTCGATTCCGCCCGGACCCTCGATCACCGCCAGCAGCTTCACCAATACGGCCAGCGGCGCCATCGGCCTGGTGGCGTGCGGCTTGGCGACCGTCACTGGAAACGGCGTCGCGCCCAATGTCCAGGGTGTAATCTCCTCCAGTCTGTTCGGACCGCTTCCCTACTCGCTGGGGCCCATCTCGGCCCTCACGGTGAACGGGACGCCGGCCCCTATCGACTCTGTCTCGAACCAGAACGGTGTCCAGCAGGCGACCTTCCAGGTTCCCTGCGAAGTGACCGGTAGTTCGGCCACGGTCGTTCTCACGGTCAGTGGAGGCGCTACGACGATCTCCGGTGTTCAGGTGCTCCCGGCTCAGCCCGGCATCTTCACCTACCTGGGACCGAACAGCAAGCCCTACGGCGCCGTCATCCGCGCCGCCGACGGCACCTATGTCACGCCGTCCAGCTTCGCGCATCGCGGCGAGCCGTATTACGCGGTCCTCACCGGCCTCGGCCAGACCACGCCGCCCGCCTCGACCGACAACCCCGGCAACTCGCAGGCCATCAACGGTCAGGCGATCGTCGGAGTGAACAACCAGGGCGTTCCGGTCGGCTCGTCATACTACCTGCCGGGCGCGATCGGTGTGTATCTCATCCAATTCACCATCCCGCTCGACGGACCGAGCGGCACCGACGTGCCGTTCTCGGTGGGCGTGATCGTCAGCGGTCAGGTCTACTACAGCAACTCGGTTTACCTGCCTGGCGTGAACTAACCTGAGCAAGAGGGCCGGTTTCGGCCGGCCCTCAACTCAATCTGCTCCACGCTCCGCTGCTCACGATCTGATAAATCTGCTGCAACGTAGCTCGGTCGTCCGCCGTAAACTCCCCACTCGCCTCTCCCTGCTGATTCTGTAGATCGCTCCGCACCACGCTCACGCCCATCAAACCCGGCTGCAGTTTTTCATTCGCCAGAAGATCGCGCACGGGAATATCGCGGGCCGGACGCGTATCGTTCAGCCCATCCGGCGGCGCAGGATCGGGCACCCACACCGGATCGCCCTTCGACAAATCCCAATGGCCCGGCGCGCCGATTCCATTCGCATACTGCGCCAGCAGCAGAGACCCCGCGTTCACCAGCACGCCATTGACGACGAAATCCCAAATCCGCCGCGGCTCCGAGGCCGGATACACAATCGGGAAGATCGCGTTTCCCGTCTCCTGCACCAGGCCGGATCCGCCCAGCGCACCCATCAGCGACTCGGCGTCGGATTGCAGACTCAGGTAGCTCGGGTTCACCGGCGACCCTCCGCTGGTCACCTGCGTCGGCGCGACGGTAAACGGCGGATATGTCACCGCGCCCGGCAGGTTCACCGTTGCCGCCTCCGGCGCTGGAAGCACCATCTGGCGCATGCCCCAGTTTCCGTTCTGATCCTTCGCGATGATCTTATAGACGGCGACGTTCGACGGATCCGACGTGTCCACCGTCGAGTCGAACCACGACTTCCGCACTCGCGACGGATCCCACTGCGGCGCCTGCACGCCGAAGGCGGCAAGATAACTCTCGCGTGTGTAGGTGTTGAATAAAGCCAGTTGCGATATTCCGTAGGCCAGCAGATTCGGCTGCGGCGGCACAACGGGACGGCTCACGGGAGCGCTCATAAAGATCTCCTCCTGGAAGATCATTACCGCGCCCGCCCGCCGACGTCGGCGCATCGAAACGATATGTGGCTGAATCTAGGTGGCCGAAAGCGTCTTGATCCAGGGATCCTGCATGTTGCTTCCCTGCGCGAAATCGGTCGACACCTTGATCGAGCCCGGTGGCGGGTTCTTCGGATCGTAGCTGGGCAGATTCCAGACGTTCGTCACTCCCGGCCCGATCGGAATATTCGCCTGCATGGCCGACGGCACCCAGGTGTAGCCTTCGTTCTGCCGCAGCGTCATCGTCACCAGCGGATCCCAGCCCCACACCATGATCGGCACGTCGATCGTGTAGCCCTGTTTCGCCAGGTCCTGAGCCGCGGCGAACCTTTCGTCGTCGGGCATGGTGCGAAGAGCCTGCACCGCGGCGGGCTGCTCCGCCCAGTAGGCATCGGTCGGTGTCATGTTCGATTTGTCGACGGATTGCGCCGGAGCGGCCAGCGCAGTCGGCGCAGGAGCGACGGTCGCAGGCGTTGCCGGAGCCGCTGCCGGAGTCGTCGCCGGCGAAGCTACCACCGATGGCCGTGCGTTCGCTGTGGGCGCCGCTGTCAGGTTCTTCACGTTCACCGTGAAACTCTGATCCTGTCCCGATTGAACATCAATCTCGAAATGGGACCCATTGTGAACATTGCCGAGGTATCCCTCGATCGCCTGAGCCAACTGCTGAGCGAACGAATCGACGGAAGGATTCTTGTTAGTGGTTGAAAGATTTAGGCTGAGCGGATCCGTAGATCGTACGCCGCTGGTTGCATGTACCATTCCTGCATGGCCTCCCCTGGTGGAGAAGCACGCAGGCGGCCACCGGATCTACTGGCCCGGAAGGAAACGAACGGTCACCGGGAACATGCGGTTGAACGGTTCCATCACGACGTTCAGCGTGATATCCCCAGGCGCGGCAGCGTTCTTGGGAGGCGCGTAGCTGACCTTCAGCACGGCCTCTTCATTCGCGTTGAGATCGCCCTTGTCGAGCTTTGCCGTCACGCCGGGAGGCAGATTCGAAGGAACCAGCGCGATCTTCACCTGTCCGCCTTGCCCGTTGTGAAACACGGCCTGATCCGTCGACGCCTTAGTCGGAGAAAGGTGCAGTTCTGCCTTGTTGAAGGCCGATTGACCCATGATCCCCTGCACGCGCTGGTTGATCTTGTCCGCCGTGATCACAGGCGCTGCCGAGCCGTCGGGATTCGTCTGTACGGTCTTCGGAGCGGACGGCCCCATCGGCATCAGCCAGTTCGTGGTGTGGTCGTTGTACCAGCACCATTTCCCGTTCTCGATCTTCCACAGCGTGGAGGTCGGATGCGTGATTTCGGTTTCCGGAAACTGCACGCTCATCCGCTTCTTCTCGACCACCGTCAGAGTCACCACGGCCTTGGTGAAATCTTCGTTGTACTTGATGTTGTCGAGCTTGAACTTCTCGTACTTGGTCTTTTGCGCGCTGAAATATTCTTTCTTGGTGTCGTCGGCCACCATCGGCCAGGCTTTTTCGAAGTCGCCGGTGACGTGATACCCGAAAAATTCATTCACACGCGCCCGCAGCGCGGCGTCGACGTCGGCGGGCGGAGTCTGCGCAAATGCAGCAAACGACAACAGAAACAGCGCGGCTCCAGAACGCATAAGCATCTCCTTTAGGTTAGCATCGGCGCGGGACGATGCACGAGTGTCCTCAACAGTTTCTGACGTTCCCGACCCTGCCGCCGTGCATCACCGGAACTGCTTTTTGTAGTAGAAATCGACGCCGAAAATGCCGTTTTCGTCCCTGGTTGCGACCGCCGAAAATCGCGGCGTCAGTTCCAGCTCGATGCGGATCAATTGCGAGTTCGCCTGGTTCAGATCCTGCGAATAGGTCAGCGTCACCGCGGCGGACACTTGCTCCTGCAGAGAAATGCGAGCCTGCGGCAGCGCGGACCCCGCGACGAACGTCGGGGAAATTTTCAGTTGCGTCACTCCGAAAACGCGCTGCAGCCGGTTGGCGATGGGATTCGCGATGGCCTGTCCCAGAATCGCCGACTCGCCCATCTGCGTCGCGCTCAGGTCCGGCGAATAAGGCTGATTCACCGCGATGGTGGGGTCTGGCGGCGTGCGGCCCGTGGCGAGCAGGGCCACGATATCGTCGAACTTCAGCGGCGGATCGGAACGATAGCTCAGCTTCAAATTGTCGATGGGCCCGCTGACGCTCAGATTGATGTCGACGCCTTGCGCGGAGGTCTCCAGATCGATATCGAGCACGGGTTGAATCGCCGTGGCGCTGAAGAACAGGATGGTTCCGCGATTCACCGTATATTTGTTGCCGAAGAAAATCAGCGTCCCGGAGTTGACGGTGATGCGGCCGGCCATGCCTGGATTCTGCAATGTCCCCAGGACGTTGAGATCGACCGTCGCGGAGAGCTGCTCGGCCAGATCGGTCTGAAAGCGCGCGCCGGGCGCGGTCCGTACGCGCATGTTCAGCCGGACGCGCGAGGCGAGTCCTGGAACCGCGGGCGCGCTGGGTGGCGCGGTTGCCTGAGTGAGAATCGCGCCGAGGTCGCTTTGCTGGCTGTAGCCGACCCGCGTAATGGTGGCGCTGCCGTTCAGGCTGCTTCGCTGGCTATTTCCGGTCAGCGTGAGCGACGCGTTTGCGGTGACCGAGGCGCCGGCGTAGCGCGTGCGCACCTGCTCCGCGCTGGCGCGAAGATTGAAATCGAATGCGGCCCCGGTGAAGCCCGCGATTCCGTCGATGGTCAGCTTTCCCCCGCCGGTTTGCGCGCTGATCGCGTTCACGCGCGCGCTGGTTCCGTTAAGAAGAATCGACCCGTTCGCATTGGAGATTCCGTTGGGCCAATCGGCAAGTTGCAGGGACGCATCCTTCAGGTCGATGCGCCCGGTCACTTGCGGATCGGAAAACGTGCCGCGAACATTCGCGTTCGCCGTAACCGTGCCGCTGGCGAAAGCATCGGGATTGAATGTTTTCGCGACGCTCAAATCGGCGTTTGCATCCACCCGCACATCGAGCGGACCACCGCGATTGAGTCCGACGCTGCCCGCGAGGTTGATGCTGGTTGACGTGCCGGTGAGTTTCGCCTGCTGGATCACGATCGTGGAGTGGTCCAGCCGCGCGGCGATCCGCCCGTCGTTGCGCAGCGCCACGGCGGCCAGGTCGGGACGGGTTCCCGAAAATTCCAGCCGCGAAATCTGTAAGCTGCCGGTGCCTTCGCGCGGCTGGAGAAACGATCCCGAAAAATTCGCCTGTCCTTCGGCCAAAGCCTCAAACGGCGCGTCCGCCGCGAGCAAACTCTGGATCGAGGAATAGCGCAGGTTTGAAAACGTCAGATTCGCATTGCCCAAGTAATCGCCATGAAGCTGCGCCTGGCCGGCGCCGTGGACGCGGCTGCCCGCGAGTTCCGCATCCAGCGTCATCGCGAGCGCGCCGGAAGCGGTGTGCGCCTCGAAATTCGCGGACCCGACCGGCTTGGTGTCGATCCTGAGATCCTGCAACGTTCCTTTGATCTCCGCGTTCGCGGGAAGAAATTGAGACTCGCGCAAGTCGCCTGACAGATCGGCTTGCAGAATCGCCACTCCCGCGAAACCGGGCCGGGCCTTCTGTAGATACGCCACGCGCTCGAGCAGCACGCGCGGGGCGTGGAAATGCAGATCCACCTTTCCCGTCTTGAAATCGCTGGCGGCGTGGGCGAAGGATCCGTTGACGTCGAGCGAGCCCGCCGGCGTCGCGACACGCAGAGAAGCGAGGTTCGCGAGTTGATTCGTATAGCTCGCGCTGCCGTCGGCGAGTGTGATGGGCTGGTCATACAGCGAGCCGTTCGCCAGGTGGAAACGCAGATCGGCATGCGGATCGTCGAGCGTCCCGGAATAATGCGCTTCGGCGGACAGAACGCCGCGCGCGGGGAATTCATTCAGTTTTTCGAGCGCGAGATTCCGGATCGTGGCGTCTGCCGTGGTCGGGTAGCCGCTGCGAAGCTGGGTGCGTGCCGTGGCCTCGACGCGCGCGCCCGCGAAATCAGACCTGAGGCGCGTGTTCAGGTCGGACCCGTAGGTGGTCGCGTCCAGCGCCAGGCTGCCGTAGGTCCGGTTTTGATCGCGAACCTCCGATGCGGACACATTCGCGTTTACGGCGGAGGGCACGAACGCGCCGGATCGCAATTCGCCGAGGACGTCCGCGCGCAGCTCGACAATCCCGGAGAGTCCGGGCCGCTTTTGCTGCAAGGTCTTAAACTGCGCCAACTGGATCTGATCGGTGCCGGCATGAAGCTGAACGCGCCCGGTGCGGAAACTGTCGCGCGGATGGAGGAACGTCCCGTGAGCCTCGACGCGCGCCGCGCCGGCGGTGAGTTCGAGCTAAGTGAGGTCGACGCGCTGGTCGGAAAGATCCG
Source organism: Terriglobia bacterium (assembly GCA_020073325.1). GTDB lineage: Bacteria > Acidobacteriota > Terriglobia > Bryobacterales > Bryobacteraceae > Palsa-187. Next base: position 1,333 of record JAIQFJ010000224.1, on the reverse strand, counting down.
CGGCAAGCTGAAGACGGTCGAACGGTTCGCCGTATGCGTTTCCGGGTCCGGCGGCGACCTGCGCCGAGCCCTGAGGATTCGTGGCCGTGCCCGCGATGGCCATGTTGGCGGTAACGGGTCCGGTGATGCGGGCGGGCTGGCCGGCGAGCGCGAGAAAATCCGCCGCATCGCCGCCGCTGGTGGTCAGCTTCGCGCGAATCGGCGCCTGATCGGCAAGTTTCCAGTTCGACAGTCCCGCGGATCCGGAAAATTGCGCGCGCAGGCCGGCATGTTCCAGTGTGCCGTCGGATATTTCCGCGCTCGAAGGAGATGCGCGAAGCCCAGCGGAGAGCCGGTCGAAGCGGCGCTCCTCCAGCGTGAAATTCGTCAGCGTCACGTGGCCCGTGAGTTGAGGGTTCGAAAGCGGACCGCTTTCGTGAATCGTCACCAGGCCCGATCCGCCGCGCAGCCTCACCGCGGAACCTGGATTTGCGACCGGTGAAAAATCCTCCAGGCTGCGCGATTCGATGCGCACGTCGGCCTGCTCTCCGATGCGTCCGCTGAGATCGATGCGGGTGTGCGGAAGAACGATACTCGACGGCTTCAACTGAACGATGCCGTTGTCGTAGCCGGCATCGATCCGGCCGGAGACGGGCACGCCGCGGCCGCCGGGGGCGATCGTGAGATGGGCGCTTGCACGAATCGTTTGTTTGAGGTCGCCGGAGGCCTGTATCGATCCACCGATGTTCCCGGCGTAGCCGATCGTTTTCTTTGTCAACGCCGCGCTCAGGTTCGCGATGCTGAAATTGCGCAGCGTTCCGTTGACGGAGAATTGCGACTGATTTGCGAGCCTGGCATTTGCGCGCACCTCGCCGCCGAGTGCGCCGGCCGTGAAACCGCTCAGCTCAATCGTGCGCGGGTCGGCATGAAACGCGGACTCGATCCGCATGCCGCGAAATTGTTCATACGACAAATTGTTCGACTTCAGCGTTCCATTCAGTGCCAGCGGAATCTTCGCCGTGCCCGCGATCTGTACGCTGCCCGACGGGTGCCGCTTCAGATCGGCGAGCGCGGCAATTTCGTCGATCGCGATGCCCGCCTCGAACTGGGCTCCGGTGCGCAGATCGCCGGAAGCGGCGATGTAAGTCTTGCCGATCGACACAAGCGCGTTCTGAATCTGCATGTCGCGAATGGCGAGCGTCGCGTCGATCGCGTTCAGGCCGGGCTGCGGATGAATCGGCAAGTCGACGCTGCGCGTCAACTCGTCCAGCGCGACGTGAGCGACGGCCTGCGCGGAAATATTCGGGCGGGCCATGTGCTCGATGGAAAGATTCGCGGCGATGCTCGAAGCGCG
>JAIQFJ010000223.1 GCA_020073325.1 Terriglobia bacterium | reverse complement strand
ATCTGCTGCTGTTCGCGTTCGCGATGGCTCTGGGGATCTGGATGATCGCCGAGCCCGCGCCGTCCTGGGTCTTTCCGACGTTCACGGGCCTCTCCCTGCTGTTCGGCGTACTGCTGATTCTTCCGATCGGCGGCGGCGACATGCCGACCGTCATCGCGCTGCTGAACTCCTACGCGGGCGCGGCGTGCGCGGCCATGGGATTCGCGCTGGGCAATCGCCTGCTGATCATCGCGGGCGCGGTGAACGCATCATCGGGCTTCATTCTTTCGGTGATCATGTGCAAAGCGATGAACCGGTCCTTCACGAACGTGCTGTTCGGAGCGTTCGGACAGGTGCAGGCCGGGATCGCGGCGGCGACCTCGCAGAAGCCGGTTCGATCCGCGACGGCCGAAGACGCAGCGCAGATCCTGGGAAGCGCGCGCAAAGTGATCGTCGTGCCGGGATACGGAATGGCGGTCGCGCAGGCGCAGCACAAGCTTCGCGAATTAACCGACGCGCTGATCAAACGCGGGGTCGACGTCGAGTTCGCGATTCATCCCGTCGCGGGGCGCATGCCCGGGCACATGAACGTACTGCTGGCCGAGGCCGATATTCCCTACGATCGTCTTCACGAAATGGAAGACATCAATCAGGATTTTTCGGAAACCGATGTCGCGCTGGTGATCGGCGCCAATGACGTCGTCAATCCGGCGGCGCGGCACGACAAGAACAGCCCGATCTACGGGATGCCGATTCTGGACGTCGACAAGGCGCACACCGTGATGGTGATCAAGCGCAGCATGAATCCGGGCTTTGCCGGAATCGACAACGAGCTGTACTACATGGACCGGACGCTCATGTTGTTCGGCGACGCCAAGTCCTTCGTCGGCGAAATCGTCAAGGAACTGCCGGCGACGGCCTGATTCCAGCGCTGTTCCCACTCCGCCGCATTCAGGCTGACCATTTCATCGCGCTCGCGCAGCCAGGCGAAGCGGCCGAAGATTTTCTGCAACTCGTCGAGGCATAAGGGACCGTCCAGCTCGCGCAGGTCGATGCGCAGGCGCCAGATGTTCTGCGCTTTCGCGGCCCGGTCGAGCTGCGAAAGATATTTTTCGCTGCGGATGAAATCCATGACGCTCCAGCCAGGGGCGGCGCCTTTCAGCACCAGAACGTCGGCGGATGCGTGTTCGGTTTTGCCGCTGCGAACATCCTGGCCCACCATAGCGAGGATCGATTCCGGAATTTTGCCGGGATCGTCCTCCGGGATTTCCCAGGTGGCGTGGATGCGATATTGGTTCACCAGGTCGAGAATGCGCAGGAGCTGATCCAGCGCCTTTTCCGGGTCGCGCGGCTTGGAAGAGATCTGAAACGTGATTATAAATGCGGACTTCATAACGTCAACCCGATTATGGGCGGCGAACGCGCGAGGGGACATGGGACCGAGGGGCCAGCAAACGTCCTATCCGTCCTGCCTACGCGCACTGGTACGAACGTTTTATACTCTCCTTCATGAGCGATTGGAAATACGTCCAGCGGGAAGCCTCCGAACAACTTGCAAAGCTGCATTTTTTCTCGGTGAAGAAGCAGCACGCCTCGGGTCCCGTGGAGATGCGGATCACGGTGTATGAATACGCGACGCCCGAGATCGGCGACCTGCAGTTCTTCGCGCAGACAGACGTGGAGTTGAACCAGGGGACGGCTCCGTTCCGGCCCTGCGGATGGAGCAACACGCTGATGGGCGCGCTGTCGGAATGCCTGCGCAACGTGCGCAAGTTCGAATACGAAGAAGAGCAGCGCCGGTCGGCGGCGCAGAGCTGATTCCTCGCGATAAGCGCTATTGACGATGTTGGGGAAGCGGCGCGTCCGTGTGGAAATATTTCTTGTACGCCGCCACCCAGTTCACGGCGATTTCGCGCTGCGCTTCCGATAAATCGAGTTGGCCTTCGCAAACCATCTGGCGCAGGCGATCTTCCAAGGCATCCTTCACTTCGGCGTTCCACACCGTCGCCGAATGCGACTGCGGCCAGAGATTGTGAATATCGTCGGCGCCGCCGAGGGCGGGCGTAATCAGGTAGTCCACTTCGTACTCGCGCGGCTCCGCGCCCGGAATTCCGTAGTTCGCAAAAACCTGGCGCTGCAGCGCGACCGGGACCGTCTTGTTCTTCGTATTTTCGGCGGAGCACACCGACCGGCGATTGAGCAGCACCGCGGCTCCCGGAGTCAGGCGCGAATCGGGGATGGAAAAAATCGCGGCTTGATGCACAACCGGGCGTCGCGAAGGTAGGACGCGGATCGCGAGAATCGCAAGGGCGATGAGCGCCGTCGCGGCTCCGGCCAGAGCCCAGATCGGGATGCGCGGGGGCGGCGCGGGGAGTTGATCGAGCCGCGCTTTGAGCAGGGCCTGCGGGCCGTCGGCCGAAGGCAGTTCTTCGTCGCGGCGGGCGCGGATCAGTTCCGCGATGGAGTTTTCCAATTCCTGGCGGCGCGTCCGGCAGGTCCAGCAGGATTCGAGATGCGCGCGCAGGCGGCGCGATTGGCGGGCCGAAAGCTCGCCGTCCAGATCGAGGATCAGTTGTTCATCCGAGGGATGCTTTTCGTACGACATACGTTCACCGTTCCGTAGCGCGCGTGAGGCGCGCGAGAGAGCGTGCGATGGAAATCGACACCGCGCCGAGCGACATATCGAGAACGCCGGCGATTTCGCGATAACGCAGGCCTTCTGTGCGCAGAGCAAGGCAGCGGCGGTCCTGTTCCGGAAGCGCGCGCACCACGGCAAGCAGCCTGCGATGCGTCTGCGTCGAGAGCGCCTGATCTTCGGGATTCGGAGTGGGGTCGACCGCGATGCCGTCGGCGGCCAGAGATTCGGGATCGCGGCGGTTGCGCTGACGCCGCTTCAGCGCCTGATTGTGCGCCACGCGAAACAGCCAGGCACGGAGATTCGCGCGCGATTTGCCGCGCTGCAGGTGGCGGAACAGAGAAAGAAAAACCTCCTGGATGATCTCTTCGGCGTCGGGGATCGCCAGGCCGAATGCCAGCAGATAGCGCAGCAGCCTGTCGCGGAATTGATCGAACAAGTCGACCACCTCGGCTTCGAGCCGGGTGTCACGGCTCGGCCCGGCGGTCGAGACCGGGAGGATGGCCGGGGCTGTGCGTTCGATCGACACTCTTACCCAGGATATTCCTCCAGGCGGCGGTTTGTTCAACAAAAAAGTTTGAACAAAACAGCGCGCTTCGGAATTGTAGAACATGCAGGGACTTCGGGCCTGGATCCTCGTGTGCGCCGCCTCGTTGTGGGCGCAGACCGGCGAGGTCCGGATCGAAGTGAAAGATCAGAGCGGCGCGGCGATCGAGGCGTCGGGACGGCTGCGGGGCTCGGGCATCGACCGGAGTTTTCAGACCGATCGCCAGGGTGTTTTTGCGTTTCAGGGACTCGCGCCGGGACGCTACCGGCTGCAGGTATCGAAAGACGGGTTCGCGTCGCAGTCGATCAACATTGACGCCGGAAGCGGACCGGTGACGCAAACGGTGGTGATGGCGCTGGCGACGCAGACGTCGCGGATCGACGTGGTGGGCGCGACGCCGCTGGCGGGGACGGATTTGTCGCTCGACGAGATTCCGTCGCCGGTGCAAACCGCGAATGCCCGGCAGATCGAACAGAGCGGCGCGACCGATCTTTCGAGTTTTTTAAACCGGCGCCTGGACGGCGTGCACGTCAACGAGAATCAGGAAAATCCGTTTCAGCCCGATGTGAATTATCGCGGCTACACGGCCTCGCCGCTGCTCGGGACGCCGGAGGGAATTTCGGTGTACATGGACGGCGTGCGCCAGAATCAGCCGTTCGGCGATATCGTCGCGTGGGATTTGATTCCGAAGATCGCGATTGCGGAGGTCGCGCTGATGCCGGGGTCGAATCCGCTGTTCGGGTTGAATACGCTGGGTGGGGCGATTTCGGTTCAGACGAAAGACGGCAACAGCCAGCCGGGCGCGACGCTGCAATTGAGCGGCGGAAGTTTCGGACGCCGCGCGGGCGAGTTCGAATATGGCGGATCGAACGCGCGCGGATTGAATTGGTACGTCGCGGGAAATCTTTATCGCGAAGACGGGTGGCGCGAGTTTTCGCCGTCGGAAGTGCGGCAGTCGTTTGGAAAGGTCGGGTGGCAGCGTGGCAAAACGTATATGGGCCTGAGTTTCGCGTATGCGGACAACTGGCTGACAGGGAACGGGCTGCAGGATACTCGCTTTCTGGCCGAGCATTATTCGAGCGTCAACACGATTCCGGACATCACCTGGAACCGCTCGCCGTCGGTGAATTTTTCGGCGCGGCATGAAGTGTCGAACAGGCTGTCGCTGTCGGGCGTGGCGTATTTTCGCTACATCCGCGCGGATACGACGAATGGCGATATCAACGACAATTCGTTCGATCAATCGCTTTACAACCTGAACGGCGCGGACGTCGCGGCGCTGACGGCGGCGGGGTACAGCGGCTTTCCGGCGACCGGAAATGCGACAACGGAGCCGTTTCCGTTCTGGCGCTGCATCGCGCAGGGGCTACTGCACGCGGATCCGTCGGATCGGTGCACGGGGCTGCTCACCAACACGTACAACAAGCAGCACAACTGGGGAGTTTCGGGACAGGCGGCGTGGGTGAACTCGCGGAATCACGTGATCGCGGGCGCGGGTTGGGATCGCAGCAGCCTGGGATTTCAGCAGGGGTCGCAGTTCGGATATCTGAATGCGGACCGCCTGACGATTACTCCAATTGCGGCGTTCGCCGACGGCAGCACGTCGAGCGACGGCAGCACGTCGAGCGACGGCGTGCCGGTGGATACGCGCGTCGATCTGCACGGACTGGTGAACACGTACAGTGTTTTCGCGACCGATACGATTACGGTGGCGAAGAATATCGCGGTCACGGTTTCGGGCCGCTACAATCGCACGTCGATCGACAATGCGGACCGGCTTCCGGCCGATCCGAGCGGGGCGCGGGGATCGTTGACGGGGCAGGATACGTTCGGGCGATTCAATCCGGCGGCGGGCGTGACGTACAGTCCGTCGCGATATGCGAGCGTCTATTTCAGCTACAGCGAAGCGAGCCGGGCACCGACGGCGATCGAACTGGGCTGTGCGAATCCCGAGGAACCGTGCAATCTGCCGAATGCGCTGGTGAGCGATCCGCCGCTGAAACAGGTGATCGCGCGGACATTCGAGGCAGGCGCGCGGGGCAGCATCGAGGACCGGCTGCACTGGAACTTCGGCTGGTTTCGCACGGTAAATCACGACGATCTGCTGTTCGTCGCCTCGCAGCAAACCGGGTTCGGATACTTTTCAAATTTCGGCGAGACGCAGCGCCAGGGCGTGGAGGCGGATCTGAAGGGAAAGATCGGCAAGCTGACGCTGGGCGGCGGTTATACGCTGCTGAATGCGACGTACCAGAGCGCGCAGACGATTGGCGGGGCGAGCAACAGCGCCAATGCCGGGGGAAATATCACGGTGCAGCCGGGCGACCGGATTCCGCAGATTCCGCAAAATATTTTCAAGGCGTATGCGGAGTATCAGCCTTTCGCGAAGCTTTCGGTGGATCTGGATTTCGACGCTGTGGGCCGGTCGTTTGCGCGTGGAAACGAGGATAATCTGCATCAGCCCGACGGGTTGTACTATCTGGGACCGGGATTTGCGCCGGGATATGGCGTGCTGAATCTTGGGACGCATTTTCAGGCGTCGAAGAAGATTCAGTTTTTCGTCGAGATCAATAATCTGCTGAATCATCGCTACGTGACGGCGGCGCAGTTGGGGCCGACGGCTTACGACGACGCGGGGAATTTTATCGCTCGTCCATATGCGCCGGTAGACGGAGATTTTCCGATTCGCACGACGACGTTTTTCGCTCCAGGGGCTCCGATTGGGGCCTGGGGCGGGGTGCGGATTCGCTTCTAGTCCGGTCAACATCCGGCTGAAAAATCTTGAAGATCGCGAATCGGTGCGGGGTATGTCGCGCGAGGGCAGCGTAGACTCGGGGCAACTGGGAGGGAGCCGGATGCTCAGAGTGAAATGGTCGGCGGTGTTGTGGATTTTGGCGGCGGGAATCGCCGCGGGACAGCCTACGCTGACAACGATCCAGGATGTTCTTTATCGAGCCGATGGGACGCGATTCACGGGAACGATGTTCATCGACTACAACAGCTTCGAGGGCGGCGACACGTCGGCGATTGCGACGGCGCACCTGACGCTGCCGATCGTGAACGGAGTGCTGAAAATCGCGCTGGTGCCGACGACGACGGCGTCGGCGGGGGCGCAATATAACATCACCTACAACAGCGGCGGACGGAATCAGTTCACCGAAATCTGGGCGGTGCCGCCGACGTCGCTGGTGCTGCGGGTCCGCGATGTACGGGTTTCGTCGGGAACGATTGTGGGGCCGCCGCCGGTGACGACGTCGGTGCAGATTTCCGACGTGACGGGTCTGGTGAATCAGCTGGCGATTCGGCCGCAGGAAGGCATCGGATTTACAGTGGGCCGTGCGGCGGTGATCAATTCGTCGGGGGAACTCGACGGCGCGACGGGGAATTTGAGCGATTGCGTGAGAGTCGACGGCAGTTCCGGTCCCTGCGGATCGGGCAGCGGGGGCGGCGGAGTCTCGCCGTTGTTCTCCGACGGCGAAACGCCGGGAGGAGCGGTGAACGGATCGAACACGGTCTTCACCCTGTTGTTCGCGCCGTCGCCGCAGGCCAGCCTGGATCTGTATCGCAACGGGCTGTTGATGAAGCTCGGCACGGACTATACACTGAACACCAACGTGATCACGTTCATCACGGCGTCGACGCCGCAGGTCGGGGACCTGGTGGTGGCGAGCTACCGTTATGCGAATCCGTCAAATCCGCTGGGGTCGCTGGCGGCGGGGCAGGTGGTGTGCAGCAGCACGGGGTCGAACACGACGGCGACGACGCTCACGCAGTTGGGGAGTTGCACGATTCCGGCGGGGTTGTTAGGAGTCGGAGATCGCATCGAGGTGCAGTTTCAATACGCGCACAGCGGAACGAGCACGGGGTTTACAGGCGAGATCCACTGGGGAGGCACGACGGTGTTTTCGCGAAGCGGGGGAACGAGCGAGGCGGGGCTGAGCGGGCGAATTACGCTGGGGCTCATTTCCGGCTCGCAGGGCTGGGATGTCGAGAGCTGGGGCGCGAGCACGGCGCTCGCGGCATCGCTGGGTTCGGCGTCGGAAGATATCACGCAGAACCTCACGGTGTCGCTGCGAGGACAAATGTCGGGGAGCACGACGGACGCGGTGAATCTACGAAATTTCACGGTGATCCGGTATCCGGCGCAAACAAATCCTTAAGGTCAATTCACTAGGCCGGACCTAATGTTCTAAGGGGGCGAGTGGCAGATAGGGGCTTTTTCCGGTATATGACTACGGTCAAATAACACTTGTCTGAAACACAGAATTTCTGCAAGATAGTATCGAGGAAGTTGAAGTCCCACGAGGTGATGAATATGTCGACTTTTTATTTTGTTGCACAGCGCATGTGGAAGGATCGCAAGGGCCAGGACTTCGTCGAATATGCGCTGCTTGCAGGCAGCATCTCGATGGCGGCGGGCGCTTTCCTTCCGCAGTGGGTGGGCCCGACGGTGAGCGCGATTTTTTCGAAAGTCACTTCGTGCATGGTGGGGGCGGGCGGCTGAGCCGCGCGCTCCGCCGCACTTCCCAAGTACGACTCTTTTTTTCCCTCCTCACAGTCCTCGCATGGTGGCATCCCGCTGCCAGCACCTTGTAACATATGATTTCCCATGCTTCGATTCGAGACAGCCGGAGAATCGCACGGCGAATGCCTGGTGGCAACGCTGACGGGGCTTCCCGCGGGCGTTCCGATCTCGATTGAAGCGCTGGATCGCGAATTGTGGCGCCGGCAGCAGGGCTACGGGCGCGGCGGACGGATGAAGATCGAGACGGATCGCGCGCGTGTGGTGAGCGGCGTGCGGCATTCGAAAACGATCGGGTCGCCGATCGCGATGATCATTGAAAATCGGGATTGGAAAAACTGGACGGAAGCGCTGCCGGTGGAAGGCGGCGACGAAGGCAAGAAAAAGCTGGTGACGCGGCCGCGTCCGGGGCACGCCGATCTGGCGGGAGCGATCAAATACAATTTTTCAGACGCGCGCTACGTGCTGGAACGGGCGAGCGCGCGCGAGACCACGGCTCGGGTGGCGGTGGGCGCGCTGGCGAAGGCGCTGCTGGGCGAATTCGGGATCACAATTTTGAGCCACGTGATCGCGATCGGCGATGCGCGGCTGGAGCGTGCGGCTTCCTTCTCCGAATTGATCGAGCTGAGCAAGCGGAACGAAGTGCTGCTGGGCTGCGTGGATCCGGAGGCGGAGCAGCGCATGAAGGCTCGCGTGGATGAGGCTTATCGAACGGGCGACACGATCGGCGGAGTGTTCGAGGTGGTCGCGAAGGGCGCGCCGGTGGGGCTGGGGTCCCATGTCACCTGGGATTCGCGATTGGATGGGAAGCTCGCGCAGGCGATCGTTTCGATGCAGGCGGTAAAGGGCGTCGAGGTCGGGTTCGCGGCGGAAGGCGCGGCGTCGTTCGGGTCGAAGGTACAGGACACGATTCACTATCAGCGCGAGGAGCGGAAGTTCACGCGCGGAGCGAATCGCGCGGGCGGGCTCGAGGGCGGGATCACCAACGGCGAGGACATTGTCGTGCGCGGGATGCTGAAGCCGATTTCGACGCTGCGGAGGCCGCTCGAAAGCGTCGACCTGACGACGCGCGAGCCGGCGCTGGCTGCCTATGAACGCAGCGATGTTTGCGTGGTGCCGGCGGCGGGCGTGATCGGCGAAGCGATGGTCGCGCTGGTGCTGGCGGGGGCGATGATTGAGAAATTCGGCGGCGATTCGCTGGTCGAAATGAAGCGGAATTACGAGGGCTATCTCGAACAGGTGAAGAATTACTGATGATTTATCCGATTGTGAAATACGGTCAGCCGGTGCTGGAGGAGAACGCGGAGGCGGTCTCGGAGTTCGATACGCCGGAGTTGCACAAGCTGATCGAGGACATGTTCGAGTCGATGTATGCGGCGCGCGGCGTGGGGCTGGCGGCTCCGCAGATCGGTGTCGGCAAGAAGATCGCGGTGATCGACGTATCGACGGGCGAGGATCCGGCGCAGAAGATCGTGCTGATCAATCCGGAGATTGTTTCACGCGAGGGATCGCAGACGGGCGAGGAAGGATGCCTGAGTATTCCGACGTTTCGCGAGCCGGTGACGCGGGCGATGAAGGTCACGGTTCGGGCGAAGGATGCCAAGGGCACGGAGTTCGAGATGACAGGCGAGGATCTGCTGGCTCGCGCGTTTCAGCATGAAACGGATCATTTGAACGGGCGGTTGTATATCAGTCATATCAGTCCGCTGAAGCGCGATTTGATTCGTCGAAGGATTCGCAAACTGCAAAAAGCAGGCGAGTGGCAGTGAGGCTTGTATTTCTGGGAACTCCCGCGTTCGCGGTGCCGTCACTCGAAGCAGTGGCATCGGAAGTGGTCGCTGTGTATACGCAGCCGGACCGGCCGAAGGGGCGCGGTCAGGAATTGGCGATGCCTCCGGTGAAGGAAGCCGCGCTGCGATTGGGAATTCCGGTTTATCAACCGCTGAAGATTCGCACGTGCGTCGAGGAATTGAGATCGTGGAACGCGGACGCGATGATCGTGGTGGGGTACGGGCAGATCATTCCGCAAGCGATCATCGACATTCCGCCGCTGGGGATTATTAACGTGCATGCGTCGCTGCTGCCGAAATATCGCGGGGCTGCGCCGATCCAGTGGGCGATCGCGCGGGGAGAAACGCGCACGGGCGTAACGACGATGCGGATTAACGCGGGGCTCGACACGGGAGACATGCTGCTGAAGTGGTCGACCGAGATCGGCGCGGATGAGACGGCAGTGGAACTGGGCCAGCGGCTGGCGGTGGCGGGCGCGGACCTTTTAAAGCGCACGCTGGATGAACTGACGCGCATCGTACCGGAGCCGCAGGACGGTTCGCAGGCGACGCTGGCGCCTATTCTAAAAAAGGAGGATGGGCTGATTGACTGGTCGCGTCCCGCGTGGGAGATCGCGAATCGGGTGCGCGGGTTTCAGCCGTGGCCGGGTTGTTATACGTTCGCGCGCGGAAAAAAACTGGGGATCTGGAAGGCGCGCGCGGTTTCGGGATCGAGCACGATCGGCGCGGTGATGGGCGGGTTTCGCGTCGGATGCGGCGAGGGATTGCTCGAAGTGATCGAAGTGCAACCGGAGGGAAAGAAACGAATGAGCGCGGCGGCGTTCTGGAGCGGTCATCAAGTGGAGGTGTTGGGATGAAGCTGCCGGCGGGATTTCGATACTCGTCGACGTTTGCGGGTATCCGCAAAGTGGCGAAGGACGATTTGGCGCTGATCGTTTCGGAGACGCCGGCGTCGTGCGCGGCAGTGTTCACGAAAAATCGCGTGGCGGCGGCGCCTGTAGAAGTCGCGCGGAAAAATGCGCGCGGCCGGGTGCGGGCGATCCTGGCGAATGCGGGGAACGCGAATTGCGCGACGCGTACCGGTGTCGCAGTGGTCGAGGCATGTCTGGAATCCGCGGGCGACGCTCTTGGAATCAGGCCACAGGAAATTTTGCCGGCTTCGACGGGGGTGATCGGTGTCGAGTTGGATGCGCGGTTGATCGTGGATGCGATGCCGCGGTTAGTAGCGGGGTTGAGCGCCGATCGTTTTGAAGACGCCGCGAAGGCGATCTTGACGACGGACACGCGAATGAAGACAGCGTCGGCGCCTGGACTCGCGGGGATGACCAAAGGATCGGGGATGATTCATCCGCAGATGGCCACGACG
>JAIQFJ010000222.1 GCA_020073325.1 Terriglobia bacterium | reverse complement strand
CCGGTGGCTCCGTTCGCGACGGAAATTTTCCCGAGCCGCTATTTTCATACGCTCGAAATCGAGGACTGGGCCGCGTGGCTGCGTCGTTACGACATGCCCGATCTGCGCAAGCTTCCGCTAGAAGCGGCCATCGACGGGACGTGGACGCAGGGGATCATCGGGCCGATTTTTCTTCTCGTGCCGATCGGATTGCTGGCGCTCGGGAACCGCGCGGGACGGCGCCTGCTGGCGGCTGGGGCGCTGCTGCTGGCGACGTATTTCGGAAATATCGGGACACGCTTCCTGATCCCGTGTCTGCCGTTTTTCGCGCTGGCACTGGCGCTGGCGTTCGAGCGATGGAAGCTGGAACTGGCGCTGATGGCGGCGGCCCAGGCGGTCGCGTCGTGGCCGTCGGTGATTCCTCTCTACGCGAATCCGAACGTATGGCGGATCGTCGAGTTTCCTTACAAAGCCGCGCTGCGAAAACAACAGGAAGGGGAATATCTGCGCACGCACCTGGGCGGATTCGGCGTGGTGCGGATGATCGACGAGAATGTTCCGGCGAAGGAGCCCGTTTTCAGCCTGGGCGGCGTGGCCGAGGCTTACTCGTCGCGGCAGGTGATCGAGGTTTTTCCGGGGGCGCTGAACAGCACTCTGTTCGATATCCTCAACGTCGCGCGCATGGAGGAATGGCAGGCGTGCCGTCTGCTGACGTTTCATTTCGCGGAGCAGCGCACGACCACGCTGCGGGTCGTCGAAACGGCGCGCGGCAAAGGGCTCGAACAATGGAACGTCCATGAGCTGCGGTTTTATCGTCGCGGCGTCGAGATTCCGCGAAGTCCCTCGTGGCGCATTCGCGCGCGGCCGAATCCGTGGGAGATCCAGATGGCGTTCGATAACTCCGGCGCGACGCGCTGGCGAAGCTGGCGCACAGCGGAGCCGGGGATGTTCATCGAGGTGAACTTCGGCCGCGAAGAAGCCGTGGACGAGGTTCGGATGTGGACGTCGAAAGACTACGCATGGCCGTTCCGCTTCGAAATTCAGGCCGGCGGGCACAAGGTTGCGGACTCGTTCGAGGAATCGGAAACCAAGCCGCGTGGATTTCTGGGGCGCGCCGCAATGCATGAGTTCGCGGCTCGCGCGGTGCATTACATCCTGGTGCCGGATGACGACCGCTCCGCGCCGGAGATCGCCGAGGAACCGGAAGCGTGGGGACTGGAAATAGTGGCTCGCGCGGACAAGACGACGTTATATAGGATTCGTCCATGAAATTGTTTGTAGGGATCGACGGCGGGCAATCCGGCACGACAGCGCTGGTCGGCGATGAAACCGGTTGCGTGATTCGAGTCGCCCGCAGCGGACCTACCAATCGTGTGAGCCGGGCCGAGTTCCTGCAAGCGCTTCGAGAAGCCGCGGGCGATGCGGAGTACGAATCGGCATGCTTCGGATTCAGCGGCGGGGCCGAAGACAAAGAGTCGATGACGCGCGAAGCGGTGCGCGCGTCGAAATACGTTTTTGCGCATGATGCACTGATCGCGCTGGTGGGCGCGACGGCGGGCGAGCCTGGAATCGTCGCGATCGCGGGCACTGGATCCATCGCGTTCGGAAGAAATGCGGCGGGCCGCACGGCTCGGGCGGGAGGCTGGGGATTCGCATTCGGCGACGAAGGCGGCGCGTTCGACATCGTGCGGCAGGCGCTGCGCGCGTCGCTGCGGCAGGAAGAAGGCTGGGGTCCGCCCACCGCGTTGCGCGAGGCGCTGCTTGAAGCGACCGGCGCGCGCGACGCGAACGATCTGCTGCATCGTTTCTACACCGACGAATATCCGCGGCCGCGCATTGCGTCACTGGCGAAGATCGTCGATGAGGCTGCGCTTTCGGGCGATGCGATCGCGCGCGACGTGCTGCACGGCGCGGCACAATCGCTCGCTACGTTCGCCTCAGCCGTGCGGTCGCAATTATTCCGGCCCGGAGAAATTGCCTGCGTCTCCTTTATCGGCGGCGTGTTTCGCAGCGCGCTGGTGCTCGATCGTTTTCGCGCGCTGATGGAACTGGAAGAGAGCAATCATGTGGATCCGCCGAAGTTCGGTCCCGCGGCGGGCGCGCTGATGGAAGCGTATCGCGCCGCGGGCCTGAGTGTCACGCTGCAAAATGCGCCGCCCGAGAAAGCCTGACTCCTGTATTCTGGTTTTTTGGAACCTGTCTCTCACTTCTTTTATTCCGATCGGCTCAAACTGCAATTCTGGGATTGGGGAACGAACGGCAAGCCCGCGATGATTCTGGTCCACGGCGGACTGGATCACGCGCGCAGTTGGGATTGGACAGCGCGCGCGCTGCGCGACGACTATCATGTCTACGCGATCGATCTGCGCGGCCACGGCAACAGCGCATGGGCGCCGGGCGCGCTCTACAGCGTCGCCGAACACGTCCTGGATCTTTCCGCGCTGTGCGACATCATCGGCGAGGCTCCGATGTACATCGTGGGTCACTCGCTGGGCGGAATTATTTCGCTGCTGTATTCAGGAATTTATCCGGATCGCGTGAAGAAGGTGGTGGCGGTGGAAGGGCTCGGCCCTCCGCCGAGCCATCGCGTGCACAAGCCCGCGTCCGACCGTTATCGCGAATGGATCGAATCCGTGCGCAAGCTGGAGCATCGCACTCCGCACAGCTATCCGACGCTGGCAGAGGCGGTAGCGCGCATGAAGGAGGCGAATCCATTCCTGTCGGATGAAGTCGCGGAGCATCTCACGCTGCACGGCACCAACTGGAATGCCGACGGCTCGCTGATCTGGAAGTTCGACAACTACGCCCGCATCTTCGCGCCGTATGGAATGAACATGGAGGACATGAAACAGGTCCTCGGAAATATTTCATGCCCGGCGCTGCTGTTCTGGGGTAAGCAAAGCTGGGCGCAGGATCCCGAGATTGACGGGCGAGCGTCGGTGATCCGCAATTCGAGGCTGGTGAAGGTCGATCGGGCAGGCCACTGGGTCCATCACGATCAGTTCGAAATTTTCATCAACGAGACAAAAAACTTTCTGGCGGAATAGCTGTGGTATGTTCGAGCCACTATGCGATCACGTTACATCGTAGTAGTGGGGATTCTCGTGGGCCTTTCCGCTTCGGCGCAGAACAACACGCCGGCGCCGAGGTGGTGGTCGAAGTACCAGACGCTGCTGCAGAACGGAATCGGCCCGGGCGGGAAGAAGACCTCGTCGATTTCGGCCGGCGGCAATGCGGACGCATCGGATGAGTGTGGTCCGCAAAGCGAAACCTTCATCACGCTGAACACGATGAAGCCGCAATCCGTAGCGGCGGGATCGAACGAGATTTTCCGGCTCGCGATGCGCGGCTACGCATCGAGCGACGGCGGCACCTCCTGGACGGGAACGGATCTGCCGCTTCCCCCGGCGATCGGCAAGAACGGGATCGATTTCGGATCGGATCCCTCGCTGGCGTTCGACACACAGGGGAATCTCTACTATTCCTACATCGTGGTCTACTTCAGCAACGGCAACGGGATCAATGGAACGGCGCTCTCGGTCGCCAAGTCGACGGACGGCGGAAAGACATATCCCGGCGCGAACGTTTTTTCGTTCTCCTCCGGCTCCGATCACTTCAACGACAAGCCGATGATCGCGGCTGACACGAACCTGTTAAGCCCGTACCGCGACAACGTCTATCTCGCCTGGGACGCGGCGAGCGGAGGATCGTCGGGCGGCGGAATCCGCTTTGCGCGGTCGACCGATCAGGGCGCGGCGTTCAGCGTGGCTCGGATTGACGATCCCAAAGGACCGGGCCGTGTGATCGCGGCGCAGCCGTTTGTCGGTCCAAATGGAGAAGTGTACGTCGCCTGGAACGACTACGCCGCGAACAAGATTACACTGAACCGTTCCTTCGACGGCGGCGCGACGTTCGGCACGCCTGTGACCGTGGCGTCAAAGAGCATTCCGTTCGATATCGGGATTCCGGCGATTTCCTTCCGGCGGGCGCTGATTTATCCTGCCTGCGATGCGGACCGATCGACGGGAGCGCATCGCGGAAGGCTGTACTGTTCCTGGGCGGACCTGTCAAACGGCGTCAATACCGATATTTATGTCTCCTATTCAGACGATCGCGGCGCGACGTGGTCGGCTCCGCGGAGCGTGACGGACAAGCTGACGAACGTCGATCGTTTCTACCAGTGGCTTTCGGTGGATGCACAAACCGGCGAAGTCAATATTTCGTTTTACGACACGCGCAACGACACGACGGGTCTTCGCTACATGACCGATGTTTACTTCACGCGCTCGAGCGACGGTTCGTCGTTTGCACCGAACGTGCGGGTGAGTTCGGCGAGTTCAAACGAGCACGATTGCAGCGGTGTGTTCCCGTGTTCAGCGATCGATTACGGCAACCAGTACGGCGATTATGAAGGACTGGTTTCGTTCGGAGGCGTCTCGCACGCGGTCTGGACCGATAGCCGCAACCAGATGAAGCCGTCGACCGGCTGCCGGACCAACCTACTGATGGAAGAAGTTTTTTCGGCGACGATTCAGTAACGCGCTAGTGGAGCGTCCCAGTCATTCGTTAAGCCTGCCCCACGAGTACTGTCGAAATCACTGGGACGCTCCACTAGCCAGCGCGCGAGCCGTCCGGCACGGGATGTTCCGGCATCGCCAGCGCGGGTTTGACGCCGTCGGCGTAGCCGATATCGAACAGCATTCCTTCGCTCATCATGCCGCGCATCTTGCGAGGTTCCAGGTTCACGACGAACAGAGCCTGCTTGCCGACGATTTCCTGCGGATTGGCGCGCTCCTCTTTCATGCCGGAAAGAATCGTGCGCTTGTGATCGCCGAAGTTGACGCGCAATGCGAGCAGTTTGTCGGAATTGGGAACGTCTTCGACAGCCTCGATCGTTCCGACGCGGACGTCGATCTTCTCAAGCACGTCCGGTGTGATCAGCGGCTTGACCGGAGCCGGCGTCATGCGCCGACCGTCTCGAGCGACGCGTAGTGGCGATCGACGTAATCGTTCAGGATCGTGATAAACTCCGCGACAATCGCATCGCCGCGCAGCGTGCACTTCAGTTTTCCGTCGACATACACGGGCGCGACGGGCTCTTCGAACGTCCCCGGCAGCGAGATGCCGATGTTCGAATGCTTCGATTCACCGGGTCCGTTCACCACGCAGCCCATCACGGCGACCTTCATTTCTTCGACGCCCGAATAGCGCGACTTCCAGACCGGCATCTGCTCGCGCAGATAAGTCTGGATCTGATCGGCCATGTCCTGGAAAAACGTGCTGGTGGTTCGGCCGCAGCCCGGGCATGCCGTGACCTGCGGCGTGAAACTGCGCAGTTCGAGCGATTGCAGAATCTGCTGGCTGACGATCACCTCTTCGGTGCGGTCGCCGTTCGGCAGCGGAGTGAGCGACGCGCGGATCGTGTCGCCGATTCCTTCCTGAAGCAGCACGCCGATGGCGGCGGTGGTCGCGACAATGCCTTTCGATCCGAGTCCGGCTTCGGTCAGGCCCAGGTGCAGCGCGTAGTCGCACTCTGCCGCGAGCATTCGGTAGACGCGAATCAGGTCCTGCACGCCGCTGACTTTCGCGCTGAGGATAACGCGGTCGCGGCCGAGGCCGTAACGCTCGGCGGCTTTGGCCGATTCGATCGCGCTGACGACGATCGCGCGCAGCGTCACGGTCTTGGCGTCGAGCGGCTCGGCGAGCAGATTGTTTTCATCCATCATGCGCGTGAGCAGCGCGCCGTCGAGCGATCCCCAGTTCACGCCGATACGCACCGGACGATCGTATTCAACGGCGGCTTCGATCATCGTGCGGAAATTGTCGTCGTGCTTCTTGCCGATGTTGACGTTTCCGGGATTGATGCGATATTTCGCCAGCGCGCGCGCCATGTCCGGATATTTCTTCAGCAGCAGGTGGCCGTTGTAATGAAAATCGCCGATGATCGGCACGCGCACGCCGAATTTATCGAGCGTATCGACGATCTTCGGGACGGCCTTCGCGGCGTCGTCGGTGTTGACAGTGACGCGGACCAGTTCCGAGCCCGCATTCGCCAGCGCCATCACCTGATTGACGGTCGACTGCACGTCGGCGGTATCGGTATTGGTCATCGACTGGACCACGATCGGGTTGGGTCCGCCGACTTTTACGTTTCCGACACTGACTGCAACCGATTTGCGCCGCGATTCTGCTGCCATGATTCCTCCAGGAAGGGATGAACCTTCATTGTAACTAGGCTGGCCCCCGCCATGACTGGCAGGGCCTTCCTGATCCACGTAAAATCGAATGATGCCGACGAACGCCGAAGCGATGGCAAAGACGCTGGCCGATCGCGGCGTGGAGTATCTGTTCGGACTGCCGGGCGGCGAAATCGTCGCGTTCATCGACGCGTGCCGGCGCGCGGGAATCCGCTTTCTGCTGACCGGCCATGAGGCGAGCGCGGCGTGGATGGCGCAAGTGCTCGGGCAGATCACGGGCGTTCCGGGCGTGTGCTGCGCGACGCTGGGGCCGGGTGCGACAAACCTGGTCACGGGAGTCGCGAACGCGTATCTCGATCGCGCGCCGATGGTCGCGGTGACGGCGCAAATTTCGGAAAAATCGTACGCGACGATGACGCATCAGCGGCTGGCGCTCGACGAGTTGTTCGCGCCGGTGACGAAGGCGACAGTCCCGTTCGCTGAGATCGATCGCGCGATGGACCTGGCGGCCGCGCCTCGTCCGGGTCCGGTGCACGTTTCTCTTCCAAGCGACATGGCGACACAGGAAGCTGCGTTCAGTGGGTCAAGGCAGGAGCGGAGTCGCAACACGCCGGACCTCGCTCCGGTCGCCGAGCGGCTGAAAATCTCGCAACGCCCTCTCGTATTGATCGGGCTCGGCGCGACGCCGGCGGATGCCGTCGCGATCCGTGCTTTGATCGATCGCTTGCAAGCGCCATTTCTCGTGACACCGAAAGTGAAAGGGATCGCCGGCGAGGACTCGCCGTTGTTCCTCGGCGTCGCATCGGGGATGACGATCGATCGCGACATTCTGGACACGATCGAAGCGGCTGACCTGGTTCTCGCGATCGGGTTCGATCCGGTCGAGTGCGATAAGACCTGGTTCGCAAAGACGAAGATCATTTCGATCGATTCGGCATCGATGGCGGAGGGCGATTATCAGCCGGTCGAGGCGGTCGGCGATATCGGCGCATTGATCGAGCAGCTAGACATCGAGCCACGGCCGTGGCCGGCGGATCTACTCGCCAAGCGCCGCGCGGCGATCGTGCGAGCGCCTGTCGAAGGGCTCTCGCCGCTGCGGATGATCGAGGAATTGCGCGCCGTGTTTCCGCGCGACGGGATCGTCACCTGCGACGTCGGGTCGCACAAGCTGGCCATGGGGCAATTCTGGCGATCCTACGAGCCGGGAACATTTTTTATGTCGAATGGATTATCCGGCATGGGCTTCGGGATCCCGGCGGCGGTGGCGGCGCAGCTTGCGCATCCGTCGAAGCACGTCATGGCCGTAGTCGGCGACGGCGGGATGCTCATGATGCTGCACGACCTGGTGCTGATCCGCGAACTCGGGCTGCCGATCGTGATCGTCGTGTTCGTCGACCGCAGCCTCAGCCTGATCCGCGTGAGCGAATCGCGCAAAGGAATCGAGCCGTACGGCGTCGATTTCTGTCCGCCTGACTTTGCGGCGGCCGCGGCGGCGTTCGGCATCGCCTCGCATCGCGCCAAAGACATCGCGGACGCGCGGAATGCTGTGGAACGCGCGCTGTCCGAAAGAATTCCGTTCCTGGTAGAAGTGCCCATCGATCATCGCGAATACTATGACCTGGTTTAAACTCCTCTTTCTGCTCGCGGTCCCGGCCTTCGCGCAACGCGTCGCCGAGCCAGGCATTCCCGTCACGGATCCGCTGGTGATCGCGAAATGCGGCGCGTGTCATCATCAGGACGACAAAGGCAACCTGACGCGCATTTCCTGGGAGCGCACGACGCCCGAAGGTTGGGAGGAAGTGATCAAGCGCATGGTGCGGCTCAACGGACTGGCGCTGAAGCCCGAAGAAGCGCGCGCCATCGTCAAGAGTCTCTCGACCACGCATGGGCTCGCTCCGGAGGAAGCGAAGCCGGTCATGTATATTCCGGAGCGCCGCAGCGTGGACGAATCGCTGCCCAGCGAAGCGGTGCGGCAGGCGTGCGCGTCCTGCCATCCGATCGGACGGGCGCGGTCGTGGCATCGGTCGAAGGAAGAATGGGACCTGCTGGTGTTGATGCATCGCGGATACTTCACGGTGGCCGAACAATCCTTCCGCGGCAACGGCGGACGCGAAGGGCGCCAGGTGGAAGGCGCGAAACCCGCGGTGGATCAGGCGATCGAGTATCTGTCGAAAGATTTTCCCTTGACGACGCCGGATTGGTCGGCATGGCGGGCACGAATGCGTGCGCCGAAATTGTCGGGACACTGGCTGGTGGAAGGATACGAGGCGGGGCGGGGAAAAATCGTGGGCGAGATGCAGATCGAGCCCGGCGCGTCGGAGGACGAATTTACGGGAAGCGTGAAGCTGACCTATTTAAAGGACGGCTCGACGGTGACTAAGTCGAGTAAGTCGGTGGTGTACACGGGCTATTCGTGGCGAGGCAAGACCTCGGATTGGCGCGAGGTGATGTGGGTCGCCCCGGATCAATCGTCGATGCAGGGCCGCTGGTTCTGGGGCGCCTATGACGAGTTCGGGATCGACGTGAAGCTGCGCCGCGCGGGCGACGGCATCGCGGTAACCGGAGTCGATCGAACCATGCTGCAGACCGGCTCGACGGGGCAGCGCGTACGAATCTTCGGCGCCAATTTTTCGAAGCTGACGGTGACGGATATCGATTTCGGTTCGGGCGTGGCGGTGAAACGGATCGTCGATCAATCCGCGCAGCAGGCGACGGTGGAAGTGGATGTCGACGCCAAGGCGATCTCCGGAAAGCGCGACGTCGCCGTGCGGCGTGCCGTCGCGCCGAAGGCGATCGTGGTGTACCACCAGATCGATCACATCAAGGTGTCGCCCGAAACGGCGCTGGCGCGGCTCGGCGGTGTGGATTATCCGAAGGGATTCCAGCAATTCGAGGCGATCGCTTACGACCACGACGTCGAGTTGGGCGCGGTCGACGCGGAGTGGTCCGTCGAAGAATTCTACGCGGTGTATGGCGACGACGACAGCGACTTCGTCGGCAAGCTGAATGCGAAAGGATTGTTTACGCCGAACGTCGAGGGACCGAATCCGAAGCGGCGTTTCAGCCGCAACAACTACGGCGATGTGTGGGTGGTGGCAAAGTACAACGGTCTCACGGCGAAGTCTTACTTAGTTGTCGCGGTGCCGCTGTATGTGCGCTGGGACCAGCCGGAGGTGGCGCGATGAAATTTCTTCTTCCATTCCTGGTTGCGTCCGCCTGCTACGCCCAGGGATTCCTCTATCTCGGCGCATGGCCGAAACAGGTGCTGGTCGTCGACGAAGCGAAACAGCAGGTGGTCGATCATATTCCGCTCTCGACCGGGACCCCCCACGGCGTCCAGCTTTCGCGCGATCGCAAGACGATTTATGTGTGGACCGTCGATCACAACGGCATCGAAGTGATCGACGCCGCCACGCGCAAGGTGACCAATGCCTTTGTGCTCGACGAGGGCAACAAGCAGGTGCGCTTCAATTCGTGGGCGCCCGATCCGGAAGGCAAGCTGCTTTACCTGGTCACCGAAACGGTGGAGAAGAAAATCGACCGGTTCGCGATATCGCCGCTGAAATTCGCCGTGGTCGATCTGGCGCAGAAGAAGATCGTCCGCACCGCGGATTTTCCGCACGATGAGGCACAGGCGCAGCGCATGGGTCGCGCCAACGCCAACATGCACATTTCGCGCGACGGAAAATATCTGTACCTGATGCGCCAGGGCATTCAGGTGTTCGACACGGCGAATTTCAAACTGCTCGAAAAGCTGGATCTGTCGGAGCCCGAATCGGGCCTGGGCAGCGTCGGCATGGGCCAGCAGATCGACACGCTGCAGAAGCCGGGCGAGCTGGTCGGCATGTTCACGGCGATCGACCCGTTCGTGCATCGCCAGGTCTTCGGCATCGGACGATTCGACCTGGACACGCGAAAATTTCAGTTCACTCCGATGGGTCCGATGAGCGGAGGCATGCTCGGTCTGCACGTCACGCCGGATGGAAAAACAGGCTACACGGTGACCACGAACGGCACCGGCGGCAACAAGCGCAGCGAATTCTGGGCCTTCGATCTGGGCACCAACAAGCTGGTTCGCAAGAGCGAATTCGAAGGACGCGCGCGTTACAGCTTCGCCGTGTCGAGCGACGGCAAGGAGCTCTATATCTATGCGGCCGGTTATCAGATCGAAGTGTACGACGCGGCGACGATGAAGCTTCGCAATACGATCGACGTGAACACGGACATCACCACGGAGATGATCGTCCTGCCGTCGACCCGGTGATTCGCTTGTGGGGCGGCTTGCCAGAGCCGCAAGCCGGTTGTCAAACCGGCTTTTCTTGACGGGCCCACAGAAGCCGGTCGGGCGACCGGCTCGCGGCTTTGGCAAGCATCCCCACGTGGCTCTGTCATGATCTGGTGGGCTTCTGGAACCGGTTGATCCGCGGGCGCGTCGCACAATCTGTGGGATACACTGGACGTGAGGGGGCCTGCGCCATGCCTGTTCGCTTGATTTTTTCGTTCGCTTGCGCCGCAGCCGTCGTGTTTGCGCAGGACGATAAACCGAAGCAGTTCGTCGTCGAGCCCGGCACACACATCCCGCTCAGCCTGATCAACAGCGTCAGCACGAAAAATTCCGTGCCCGGCGACCGCGTGTATTTCGAAACCGTATTTCCCATCCTGGCCGACGGGAAAATCGTGATTCC
>JAIQFJ010000221.1 GCA_020073325.1 Terriglobia bacterium | reverse complement strand
CAGTCGCGGCTCGTTGTCGGGATCGCGGAAGAGGGAAGGACCGCCGCTCGGGACTCGGTGATCGCGAAGATCGAGTCGAAAGCGCTAGGTGTGTAAGCAGCGCCACCCGCTCCTTCACAGTCGCGGCTTGTTGTCAGGATCGCGGGAAAGATCTCGAGCAAAGAGCCGCGAGCGCCAGCGAGCAGGGGTGACGTTTTCTCTAAAATTCAATCTTCAGACTAAGCTGCATCTGGCGCGGCGTCTCGTTCAGCGGAGCGACCGCCGGGAAGCCGGTCGAAAATCCCTGGCGGCCGTATTGCGCGACGCCGAAGCTCGGGTCGCCATAGAGTGTTCCAGGGTTTCCGAGGTTCGCGTGATTCAGCACGTTAAACGCGGAGGCGCGTGCGGTGAGGTGCAAACCTTCGCGAATCGCGAAGACGCGGGCCAGCGTGAGATCCAGGTTGTAGAATCCGGGTCCGGTCAATGCGTTCCGGCCGAGATTGCCGAGCGTGGTCGCGGGAGGCACGGCGAACGCGGCGGGATTGAACAACCGCTCGCCTCCCGCGACCGCGGAAGTCGAACCGAGCGGACCAGCGACATCGGGACGCTGGTTCAGGATGCTGCTGGCGCCGGTGATCGGCGCGATCAGTGAATACGGGAATCCGGAGCGGAACGCGGCAAGCGCGGAGGCGATGAAGCCGCGCGGAAGATTCCAGTAGCCGAACACGACCAGGTTGTGGCGCTGATCGAAATCGGAGTTTCCACGATCGACGTTGGGATTGAACTGCTCGGAAAACGCGGCGCGGCCGCCCGATCCGCCGCTGGTTTGGACGCTCGTAAAGTTCAGATTGAAGAAATCTCCGGCCAGCGGCTCGCTTTGATTGTCGATGGTGTGGCTCCACGTGTAAGTCGCCTGAATCGTGCCGCGGCTGGCGCGGTAGCGAATCACGGCTGCGAGCGCATTATAGTCCGAAAAACCCTGGCCGGATCGATAGGCGATATCGGGCAGGCTCGGGTTGTAGCGTCCCGCGGGCATCGAAAAATCGCGATTGACGATATCGGTGGTGATCAGGCTGCGTCCGTAGGAACCGAGCGCGTTCACCTCCGCGGTGAGGTTCGCCGCGACACGATGCTGGATGCCGGCGAAATAGCTCTGGACGCGTCCGTTGCGCAGATTCGGATCGACCAGCGTCAGATCGGGGAAAGAGCTGCTGAGGACACGGCCGTTCAGCGGCGCGAGCTGCGTGGCGATGGGCGCCAGATAGTTCGTCGTCGCGCCATTCAGTGTCAGCAGCGGAAGAATCAGGGCATTGTTGCGTACGTTTTCCCACAGATTGTCGAACGGACGATCGTAGAAAATTCCATAGCCGCCGCGCAGCAGCGTGCGCGCGTTGCCGAACAGGTCGTAGGAAGCTCCGGCGCGCACGGCCCAATCGTTCTTGTCGGTCCCGAAGATTTGCGAGCCTGTCGCGAGAGTCGCGCCGGGGAGCTGCTGCGCGAGCGTCGAGCCTGCGCCGAGGTTCACCAGCAGATCCTTCACCGATCCGTCGTTCGACGGCGCGCCGAACAGCTCGTATCGCAAGCCGTAGTTCACGGTGAGGCGCGGACTCACTTTGAAAGTGTCCTCGGCGAATCCGAAAAATTGCCGATAGCCGAAGTCGCGATTCGAATCCGGCTGCTGGACCGCCGGCAGCGAGGCGCGATCGATCGCGGCGCGAAACGCCAGCGGGTGATCGAGCGCGAAGAACACGACGTTGGTGAAGAAAAACTGGCCGTCGCGCGCGGCGGTCAGGAATCCGTCCGAAGATCGCACGAGCAATCCGGCGCCGGCAGTGAACTGATGGCGTCCGCGCATCCAGACCAGGTTGTCGAGAAATTCCCAACTGCGGTTCGCGTTGCGATACGCGTACGCCGCGGGACTTCCCGGCAGCGTCACACCGTCGCTCGACGTCAGAGTCGGAATCTCGGTGTGCGCGCGATTCCAGTGCAGATCGTCGTCGCTGAAGCTGGCGCGCGCCTCGTTGATCAGGTCGGCATGAATCGTGTGCGCATCCGAAGCGGCCACGGCCACCGTATTCTGATGCAGAGGCGAAATGAAGTCGGGATAAGGGCTCCAGATAAAATCGGGCTCGGCGAACAGCGAAGCCATCGCGCGCAGCATCACTCGATCCTTTCCGGAGGTGTAATCGAAGCGCTGGATGGCGAGCGTCCGGTCGAGCTCAACCGGCGGCGCGATCGCCAGTTGGGCGGTGATTCCGTTGCCCGCGAGCTGCGGCGCAGGATACCGTTGGAGCAAAGCCCGAGCCTCGCTGGCCGCGCTGGTGAAATTGAAGAATCCGGCGGCGGGGAAGGTGAAGGTCACGGGATCGTCCAGCGCGCGATTCCGGAAATATTCGTACGACGACGAAAAATAGAGCTTTCCGCGCAGGACCGGTCCGGTTACGACAAACCCGGGCTGGATCTGCTTCTGCGGCGCGCGCGCGATGCCGAAACGATTTTGCTGAAATCCGTTCGCATTGAAAAAATCGTTGATCAGGTAGAAGTAGCCGACGCCGTGAAGACTATTCGTGCCCGACCGCGTGATCGCATTCGCCAGCACACCCGAGGTGCGGCCGTACTCTGCCGAAAAATTGTTGGTCGAGATGCGATATTCCTGAATCGCCTCAGGAGCCACGGTGACCAGCGGACCGGTGATCAGATAATTGTTGTTCTCGACGCCGTCGAGCAGGAAATTCGAAGCCGAGGGACGCTGCCCGTTCACGGCGAGCCCCAGCCCGCGGCCGGTCGCGGCGTCCGAGGTGACCCCGGGCTGCGTGATGAGCAGCGTGTACACGTCGCGCCCCTGGAGCGGAAGATTTTCGATCTCGGCGGAATCGATGACCTGAGAAACCGATGCTTCGAGCGATCCGACGCGTCCTTTCTGTGCGTCGAAGGAGCCGGAGCGGCTGGTGTCGACGTCGGGTCCGAAGAACGTGACGATGGTTTTCGCGCCGGGGAGAAAAACGCTGTTGTATTGCCCGGCCTCCCACACGTCGCTGAGCGGGCGAAGTTGAAAATCGATTTCGATGCGCGAGGCGACCGGCAGTTCCAGCTCCTGCACTTCCTGCGATTGGTAGGCCGGCGCGACGGCGCGGATGCGATAGATCCCCGGCGAGAGAAGCGGGAGATTATAGTAGCCCGAAGCGTCGCACAGAGCCGAGCCGGAGGCGGATCCTGTGGAATATTCGACCGTTGCGGCGACGGGGCGGCCGGTGATCGAGTCCACCAGGCGTCCGGAAATGGTCCCTTGCGTGGTTTGCGCGGCCAGGTTTGCGGCAAGGTTTGCGACAACCGCCAGGGCCACGGGGAAAAGGATTTTCGCCACCCTGATTTTCACCACGTAGTAAGATGCAAGATTAACATGAAGCGCCTTATCATCGGCGCACTCGTCGCGCTTGGGAGTAGTGTCTTGTGGGCCGATGAACCGGTCGGCCTGGTGCTTTCGCCGGGCGGGAGCAAGCTGCTGCGCTCCAATACCGAAACACCGCTGGCGGCGCGCGCGGGCGACCTGCTGTTCACCGGCGACGGGCTGAAGACCGAAAGCTCCACGGCGTCGTTCTTGTTTTGTCCTTCGAAATCGATCGAAACACTATCGGCGTCGGGCGAAGTGCGGTTCGAAGCGAAGCAGCCCAAGGTAAGGACCGGCAAGATTTCGGAGCAGCCGGCGCGGGCCTGCACGCTTCCCGAAACTCTGCGCGTCGCGGCGGCGAGCCAGCAGCACTACGGTGTGTCGATGACGCGCGGCGACACCAAACCGGAGATCGCGCCGACGCCTCGCGAAAAATTGCCGCCGGAAGTGCTGGCGGAGTTGGGTCCGGTAGACGCGAACGATCCGTCGACGCTGGTTGCGGCAGGCGCGGTGTTTGAGAAATACAAGCTCGCCCCGAACGCGCTGGAGGTTTACTACAAACTTCGCCAGCAGTGGCCCGACGCGGTTTGGGTGAAGAGCAAGATTTTCGATCTGGAGCAGACCGTCGCCGCGCAGGCGGCCGCCACTGCGGCCGCAGGACCGGGCGGACAAACGTACGCGCTGCTGGTGGGGATTTCGAAATACAAGCACGCGGAATTGTCGCTGCAATTTCCCAACGCCGACGCAAACACGTTCGCGCAGCTTCTGGAGAGCCCGCGCGGCGGAGGCGTTCCGACGCAAAACATCTTGCTGCTGACCGACGAGAAAGCGACCACGGCGGCCGTCCGCAATGGATTTCAGGATTTCCTGAAGCGGCGCGCATCGAAGAACGACACGGTGATCATTCTGGTCGCCGGGCACGGCACCGTCGATGGAAAGAACGCGTTCGTGCTGACCTACGACGCCGATCCGCAGGATCTGGCCAGCACCGCGCTTCCGATGGCGGAGTTGCGCGCGCTGTTCGAGGATCAGCTCAAGAAAGTCGGGCGCGTGCTGTTGTTCGCCGATGTTTGCAAAGCCGGGACCATCGGCTCGATCCAGAACATGACGGTCAGCTCCGACGTGCAGCACCTGGGCGACGTCGAAGGCGATCTGTTCGGGCTGCTGGCGAGCCGTCCCAAGGAGCTGTCGCTCGAAGGTCCGCAGTTCGGCGGCGGGCACGGGGTGTTCAGCTATTACGTCATCAAAGGCCTGGCCGGCGCGGCGGACGACAACAAGGATGGCGTGGTCGATGCGAACGAACTGATCCAGTATGTCTCGAACCAGGTGCCGCAGGCGACGTCGAACAAGCAGCATCCGCGCGAGTTCGGGACCTACGACAACTCGATGAAGCTCTCGGACACGCACAAGCCGGGGATCGACGTGGCGCATTTCCCGATCATTTTCGATTCGCGTCGCGGGGAGCCGCTGTATCTCGCCTCGACGGCGCCGGTCTTTGACGATGCCGAGGATCTGGCGCGATTCACGGCGGCGATCGGCGCGGGACGCATTCTGCCCGATCAGCCGGACAACGCGTTCGACGCGCTGAAAAAGATTCAGCCGCAGGTGACGGCGGATCGCTATATCGAAATTGGCAATCAATTGCGCGTCGCGCTCGAAAATCGCGCGCAAGAAGTCTTGCTGCGCTATCTGGCGGGCGACCAGAATCCGCAGACGCAGCAGGATTTTTTGCAGGCGGGGCGTTATATGGAGGCGGCGCGGACGCTCACGCAGGAGTCGTTGTTCCTCGAAGGCCGGTCGGATTTTTTCCAGGGCCGGGCTTTACTGTTCGATAAGAAATATTCCGACGCGGCGAATCTATTGGAACAATCCGTGCGCATCGATCCGGGCGGGGCCTACGGATATAACGCGCTGGGAATCGCTTATCTGGAGCAGGCCCAGTTCGATAAAGCGATCCCCGCGTTTCGCGACGCGGCGCGGCGTGCGACGCGCTGGTCGTATCCGCTGCATAACGAGGCGCTGGCGTACGTCGAATCGGGCGAGTACACGGCAGCGATTCGTCTGTATCAGCAGGCCATGCGGTTGACGCCCCAGTACAGCTATCTGCCGTACAACCTGGGGCTCGTCTATCAGCGGCTGAACCGGCGCAAGGAAGCGGACGCGTCGTATCGCAGGGCGATGTCGATCGCGCCGGATTCGGCCGAGCCGTATAACGCGCTCGGTACGTTGAAGGCGAGCGAGGGCAAGAACGCCGAGGCGGAAAAGCTGTATCGCGACGCGTTGTCGCGCAATCCGAATTTATTGGTCGCGCGGCATAATCTGGCGCTGCTTCTGGTGGCGACGAACCGGCGCGCGGAAGCGGTCGATTTGTGGCGCGCGAATCTGCGGCAATCGCCGGATCATCTGCCGTCGCGATTGAGCCTGGCGGAGACGCTGGCGGCCTCGGGAGATCGCGCGGGGGCGATCGAGCAGTATCGCGCGGTGCTGGCCGCGAAGCCCGGATATATCGCGGCTCGGCTGGCGCTGGCGGATCAGCTTGCGAAGAATGGCGACGCCGACGGGGCGCTCGAGGAATTGCGGAAGTCGGATCAGCAGAACGCGGCGGTGCTGGAGCAGATCGGCGATCTGGAAATGTCGCGCGGGCGCACGGCGGAGGCTCGCCAGGCGTACACGTCGGCGCTGGCGGTGACGACGGATCGAACGGCCCGGAAGCGGATCCGGTCGAAGTTGCGATAAGCTCATCGGACCCCGCCATAACGAGTCTGTGTGAAAACTGAACGTCCGCCGATCATTTTCACACAGACTCTAACTGGCGGGGCTTTCACGCAACGAACAAGCCCCGGCAGCAATGCCGGGGGCTCGTTCGCAGTGCTAACCTTTGCCTTATGCGATTCCTGCTCTCTTTCGTGCTCTTGACGTCGTTGTGTGTAGGTCAAGACGCCGCCAAACTGGCCGAAGACCCGGCCATAAAAGCAGCGCTTGAGGCCATCAAAAAGAACGAGCCGCATTTTATCGAGGAGCAGGTGCGGATCTGCGAAATTCCGGCGCCGCCGTTTAAAGAAGAGGTTCGCGGCAAGGAACTGGAGCGCCTGTTTAAAGAAGCCGGGCTGCAAAATGTCCGGATCGACAAAGCCGGCAACGTGATCGGAGTTCGGCCCGGCGCTGCGGCGCATCCGAACGTGGTGTTCGCGGCGCATCTTGACACCGTGTTTCCCGAAGGCACCGACGTTCACGTCAAGCGCGAGGGCACGGTGCTCAAAGGACCGGGGATCGGCGACGATTGCCGCGGCCTGGTCGTGATGCTCGGCGTGATTCGCGCGTTGAATGAAGCCAAAGTGAAGACGCCGGGGACGATCACGTTTGTCGCCGATACGGGCGAGGAGGGACTCGGCGATCTGCGCGGCATCAAGAATCTTTTTAACGACAGCCTGAAAGGGCAGATCGACAAATTTATTTCGGTCGACGGAACCGGGCTCAGCGTGACGAACGTCGGCGTGGGGAGCTATCGGTATCGCGTGACGTTCAAAGGGCCGGGCGGTCACAGTTTCGGCGCCTTCGGCATGGTGAATCCGATTCAGGCGATGGGTCGCGCAATTGCGAAGATCGACGCGTTCGATGTGCCCACGTCGCCCAAGACGACCTTCAACGTCGGGCGGGTGGGCGGCGGAACGTCGGTCAATGCGATTCCGTTCGAGTGCTGGATGGAGGTCGATATGCGGTCCTCCGATAAGAATTCGCTCGAATCGGTGAATACGAAATTCAAGAACGCGGTGAAGGAAGCGGTGGAGGAAGAGAATCGCCGCTGGAAGCGCGGCTCGATTACGGCGGATCCGGAGCTTGTAGGATTACGTCCGGCGGGCAGCACGTCGGCGGATTCGGGAATCGTGATCACGGCGGTCGCGGTGTCGAAACTTTTCGGATTTTCAGGAAACCTCGGTGAGGGGTCGACGGATTCGAATGTGCCGATGAATCTCGGGATTCCGGCCGTCACGATCGGTGGCGGGGGCCGCGGAATGGAAGCGCATGCGTTGACAGAGTCGTTCGATACGAAGGATTCGCATTTAGGGACGCAGCGAGCGTTGCTATTGGTCACGGCGCTCACACGGTAATCGCGATTGTGGGGCCGCTGGTTACAGCGGCGAGCCGGTCGACGACCGGCTGCAGCCGACGTGTCCGTCGGCTTGCCGCTCTGACGAGCCGCCCCACACGCGGTTTAGGCATGCAGCGCGCGATTGTGGGGCCGCTGGCCACGGCGGCGAGCCGGTCGACGACCGGATGCAAACAAGATGTCCGTCGGCTTGCCCCCCAGCGCGGTTGCACTGGACAGCGGATGAGAAAATAGAAGTATCGACCTCCGCGATCGAGTTTCGGAACTTCCTTTAACGCCTGGAGTGTATCTCTACAAGGACGCTCACGGGACCGTCATCTATGTCGGCAAGGCGAAGAATCTGCGGTCGCGAGTCCGCAGCTACTTCAATGACGATCGTCTGGCCGATACCAAGACCGGCTCGCTGATCCACGACGCGCGGCAGATCGACTTTATCGAGGTCGACAACGAAAAAGAAGCGCTGGCGCTCGAGAATAATCTGATCAAGCAGTGGAAGCCGCGCTACAACATCCTGCTGCGCGACGACAAGACTTATCCCTACATCAAAATGACGGGCGAGAAGTACCCGCGTGTCTATGTGACGCGGCGTCTGCGCAAAGATGGGTCGACGTATTTCGGTCCGTATTTTCCGGCGAACCTGGCGCACCGGCTGGTGCATTTCGTCCATCGATTTTTCAAAGTCCCCGGCTGCCGCATCGATTTTTCGCGCAAGCACACACATCCGTGCCTGGAATATCACATCCATCGCTGCCTGGGACCGTGCGTCGAAGGGCTGACGACGGACGAGGCTTACGCGGAGGCCGTCCGATCCGCGAGATTGTTCCTGGAAGGACGCCATCGCGACCTGGCGCGCGAACTGAAGCAGCGCATCGCGTTTCTCAGCTCCGAAACGCGGTTTGAAGAAGCTTCCGCGGTGCATTCGCTGCTCGAAACGGTCGAGGAGATGGGCGAAAAGCAGAAGATGGCCGCGCTCGAAGCGGACGACACGGACATTTTCGGCTACTACGCCGAGCCTCCCCTGGTCGCGGCAAATCTGTTCCACCTGCGTGGAGGAAAGATTGTCGACCGGCGCGAGTTTTTCTGGGAAGATCAGCGCGAATTCGATCCGCAGGAATTTGTTTCGTCTTTGCTGAAGCAGGTTTACCTGAACGAGCCGTATGTCCCGGCGCTGATCCACGTGCCGGCGGAGTTCGAAGATTGCGCGGTGCTCGAAGAATTGCTGACCGAGCGTCGCGGGCGCAAAGTGGAGATTCACACGCCGCAGCGCGGGCAGAAGAAAGCAATGATCGAGCTGGTGGAATCGAACGCGAAGCACAGCTTCGAGCAGCGCTTCCGCGTGATGCGTCCCTCGTCGGCGGCGATTGAAGGAGCGCTGCAGGATGCGCTCGGGCTGGAGTCGGCCCCGAAGCGCATCGAGTGTTTCGACATTTCGCACATTCAGGGGACCGACAAGGTCGCGAGCATGGTGGTGTGGGAAGAGGGGCGGATGAAGAAGTCGGATTATCGCAAGTTCATCATCCGGACCGTCGAAGGCAACGACGATTTCGCGTCGATGCGCGAGGTGATCACGCGGCGCTATGGGCGGCTGAAAGAAGAAGGCGCGGAGCGGCCGGGGCTGGTTTTAGTCGACGGCGGGCTCGGGCAGTTGCATGCGGCGGCCGGCGCGCTCGAAGAACTGGGGATCACGGATCAGCCGCTGGCGTCAATCGCCAAGCGCGAAGAGTGGATTTACGTGTACGGGCAGGAAGACGAACCGATCGTTCTCGACAAATTTTCGCCGGTGCTGCATCTGGTGCAGCAGGTGCGCGACGAAGCGCATCGCTTCGCGGTGACCTTCCACCGGACGCGCCGCAATGCGAGCCGGCTGCGGAGCGAACTGGATCTGATTCCTGGGGTCGGTGAGAAGACGGTGACGAAGTTATTGCGTCATTTCGGGAGCCTGGAGCGTGTGAAGCAGGCTCGCGAGATGGAGATTGCCGAAGTGACCGGCCGTGCGGTGGCGAAACGAGTGGTCGCGGGGCTGGAAAAATTGAACCCCGCCATTTCTAGCGGGGCTGGTCCTGCGGATAGTGATCTGAAGACTTCTTAGTGGAAGTACTTCCCCGCGAGCTCAGGATCCGCGCTGACGGCTTTGCTCCACACCTGTTTCGCTTCGTCTTCCTTGCCGACCGCTTTCAGCGCGTGGCCTAAATTCAGCAGCGCTTCGGAGAAATCAGGTTTCCTGTCGACGGCAAGCTGGTAGCACTCCGCCGCCTGTTTGTTCTCGCCCGCGGCCTGCAGCAACAGGCCCAGGTTGTACGACAGCTCCACCGATTTTTCACCCAGCGCGACCAGCTTCTGGTGCAGTTCCCACGCACGCTTGTGGTCCTTGCGCTCGATGGCGATCGCGGTCAGGGCGCGCATCGCATCGGTATTTTTCGGCTGAAGCGAGAGGACGCGATTGAACGTTTCCGACGCTGCGTCGAGATCCTCGAATTTCCAGCACGCCAAGCCGAGGTTCTGCAGCGCCTCCACCCAATCCTTCTTTTTCTTGAGGCACGTCTCGAAGCTGTCCACCGCGCCGGCGTATTCGGCGCGCTGCAATTGCAGGAATCCGAGGCGAAACGCGGCGTCCTCGAAATCGGGTTTCACGGCGACCAGTTTTTCGAAAATCTTCTCGGCTTCCTCCGGCTTGCCGTCGCGTTCCACCGCGAGGGCGAGGTTCCACAGCGCGCCCGGAAGCTCGGGCTTTTCGCTGAGGACTTTTTCATAGACCCGCTTCGCACCGGCCAGATCGCCGCGCTCCTGCAGCACCGCGCCCAGGTTCGCGTTCGCCTCCACCGACTCCGGACGGATCCGGGCCGCTTCGCGATACGCATTCGCGGCCTGTTCCAGGCGGCCGGTTTTCTGATAAGCGACGCCGAGATTGAACCATCCCTCGTAGGAATCCGCCGCGACTTTGACGAGCTGCGAACAATGCTGCACCGCCGCGCTGTAATCGCCGCGTGACAGTGCCACGGCCGCCAGCCCTTGCAGCGCCTGTCGCGACTGCGGTTTCAGGCGCAGCAATTTTTCGGCGAACTCCTTCACCTTGCCGTCATCCTTGCGAGCCGTGTACAGGCCGACCAGATTCGCCAGCAGTTCCGTCGAAGTCGGGTTGCCGGGCAGCAGCTTGCGATAGATCTCGCCCGCTTCGTCCAGCTTGCCAAGCTGATGCAGCGCCACCGCTCTTCCAAACAGCGCCTGTTCCTGCGACGCGCTCTCTTTGAGCGTCGCCTGGAAACACTCGAGCGCCAGGTCCGCCTTGCCGAGCTGCAACAGGCACAAGCCGCGCGCCAGTTGCGCCTGCCAGCGTTTCGGATCCACCGACAGCGCGTATTCAAAGCCGCCGGCCGCGTCGCCGAATTTGCCCTG
>JAIQFJ010000220.1 GCA_020073325.1 Terriglobia bacterium | reverse complement strand
CATGCCGTAAGATTCCATTGACGCGACGCCAGTCGCAGTTGGTGCGTCTGCTTGCTGAAGGACTGAAGAACAAGGAAATCGCGACGCTCATGACGCTTTCCGAAAGCACCGTGAAAGTCTATATTTCGCGGCTCTTCGAAAAAGTCGGAGCAAAGGACCGGTTTGAGCTCGCCTTATTCGCCTTGCGCAATTTGCAGGGCAGGGAGGCCGGCAAGCCGCAAGATGGATTCGCCGGACACGAGCTCCGCTATCTGTATCTCGATACGCCGGAGCGCGAAATGGGCGCGCACAACGCGGCCTGGCCGGAACACAAACACGAGGTCCCCAAACATGGTGGTAAGGCTGAAGCTGAAACCGCCGGATCTCGATTCTGAGCCGGTGTTATTCCTGTGGCAGGCGAATCCGGGTCCGAGATTTTGGGCCGCGTTTGCGGGATCGTGCGCCGCGCACGGAGCGGTCGTCGTGGCCGCCGTCGCATATTCGATCCTCCAGGGCGCGTTTGTCGACGTCCCGGCGTTTCCGAAATACGCGGTGATTCAGCCGATCGAGCTACACCTGCCTGCTTCGCAAAAGCTCATCGCGCCGGCGCCTCCGGCCCGAGCGGTCGCGCAAAAAGCGCGAAGCACAGTGAGGATCGCCGCGATCCCTGTGCCGCGTCAGTCGAAGGTCGTGCTGTTGCAGCCGCTCGACCTGCCGGCTCGCGTCGTTCCCGTATTGCCGCCGATGATTTTCTGGGGTGCGGACCACCTGCTGCCGTCGCAACGGACGCTTGTCGTGCCGGAGCAACTCCCGCCGATGCCTGAGCTTCCGCGGCTTTCCGCGCAGCCCAGCCTGGATCTCCCCAATCACGAGCTGAACGTCGCCGACCTGAAGATTGCGGGACCGCCCGCCGAACATCCCACGCTTCCACGCGCTGCCGCAACCACAGCGCCGATCCGCAACGATCAAGGCGCAATTCGTCCGCTGCAATCCGCGCCCGCCGGCGAGCCCGGAGGCGATCGGATCAATCTGCTGTCTCTCGGCACCGCCCAGGCTCCCATGCGGGGCCGCCTTCTGATTCCCCCGGGGAATCAGGGCGTGCAGCTTGATTCCGTGCAGATCGAGCCGCAGGCCGGCGTGGTGATCGCCAAAGGATCGGAAGGGACGGATCGGGCTACCGTAGCGGACTCAGGAAAAGGTGCGGGGACGACGAATGCGGCCCCGGCGGTGGCGGAGGTTTTGCCGGCGCGAATCTCCCGCCCGCGCGACGGCAATTTCGAGATCGTCGTGGTGCAGTCGGGGGTTTCCGAGACCGTTCCCAATTCCGCGGAATTGCTCAGCGGAAGGCCGGTCTACACGGTTTACGTGAAGGTGGACCCGGCGCGGGAATGGATCATGCAATACTGCCTGCCGAAGGACTCGGACCAGTCGGTTCGCGTCAGCGGCGCCGTGGTGAGCCTCGGGAGCGCGAGCCCAATTCGGCCTCCCTATCCCTATCTCATCGTCGGACCGGTGCTTTCGCCCGGACCGATGACGATCCACGGCTTTATCTCCACGGCGGGGAAACTCGAGCGGCTCAAAGCAGTGGGCGATATCACCTCATCGGATCGCGACGCCCTGCTGGCAGCGCTCGCCGAATGGGAATTTCGCCCTGCGGAGCGCGACGGAGTCGCCATCGCCGTAGAAATCCTGCTGGTCATTCCCCGACGGACCTAAGAAAAGGTCACGCAACTGAATGACGGGGCTTGTTTTCTGCCCGCCGAGCCTTACGAAGAGCATCCACGGCTCGCTCGAAAAGCTCCAGCCAGTCGTCCACCGGTTTGGGCTTCAGGTCCCCTAACGAGCAAATCACCCGTTGCCGCGGCCCGCGGTGTGTGTGGACGGACTCTACCAACAAATAGTGCGTGTAGATCGTCTCTTTGTAATGTCGTTCTACCTTGCGGAGGTACATAACTCCCCTTAAGTCACCCCTGGGGTTTACCCGAGGTTTTTTGTTTGCGCGTCCCGAAGATGAAGAATCGTTCTTACTACGGATCCGGGTTCCTGTTGTCCCCAAAGGTCCGCAGGAGGTTCTGTTTTTTCACTAGGTTGACAAGCAGTTCTAGTACTGTTAACTTTTTCTGAGCGTGCCGATAAGTGATTTAGAATCTGATTAATCCGAGATGTACGGTACGTTCAGGAGAAACACCATTGATGGAAAAAATGCGAATCCAATACCCCGGGAAACGATGGTTCCTGGGGGGGCTCGTGATGTTTGTGGCTTGGATGGTCCCGGTTTCGGGCCAGACAAGTCCTACAGTCTGGGTCGCACCAAGCCTGACAAGAGTCGGTCTCACCGACTCTGCGGGGACCACGACGACGGCTCAAATAGAAGCCGCGCGCGGTGAATACGAGTCGTTTCAGATCATTGTCAAAGCTCCCAGCGGCAATGCTCTGAGCGGCGCGAACGTAACTCTTTCTGACTTGACCGGCCCCGGAGGGTCGATCATTTCCAAGAGCAGTTACAGCCTGTTCCGCGAATACTACGTTCATGTGACAACCAGTAGTCCGGCTTGGGCGGGATCGGCAAATATGCCGCTGCCGCTCGGCTGGTATCCCGACGGATTGATTCCGTTCACCGATCCGAGCACCGGCCTGCCTCCCTCCGGCGGTTCGCTGGTGGCTGCTCCGTTCAGCGTCTCGGCCGGACAGAATCAGCCCATCTGGGTGGATCTGTTGGTTCCGCGCAACGCCACAGCCGGCCAGTACACCGGATCGTACACAGTCACCACCGCGCAGGGGAATTTCACGGGCTCCGTTGCGCTGACAGTCTGGAACTTCACACTGCCCGCCGTTCCGTCGCTGCACTCGAGCTTCGAATTCTGGACGGCCGGCAGCACCGCCGCCAACGAGGAACTGCTGCGCAACCGCCTGCAGCCTCTCCTGGTATCGGCCTCCTCCGAAAGCACGCTTTTGCCCTATGGATTCCACGACAACAACCTCGGCTACTGGAGCGGCGCCAACATCGGCACCTGCACCATGTCCTCGCCTCCCTCGGTCAGCACGATTAAGGCTGCGGTCACGGCACAGCAGCCGGGCGTGTTCGTTTACAACTACACCGCCGACGAAGTGGGAAGCTGCTCGAACCTGTACACGTCGCTGCAGCAATGGGGATTGAATCTCCACCAGGCCGGCTCGAACCAGTTGGTCACCATGGCTCCCGTGCCGCAGCTTTTCAGCGACGGTTCGGGAACCGGCCGTTCCGCGGTCGACATCTGGGCCGTGCTGCCCGACATGTACGACGCTGATGTTTCGAATATCCATACCGCGCTCGGAAAGGGCGACCAGGTCTGGTCGTACAACACCCTGGTTCAGGACTCGTATTCGCCGAAGTGGGAAATTGATTTTCCCCCGATCAATTTCCGCATCCAGCCCGGCTTCATCAATCAAAGCCTGGGACTGAACGGACTGCTCTACTGGCGCATCGACATGTTCTCGAGCGATCCATGGAACAACGTCTACGCCTATGCCGGCTACCCCGGAGAAGGCCAGCTTGTCTATCCCGGCTCGACCGTCGGCATAGCGGGTGTGGCTCCGTCGATGCGGTTGAAGTATCTGCGCGACGGCGTTGACGACTTCGAATACATCCAGATGCTGAAAGCCGCGGGTCAGGGCACTTGGGCGCTGCAAGTTTCGGGCGGCGTCGGCGCGAACTGGAGCACCTGGACGCGCGATCCGAACGCTCTATACTCGGCTCGTCAACAGCTTGGCGCCGAACTCGATAAGCTGAACGGCGGCTCGGCGCCGCAGCCCCCGTCGGCTCCGTCCAACCCGTCGCCCGCCAGCGGAGCGACCGGCGTTTCGACTGCGCCGATCCTCACCTGGACCGGCGACGTGAACGCGACCTCGTACGACGTGTACTTCGGCACGTCGGCCAGCCCCGCGCTCGCCACGACTGTGGCGACCACCAGCTACTCGCCCGCGGCGCTTGCCAATTCGACGACGTATTACTGGCGCGTCGTCGCGAAAAACGCCAACGGATCGACGACCTCGGCCACCTGGTCGTTCGGAACCGCAGCGTCCACAGTGTCGCTTCCGTCGGTCCCCGGCAATCTTTCGCCGGTGAGCGGCTCGACCAACGTCGCAACCTCGGTGACGCTCTCCTGGAGCGCCAGCAGCAATGCGACCTCCTACGATGTGTATCTGGGCACGTCGAGCACGCCGCCCCTGGCCGGCAGTGTCACTTCCACCAGCTATTCTGTCAGCGGACTGACCGCGGGCACGACGTACTTCTGGCGCGTGGTCGCAAAGAACGCTAGCGGATCGGCCACCTCAGCCACTTTGAACTTTGGAACCGCGGCGTCCACAGTGTCGCTTCCGTCGGTCCCCGGCAATCTTTCGCCGGCAAGCGGCTCGACCAATGTCGCAACCTCGCCGACGCTCTCCTGGAGCGCCAGCAGCAATGCGACGTCTTATGACGTGTACCTGGGCACGTCAAGCACGCCGCCGCTGGCCGCCAGCGTCGCGGCCACCAGCTACTCTCCCAGCGGACTGACCGCGGGCACGACGTATTTCTGGCGGGTCGTAGCCAAGAACAGCGCGGGCACCGCGACGTCCTCGACGATCCACTTCACGACGGGTGCGGCGACGACACCCACGGGTCCTACAACACCGACGGGTCCGGCAACGGTCTCGCCGTCGAGTGGCTCGGGCAGCAGCCAGACCTTCGCCTTCACATTCAGCAACTCTTCCGGCTACACGGCGCTGCAGGGAGGAACGGTGATCGTCAACGCAAACCTCGCCTGGACCAGCGCCTGCTGGATCTACTATGACCGCGGTTCGAGCACGATCTGGCTGGCGAGCGATAACACCTCGACATGGTCTTCGGTCGCACTGGGATCGTCGGCTGTGATCCAGAACAGTCAATGCAGCGTGACCGGCAGCGGAGCTTCGGTTTCCGCCAGCGGCACGTCGTTTACGGTGAAGATTCCCATCACCTTCAAGACCGCGTTCAAGGGGACCAAGAACATCTTCATGGACGCGAATAACTCCAACGGCACCAGTACGTCGCTGGTTTCCGAAGGAACCTGGACCGTGCAGTAGCTTACATGGGGGCGGCTTCGGTCGCCCCCGTTTCGAAACACTGACCGTTGGACCGCTCCCTCTGGTCGCGGCTCGCTGGGAGTTGGAATTTCTAGGCAACGCTTGCTGCGGCCGCGACGGTGTGAAATCGAGGATCCGGGTGGAACTCGGGGACCAGTTCACATAAGTGCGCGACAACCTCCTCCGAATCCCGCCGCGCGAGAATTCGTTCCAGTTCGGAGATCCATTGCGACAATTTGCGCCAATCGCAGACGGGATCCTCGAAAATCTTGATCCGGTCGTGCGACGTAGGCAGCGTCCGTTCGTCGCCCACGCCTAGTTCTTCGTATAATTTTTCGCCGGGGCGAATCCCTGTGTAGCGAATTTCAATGTCCTTGTGTGGGATCAGATCCGCGGCGATGATCATGTTTTCCGCCAGCTCGACGATCCGCATCTGCGTGCCCATGTCGAGGACGAAAACATCGGACCCGGTGCCCATGGTCGACGCCTGAAGCACCAGCATCACGGCTTCCGGAATCGTCATGAAATAGCGCTTCATGTCGGGATGCGTTACGGTAACCGGTCCGCCGGCTTCGATCTGCGCCTGGAACAGCGGCACCACGCTTCCATTGCTGCCGAGCACATTCCCGAAGCGCACCGAGGCGCAATGCGGCGGATTCCGATAATTCGAAGTCGAAAGCGAGGAGACGATCAACTCGCAGACGCGCTTGGTGGCCCCCATCACGCTCGACGGATTGACCGCTTTATCCGAAGAGATCATCAGGAGACTGGCGACGTTGTTTTCGGCCGCAGCGCGAACCAGGTTCCAGGTGCCGATCACGTTGTTGTGGACGCCGACGGTCACGTGTTCTTCAAGCATCGGAACATGTTTGTAGGCAGCGGCATGGAAGATCGAATCGACGCCGTATTCGCGAATCACGTTGTCCAGCATCTCGAAGTTGCGAATGTCGCCCAGGTAGGTAACCCACTCGGTGCCGTGACCCTGGCGGCTCAGCTCGCATTCCAGTCGATACAGATCGCTTTCGGCCTGGTCGAAGGCGATCAGGCGCGCAGGACCGTAGCGGATAATCTGGCGGCAGAGTTCGCTTCCGATGGAACCGGCGGCTCCGGTGACCAGAATCGAGCGGCCGGCGAGGCTCGAATGAATGCGGTCTTTTTCGAGCTGCACGGGATCTCGGCCGAGCAGGTCGGTGAGCGAGATGCCGCGGATCTTCGATCGCACCGAGTGGCCGTTCAGAACCTCGGTGAGCGGCGGCAGCGTCTTGCAAGGGACGCCCGTGGCCCGGCAATTGGCGATCACCTGCGCAAATTCGCGCGCCGATCCGCGGCGAGTGAGGACGATTTCGTCAATGGGCGTTCCCTGGTCGCGCATCCGGCCGGCGATGCGGGCGGCGTCGGAGCTGCGTCCGAGAACGGGAACGCCCATGATGTGCTCCCGCGAGTTGACGGGATCGTCGTCGAGGAATCCGGCGATCTCATATTCCGAAGCGCGGTTGGACTGAATTTCGCGCACCAGCGAAACGGCGCCCTCGCCGAGCCCGTGAATCAGGATCCGCTTGGTGTGCGCTCCACTGTCTTTGGCTCGATCGAGTTCCTTGAAGAGAACGACCGCGAAGCGGATGGCGCCGGTGAACAGCAGCGCCAGCGCAAAATCGATCAGGATGACCGACCGCGGAAACTGAAAGCCGACGATCAGGTAGACGGCTGTCGCGAAGGCGATGGACGCGGTGGCGTTGCCGGCCGCGATGCGCAGCAGGTCGCCGGTTTCGAAGTATTTCCGCCAGCCTTTGTGGAATCCGGAAAAATGGAAAACCACCGGCTTGATGAGGATCGCCAGGCAGAGCGACGTGACCAGCATCGGCTTCACGTCCGCGGCGAGCTTGAAATCGAAGCGCAGCAGGAACGCGAACAGCAGAGACAGCGCGACAATCGCGATGTGCAGCAGACGATCGACAATGTGGTGCCAGCCTAAGAAGCGTTTCATAGCGTCCTCCCGGAACGCCCGATCGAGGGAGCAAGTGACGGCTCGGTTCTCTTCGCCGGCGCGCGGCATTCTTCGAGGCTTGACAGAAAAGCGGCGGCGACACGATCAATATCGGCGGAGCTGAGCGATGCGTAATTCGGCAGCGTGATCAGCCGGTCGGCGGCGGATTCGGAAACGGGACAGCCGCCTTCGTAGCCGAAGCTGCGGCACTGCTGGGCGACGTCGAAATAGATCATAGAAGTGTCGATGCGGCGGTCCCACATGGCTCGCACGACCTCGGCGCGCTCGGCGCGGTTGCGCAGCAGCACGGGGAAGAGATGGTAGTTGTAGCGCGCGCCGGGCCGTTCGTGCGGCAGAACCACGCCGTCCACCTCGCCGATTTGCGCAAGCAGCCGCAGGCTGTTGGCGCGGTGGCGCGCGACGCGATCCTCGAAGCGCATCGCCTGCCGGCGCGCGACTGCAGCATGGGAGAGCATGATGCCTTTAGCATCCATTTGCGGCTCGAGCAGCGTGAAGCGCTCCGCCCAGCGGCGCATCGGCTTGCCTAAAATCGGATAGAACGTCCGCGTGAAGACCGCGGCCTTAGCGGCCTGCATCATCAGGTTGCGAAACTCTTCGACGCGCGACGGCGGGCGCAGCGGCTGCACTTGGGCAAGAGATCGGATGGCCAGGTCGGGATCGTTGACAACCGCCATTCCTCCGCCGCCCGCGGCCCAGTATTTCGTGGAGCCGAAGCTGTAGAAACTGGCGAGGCCGAATTCACCGGCGAGCCGTCCGTTCAGCCGGCTGAGCGGCGCGTGCGCGGTGTCCTCGATCACGGGAACATGTCCCGCGACATCGAGCAGCGCCGGGACGTCGGCCATGTGACCGAACAGATGGACGATCACCAGCGCTGAAAATTTGCCGCGCGCGGCTTCAAGCGACTGAGGATCGATGGTCAGGTAGTTCGCATCGACGTCGATGAAGATCGGCTTGAGACCGGCCGCGGCGATGGCGGCCACCACCGAGGGATCGGTAAACAGCGGCACGGCGACGCCCGATCCAGGTTTGAGATCGAGACCGCCGAGAAGAATCCGCAGTGCCTGGCGGCCGCTGCGCGTCCAGAATTTCGGCGCGGCGCCCAGGAAATCGAATTGATCGGGCGGCGGCGGCTCGGCGCGAAAAATGGAGGCAAGCGCGGCGGCGAAATCGGCGGCCGTGTAGGGTAGCGCGAATCGCGGAATGCATGAGGGAGCGGGCATGAATTACTCCATCGACTTCTGGGATCGGGCCGCGAACGGACCGGAAATTCTTGCGCCTTCGAGTACGGTTTCAATCGTCTCGAATTGCTGGTTGTGCGGAAAGCAGCGCCGCGCGAGGTGCACCGTCGAACGGACGATTCTGCGATTGAGCACGAAATCGAGTTTCGGGTCAAGCTGGATCACGGAGCGATGCGGAATCGCCTGGTATCCGAAGCGGAGTTTGTATTCGTGCAGACCGTCTGCGGAAAACAGCGGCATGCATCCATAGCAGACGCCTTCGAGCGAGGGATCGCCGGCGCCGGTTTTGGAAACAGCATAGGTGAGCAGATGATTGGGAAAATTCACCAGGTCTTCCTGGCGCGACATTTGATGCAGGATGTGCAGCCAGCCTCCTTCGCGGCACGTGACCATGTAGGCCGCCATGCGATCGCCATCGAAAGCGGCGGGGAAGGACATTTCCGGACAGGCGAAGGCGGCCTCGACGAATGTTTCCCATTGTTCGGGATCGGCGAATTCGGGGTCGAAGCGGCCTTGTCGAGCCATCGTGCTCAGATTCAGCGCGCGCGCCTGCGCGAGCAGTTCGGATTTCTCGGCCGGCCTGACCTCAAAATGCTCCAGCGCGCGACGCACCCTGGGGCGATGCTTGATGTGCAGCGTCGAGAGGTCGTAGGGCCCGCGGCGCAGCAGGTAAAGTCCGCTTTGCAATCCGCTCCAGGTGAGCGAGGGAAAGCGCGCGCCGCGGGCGCCGGCTTCGCGAATCATGTGGCGCAATTCCCCGGGGTCGGGATCGAGCATGGCCTCATAGGGAAGGCTCATGAGGAATCGTCCCGGCACCATGTACCAAAGGGCGCCGCAGGAGGCAATAGTGCGGCGCCCTCTCAGCTCGAAGAATCGCGCCAGGGCGCTTCCCGGCACGCGTGGGCTGAGTTCGGAGAGAACAGGGAGTGTTGCAGTCGACATTAGAGTGGCCTCAATCCGCGGCGACCAGCGCATGGACCCGCTCGTTTTCGCCGGGGACGGCGACGGCGGTAACGCGCTTGGACGCGTGCACGATTTTGATCACCGAATCGATTACGTATTGCACCTGCTCAGGTGTCATCGCGGGATAGAGCGGCAGCGAGATGAGCCGCGGGTAGAGTTTGAGCGCTTCCGGGCAGGAATCGCCGCGCAGATCGGTGTGCGCGGCATAATACGGATGCAGCGGAATCGGAATGAAATGCACGCTGGCGCAAATACCGGCGTCGCGCAGCGCTTCGATGAACTGACTGCGGCTGATGGTGAGTGTTTCGAGATTCAGCCGGAGCGGATAGAGATGCCAGGCGTGGCGCGAGCGCGGATCGTCGGGCGGCGTTTCCAGCTCCGCGATTTGCGAAAAAGCTTTCTGGTAACGATGCGCGTATTCCGTGCGGACCGCGTGCATCGATTCCAGCTTGCGTAGCTGATGAATGCCGATTGCGGACTGAAGGTCGGTCAGGTTGTACTTGAATCCGCAGGCCTGCACTTCGTAATACCAGCTTCCGGCGGCGCCGTAGCGATTCCACGCCGCGTGATCGATGCCGTGCAGCGTGAGCATTTCCATCTTGTCGGCGAGCCGCGTATCGGCCGTCGTGATCATGCCGCCTTCGGCCGTGGTCATATTTTTCGTCGCATAGAAGCTGAAGACGACGGCGTCGCTGTGCGTGCCGTGCATGGCTCCGATGGGCCGCCCATAGTAGCGTGCGCCGATCGCGTGGGCCGCATCTTCAA
This sequence comes from Terriglobia bacterium, assembly GCA_020073325.1. Taxonomy (GTDB): domain Bacteria; phylum Acidobacteriota; class Terriglobia; order Bryobacterales; family Bryobacteraceae; genus Palsa-187. The sequence continues at coordinate 880 of JAIQFJ010000220.1, read as the reverse complement.
TCACGAAGAGCCTGTGTCTTTGCGCAAGCTGCCAGATGGCATGCATATCGCAAGGCAGGCCGGCGTAGTGCACGGGCACGATAGCGCGGGTGCGTTCGTGAATGCAGCGCGTGATCGCCGCGGGATCGATATTCCCGTCCGGGCCGATGTCGGCAAGGACAACGCGCGCGCCCACCTGCAGAATGGTGTTCACGGTGGCGCAGAACGTCAGCGGAGTGGTGATCACTTCGTCGCCGGGCCCGATGCCGAGCGCGGCCAGCGCAACGTGCAGTCCGGCGGTGGCGGAATTCACCGCGACCGCGCGCGGAGCGCCGACATATTCGGCGACGTCGCGCTCGAACTGATGCGTGCGCGGGCCGGTGGTCAGCCAGCCGGAGCGCAGCGTCGCCTCCACTTCACGAATTTCCTCCTCGCCTATGGACGGGCGATGAAAGGGGACCTTAACGTCGGATTCCATTAAACACCTCCGGGAAAAACTGCGAGTTCAATCGAGCGCCGGTCGGTTCGGCCGGGTGACAGCGCGCAGCGCGCCGTCAGATAAATCAGTTTCAGATCGCTCCACGGCGTCCGCGAGCGCAGATAGCGCGCGCTGATGCGGAGCTTTTCAGGCAGGATCGATTCGCGATAAGCGAGCTCGGGATCGTTCGCCGCGCCCAGGATCTGCTCCTCGTCGCGAAACACCAGGCTCGCGGGATCGGTAATGCCGGGGCGGTCTTCGAGCACCTGGCGCCATAACGGATCACTCAGATCGACGTAGCGCGGGACTTCGGGACGCGGTCCGCACAAGCTCATATCGCCCTTGAGGACGTTGAAGAATTGGGCCTCGCGGTGTTCCCGGTGCCGCCATTGGTCGACGTCACAGAGACAGAATCGTTGAATG
>JAIQFJ010000219.1 GCA_020073325.1 Terriglobia bacterium | reverse complement strand
GGCGCGGGCGAGGGCAGACAACGGCTCGCGCAATCTTCCGAGCGGAAACACACCGCCGCCGAGTGGATCGAGCGCGTCGATCACGACGATGTCGTGCGTGCGGGCGAGCTTGCGGTGCTGGAATCCGTCGTCGAGCACAAAGATGTCGGCCTCGGGGATTTTCTTTCCAACTTCGAAGCGGTCGCGGCCGATGCCGACGTGCGCGTCGCCGGCGCGGACGAACATCTGCGCTTCGTCGCCGGTCTTGCCGATCTCGGCGGAGGCGCCGCGCGCAACGATGACGTCTTCTGAAGCTGCGCGCCGGTACCCTCGCGTCAGGATCGCGGGATTGCGGCCCATTTGCCGCAGCCGAGCCGCCAGATGCGCGACCAGCGGGGACTTCCCTGCTCCGCCCATCGACAATCCGCCGATACTGATGACCGGCACGGAAAGCGATCGCGGCGTGCCCATCGCTTTGATGCGTCCGCCCGCTAGCCACAGCCACGAAAGCGGTGTGAGCGCGATGCGCGCGAACAGCGTGGGCCTCGGATTTGGAACTCCTTCCGCATACGCGCGCTCGATTTCTTGCATGGTGCGAGCCGCGACGCCGCGCTTTGAAAGAGCGATCTTGCGGGCGCGCTCTCCGAGTTCGGCGCGACGGTGCGGATCGTCGAGCAGCGACGCGATGGCGTCGCGAAGTCCGGCGGCGCTGTGGATGCGCACCGTCGCGTCGCGAAATTCTTCGGCGATCGCGGCGAAGTTTTCCATGTGCGGTCCGATGATGACCGGCTTGGCGAAGAAAGCAGGCTCCAGAATATTGTGGCCGCCGCGATTGGCGAGGGTGCCGCCCATGAAGACGACGCCGGCTCGCTCGAACAGCGCGGCCAGGTCGCCGATGGAGTCGAGCAGAAGAATTCCGGGCAGTTCCAGATCCTGCAGATTCGTGCGGCGAACGAAGCGTCTTCCGGCGAGCTTGGCGGCGACGGCGTCGAACCGCTCGGGCTTGCGCGGAGCGATGATCGTGAGCAGGCAGGGGCGATCGGGGATGGCCGCGAGTACAGCGTCGTCCTCGTCGATATCGTCAGCCATGGTGCTGGCGGCGATGAAGATTTCGCGCGGCTGCATGCGATCGAGAAACGCGGCGATCTCCGGCGCGATCGCTTGGGGCGGCGTGAAATCGTACTTCAAATTTCCGGCGACGGTGACGCGATCCGCGGGCGCCCCGGCGAGTTCGAAGCGGCGCTGGTCTTCGCCGCTTTGGGCGAGAATTGCGTCGGGCCAGCAGAGTACGTGCCGGAAAAACGCGCGCCAGCGGCGGTAGCGCGGCAGGGCCCGGTCGGAGATGCGCGCGTTGACCACCATCAGCGACGCGCCGGCCAGCCTCGATTCGCGATAGAGATTCGGCCAGATCTCGGTTTCGAGCACGACGACAAGCGCGGGCCGAATGCGACGCAGAACGCGACGCAGCGCGAAGCGATAATCGATCGGCGCGAAGAAAACATCTTCGGCGATTTTCTGATCGGCAAGAGCGCGCCCGGCGAGGGTCGCGGTAGACAAGTACACGGGAATCGCCGGATGTTCCCGACGAACACGGCGGATCAAGTCCGAGGCGGCGAGCACTTCGCCGACCGAGACGGCATGAAACCAGATTGCCCCGGCGCCCGTCGAGCGGAAAGGGATGTTTCCGAGGCGTTCTCTTAAACCGTGAAAATATCTACGGTCGCGAAATCCCCGGTAGAGTAAATAGAGACCCACCGCCGGACTGAGGGCGAGCTGGACCACATGATAGAGGAAATAAATGAGACGAGTGGCGCTGTTCGTTTTGGCGATGACCGTTCTTTTGAGTATAGCCGCGGTCGCGGGCGACGACAAGGACAGGCCCGGGTTTTCGCCCGGAGCCGCGTCGTCGTATCCGAATCATCAGTCGATGGATAAGATCACGCTGGCGGCCGTCCCCTATGTCACCGAGGATCAGGCGAAGCAGGCGTTCGGAAAAGTGAACCCGGCGCAGCATGGCGTCACGCCAGTGCTGTTGATCCTCGAAAACAACACGGGCAAAGCACTGCGGCTCGATTTGCGTGCGGAGCTGGTCGATCCCGGCAATCGCCATCTGGAAGCGACGCCCGCGTCCGACGTGATCTACCTCGACACGAATATCAAGCGGCCGAAATTGCCGGGCCAGTCGCCGTATCCGAATCCGTTTCCGAAGAAGCAGAAAAAGGGGCCGCTGAACACCTGGGAAATCGAAGGGCGCGCGTTCGCGCCGAAAATGCTGCCGGCGGGCGAATCGGCGAACGGATTTTTCTATTTCCAGACGGAGCTGATCCCGGGGTCGCACCTGTACCTGACCGGCATCAAAGACGCGGGGACGGGAAAAGATTACTTCTATTTCGAAGTGCCGCTTGAGACGCCGAAATAACCGAGTTGCGCGTAGAGCGACAGGCTGACGTTGCCGGACGCGGGAAAAGCCGCGACCAGTTTTGAGGCGTCGGCGTTCGCCAGCTCGACGATCGTGCGCGCTTCCCACAGCCACTGCGCGGGGCTCTCGCGCTCGACGGCGGACGATCGCAGGAACGAAAATGCAAGGTTCAGCACGCGTTCGCGATCCTCGCCGGGCGGCGTCATTTCGAGCAGCGCGCGCAGAACGGTGGCCTTTTGATGAAAGACGTCGACGTTCGAGCCGTCAGGACGCCAGCCGTTGAAATCGCGCAGGACGTCGGAAAATCGTGCCCGGCGATCGTCAACCGCGGTCCGCAGCGCGTTGAGCGAATCGCCGAGCTGTTTGGAATCCGCCGATTCGAAATATTTCTGGGCCGATTCGAAACTCTCTTTCCGGCTGGACGGCTTCGACTCGTCCTCTGAGACCGGCGGGTCGAGCCAGGAAACCGGATCGAGCGCCAGGTCGGGCGAGCATCGCGCCGCCTTCAATTGCGTCACGACGTATTTCCGGAACGGCTGCGAGAGTTCGTTGGTCCCTGCGATCGCTTCGATGTTGCGGATCTCGGCGGCGAGCGAGTCGAGCGACATCACGAAGGGGCGATAGTCGAGCGGGCTCGCATCGAGCTTCGCGGCAAGCGCGGCGACCAGCAGCCGCCACTGCGCCGGCAGAAGCGCGACGCTCTGCACGGCTCTGGTCCAGGCGGCAATTTCGTTCGGCGATTGCGCGCCGGCCAGCAGCGCCGTCAGAAATTGAACGTGCGCTTCGGTTTGCTTTTCTTTTTCCGTGAACGCGGATTGCGCGATGGCGGCAGCGGCGTCGTAGTAGGGCGATGCGTCGGCGATCAGCGGATCGCTGCAGGGGCGCGGAGCGAGCTTGGGTCGCGTCATCGCGTCGAATAAGGCGCGCGCCATGACGCGATCGAGCGTCACCAGTTCACGCACGATTCGCGACTGCAGCGAGAGCCGGTCGAGCGCGAGGTCGCCGGCTTTTCCGCGATAAATTTCGCGCGTGTCGGGCGGCGTGCCGGGGATCGCGATCAGCCGAATCGGCTCTCTGGCGGAGTTCGCGATGGCGAATGCCTGCTCCAGCAGTTCGACCTGCGTGTCGCGCTGTGGAATTTTTCCGCTTTGGATGATGCGGACGACGGCGTCGGCGAAAAATTCGGGTGGGCCGGTCCGCGCGAGCTCGATGACGGGAGGAACGGTGCGGTCGGCTGCGCTCAGGGAGACGCCGAGCAGAAAGAGGAGCCGCGCGGACGCTGGCATCAGAAGTTCACGATCGCGGCGAAGGATGCAGGGTCGAGGCTCGCGCCGCCGACCAGTGCGCCGTCGATTTCGGGCTGCGCCATCAGGCCCTTGATGTTGTCGGGCTTGACGCTGCCGCCGTAGAGGATCCGGCATGAGCCGGCGGCTTCCGCTCCGAAGCGTTTGCGAATTTCGCCGCGGACGAAGCGATGCGTGTCGGAGGCGATCTCGGGCGTCGCGGTTTTTCCCGTGCCGATCGCCCAGACCGGCTCGTAGGCGATGACGATTTTCGCGAACTGTTCGAGCGTCAGGCCTGCGATCCCTCCGGTGAATTGTCCGCCGCACACAGTTTCGGTCGCGCCCGATTCGCGCTCTTCCAATCTTTCGCCGACGCAGACAATCGGCTTGAGTCCCGCATCCAGGGCGGCGATGGTTTTCTTGAAGACGGTCTCATCGGTCTCGCCGAAATACTGACGGCGCTCGGAGTGTCCGATAATTACCCAGCGGCAGCCGATCGCGGTCAGCGACGGCGCGGAGATCTCCCCGGTATAAGCGCCTTCCTTGAGCCAGAAGACGTCCTGCGCGCCGATCTCGACGTTGGTCGAGCGCGCGGAGCCGATGGCGGCGGGGAGATTCACAAAGGTCGGGCAGATGACGATTTCGGCGTGTTTCGCGTGGGCAACCATCGGCGCGAAGGCCTCCACAAAGGAAGACGTTTCAGCGGCCGTTTTGTGCATCTTCCAGTTGCCGGCGAGGACCGGTTTACGCATGCACCTTCAGGGTACAAGGAAAACAGGAGTCAGGAGTCGGGCGTCAGGATTCAGGAGTGACGAACGGATTACGCCAAACGGTAATCGTGGAATTGCCGGATCAGTTCGAAATTCGTGCGGACCGCGCGGATCGCTTCGCCGCGCTGTTCGATGCGCGCCTCTTCGGTGACGCCCAGATTGTCGGACGCCATCTGGAGGTATTCGACTTTTTCCGGATTGATGCCCATGATGCGGCAGCACGTCGAGTCGACGGCGGGAAGATCGGACCCCATGACCAGCACTCCGGCCGGCTTCGGTTTGCCCTGGATGGGACCGTTGCCTTCCATGCCGACGATGCCGTCGACAATGGCGAAGCTGCGGCGGAAGATGCGATTCAGCTCGACGATGGAGCGGTCGATGCCCACCATGTGCAGCTCGTTCTTCGGCCAGCCGTAAACACAGCCGGGGACGACGCCGAAGAAATTTTTCATCGAGAGCGTCGCGGCGGCCCAGTGATGCGTTTTCATTTTGGCGAGTGAGACGATCAGGTCGGCACGCAGCGCCGTGTTGGGCAGATAAATTTCGCCTCGATCGGCGAAGCCCTGCATCGGGCTGACGTCGTCGCGGTTCAGATCGATGAAGCGGGCGTCGAATTGCGGAATTTCCTTGCGATAGCGAGCCATCTCCGCAATCGCATACGTGTCGCGACGGTGGCCGGGACCTTCGCCGATGGTGACTTCGGCGGCGCCGAGCGTCTTGAAAACTTCATACGCAGCGGCGACCACGGATACTTCGGTGTTGATGCAGGTGTTCGGGTCGAACTCGACCAAATTCGGTTTGAGCAGCACGCGCAGGCCGCGAACGTCCAGCTTGCAGGCGCGCACGCCTTCGAGAATTTTCGAAACCAGATCCTCCGAATAGGACGCGGCCTTGACGACGGCGACCGCGGACGGGCCGAGCGCGCGCTTGGGATGCGTCTTCGCGCCGGCGAATCCGGCGTATCCGGCCAGAAGACTGCCTCCGGCGACGGGAAGAAAATCGCGGCGCGTCATGCTCACGTAGGGTCTCCGGTTTTCAGGAATTTGTAGTTCGAGCAGCTTAGCGCTTCGACGGCGGTGATCATCACGTCGGGCGTCGGCGCCGCGGGAAGCTCGGGGCCGGTTTCGCCATGCAGCGCGAGCGCGATGCGCAGCCATGCTCGCGCCAGCGGCGAGGTGGTTTGCGCGGCCATCGCCTTCGCGGTCGCGATCGATTTCGAGAGATCCTTCGCGCCTTGCAACCCGACCAGCGCCAGCGCGGTGGTCTCGGGATATGACGGGAGATCGACCCCGAGAGCGGCGTGGCTCCCATAATTCCAGCCGCCGTCGGCACAGCGGACGTCGCGGAGCTGGCCCCGGCCGGAGCGGACCCGCTCATCAAGCCCGGACGCGTTGTAATGCCCCGCGGCTTTCTGCAAGGCGACCAGCGCGTGCGCGGTCGGCTCCACCCACGAGGCGCAGTCCGGTTTCCAGGGCCAGCCTTTGTAGTTCACGTTGCGGTCGGATGAAAACAGACCGGTCTTCATCAGCGCGCGCTTCCACAGGACGGATTCGTTTCCCGAAGTTCCCAGCAGCCACTGCACGCCGCGTTTGAACGAATCGTCGAATTCGCCGCGGACACAGGCGAGCGTGAGGCACAGCGCGGATCCCCAGTTCGAAATCTGCACGTCGGCGGACGGGCGCCAGCTTCCATCGTCGAGCTGCCAGGTCTGCAGCAGCGTCCATGCGCCATCGGATGCGGGCTCGCCATGAAGCGCGAGCGCGGCCCACGCAGTCGGCTCGAGCCACGATTGCTTGCCGGGAAAATATCCCCAACCGCCGTCGGGATTCTGCGATCGGCGCAAAGCTTCGAGACGCGCGTCCAGATACAATTCACCCACGCCGGTCCATCGACGGTTTTTCGGCTAAGCTTTAGGGAATGCTACGGAAAACGATTTTCTCGATGATCCTGATTCTGCCTGCTTTCGCCCAGGATGAGATGGCTCGCGCCAAGCGGATCAACGCGGAGGCGATCGGGATCGACAGCCATATGGACACGATCCAGCGCGTCTTTTACGGGCACGTGGATCTTTCCAAGCGGTCGAGCGACGGCCATTCCGATTTTCCGCGCCTGCGCGAAGGCGGGATGCACGCTCCGTTTTTCGCCTTATGGGTGCCGACGTATTACGGCGGCGCTGAGGCCGTCCGCAAGACGCTCGACCTGCGCGACACCATGCAGATGGTACTCGATCAGTTCAAGGACCAGATCGAGCTGGCGACTACCGCGGCGGACATCGAGCGGATCGTCAAGTCGGGCAAAATTTCGATCTTTCTGACCATCGAGGGCGGCCATCAGATCGACGACGATCTGGCCGTGCTGCGCATGTATTACCGCATGGGGATCCGCTCCATGACGCTGAGCCACTTTCAGAACAACAACTGGGCGGATTCGTCGACGGACAAGCCGGTGCACAACGGGCTGACGGATTTCGGCAAGAACGTGGTGCGCGAGATGAACCGGCTGGGCATGCTGGTGGATGTGTCGCACGTTTCGGACAAGACGTTTTACGACGCGATCGCGGTGTCGTCGAAGCCGGTGATCCTTTCGCACTCGTCGTGCCGCGCGATCTCCGATGTTCCGCGTAACGTGACCGACGACATGATCCGCGCGCTGGGAAAGAACGGCGGCGTGATGGGGATCAACTTCGGCGAAGGATTCATCAGCCCCAAGGACGCCGAGGCGCTGCGCAAGACGATCGCGAGCAACAACGCGGCTCCGGTTCTGACCGGCAAGGCGCTGGACGATTACGCCGCGAAGGATTACCAGAAAGAACTCGGCGGGCATTATAAGGCCCAAGCGACCATTGAGGACGTGGTGGCGCATATCGATCACGTCGTGAAAATCGCAGGCATCGACCACGTCGGAATCGGCAGCGATTTCGATGGTATTACTGGGCCTCCGCAGGGTCTGGAGGACGTTTCGAAGATGCCCGCGCTGACCGCCGCGCTTCTGAAACACGGTTATTCTGAAGGGGATATCAAGAAAATCCTGGGCGGAAACTACCTCCGCGTGATTCGCGCAGTTACTGGAAAGTAGACGTCGTAAACAAAAAGTACCAGGACCCTACACCCGTAAAGTACTGGGGCGGATGACCTATTTACTCGACTAAGGCTTTCTGTCTAGATAGAGTAGGAACAGGGACCGAGGCCCGACCGTGAATCAACTCTTACTCCAGTATTCCTACCTGCAGATCCTGGACTTCATGACCACCATCGCGTTTCTGATGCACGGGATTCGCGAAGGCAATCCGCTGGTACGTTTGGCGCTACAGTACGCCCCGCATCCGCTGGGCGGACTGCTGCTGATCAAACTTGCGGCGATCGCGCTGGGAATTTATTGCTGGCGCGGAGGTCGTGACAAGCTGCTGGTGAGGATGAACGTATTGTTCGCTGTTGTCGTGGCGTGGAACCTGGTCGCGCTGATTATCGGCACGGCATCGACGGGGTTGTTCTGACGTGGCCGAAGTGAGAGGAGTGGTCCGCTCGGCCGGGGGCGATCCGATCGAGGGCGTGCTGGTCATGGGAGTCGACCTGAATTACGCCGAGACGAACCGGGAAGGACAGTTTCGTCTCATTCGACCCGAAATGGCGCTGTTTTTCTGGTGCTCGGGATATTTGCCGGAAGCTCGCGTGCTGCGGGCAGGCGAGGCGCGGGTCGACGTAGTGCTGCGTCCGGTCGCGGTGATGAAGGCATCGGCGTAGGCAATACTCCGTCAACTGATAAGATTCCAGCAGGATGATGCGCACCATTCTGCTGCTCATTTCTGTTTCCGCTTTTGCCGCCGACTGGCCGCAATGGCGAGGTCCCAACCGGGACGGAATTTCCGGCGAAAACGGACTCCTCGCTGCGTGGCCTTCGGGAGGACCGCGCGTCGCCTGGAAGACCAGCGGGCTCGGCGAAGGGTATTCTTCGCTTGCCATCGCCAACGGACGAATCTACACGCAGGGTCAGCGCGACCGGCAGGAGTTCGTCCTGGCCTTCGACGTCAAGACCGGCAAGAAACTGTGGGAGACGCCGACCAGCCGCGATTATCGCAACGATCGCGGCGACGGTCCGCGAGGCACTCCGACCCTCGACGGCGACCGTCTTTACGCGATGAGCGGCGACGGCGTCGTCGTTTGTCTCGACACGGCGACGGGTAAAACAATCTGGACGCAGAATGTCGCGCAGAAATACGGCGGCTCGATTCCGACCTGGGGATTCAGCGAATCGCCGCTGATCGACGGCGCGCGGCTGATCGTGATGCCGGGCGGACGCGGCGCGTCGCTGGTTTCGCTCAACAAATCCGACGGCAGCCTGCAATGGAAGACGGGCAGCGATCACGCGGGATATTCTTCGGCGATCGTCGCCACCGTGGAAGGCGTGCGGCAGGTGATCGCGCTCAGCGGCGAGGCGGCCGTCGGGGTCGAGGAAGATAACGGCGAGTTGCTGTGGCACTACACCAAAGTCTCGAACCGCACGGCGAACATCGCGACGCCGATTTTTTACGACGGATCGGTTTTCCTTTCGAGCAACTATGGGACCGGCTGCGCGCTGCTGAAGCTCGGGCCGAAGTCGATGTCCGAGGTCTATTTCAGCAATGAAATGAAGAATCACTATTCGACCTCGGTGCTGATTGACGGCTATCTTTACGGTTACAACGATTCGATCCTCACGGCGATGCAGTTCGCGACGGGCAAGGTGATGTGGAAGAATCGCAGCGTCGGCAAAGGATCGGTCCTCTATGCGGACAAGCATCTTTATCTGCTGAGCGAAGAAGGCGTCCTGGGGCTCGCCGAGCCATCGCCGGATGCGTATCGCGAAGTTTCGCGATTCCAGATCGCCAAAGGATCGCTGCCCACGTGGTCGCCGCTGGTGATCGCGGACGGCAAAATGTACTTCCGCGATCAGGACGCGCTGACCAGTTTCGACATCAGGAAATAGTCAGCGAGGCAGGACGGCGAAGCGGCTGACGGAATATCCCAGCACGGCGCCCGCGAACACGTCGGCCAGGTAGTGATCCGAACCCGTGACGCGCGAAAACGCGATGGCCGCGGCGGTTCCGTAGGCCGCGTACGGCACCCAGCGATGATTCCGGTAGCGCCGCGAGATCACGGTCGCGACGGAAAACGCGGCGATCGCGTGGCCGGAAGGAAAACTATTGTTGCTGGCCGCAAAGCGCGGCCCGTGCTCCCAGGTGTCGCGAAAACCTGCGTTCGGAGGCAATGCGCTGGGCCGCGTGCGCGAAACGGCAGGCTTCAGGACCTGGACGATCACCTCCGCATCGGCCACCGCTTCTCCGGCGAGCATCGCGGTATCCGACATGTGCGGATCTTTTCTCAGCAATCCGGTGGCATAGAGCGACGCGGGCGCGGCGAGGATCGCAAGGGAAGTCGCCGTGCCTGAGAAAACGCGATTGAAGCCGCTGAAGGCCGTCGTGTTGCGGAAATAATGCGCGGTGGGCGCGTCCGCTCCCCAGGCGAGGCCGGCGCCTGCGCCTGCGACGGCAAGCGTCGGCAGCACGGCATGACCCTCGGCCAGATTCACGGGGTAGCGCCAGACGCGTAGCTGGTCCTGGAGGATGTTGGGCAGGATTTGTTTCCAGCTTACTTCCCGGTCAATGTCCTGGGCAGATGCGAGACTTGCGGTGATCACCGCGAGAAAAATCAGGTTGCGCATGGAAGACAGGTCGCTCTTCTTGGACGGGTTTTTCGGACCCCCTGTTACGTGAATTCTTGAGCGGCCGCGCGCTTCCATGCGGCGAGAATCAATCCGGCCCCGGGAAGAACGGATTATCGACGCGCTCTGTCGGTGACTACCAAAGAACGCGTTCGAGCGCCTCGCAGAAAAAATATTCGCCCCACATGACCGATTCGTCGACGCCCAGTCCTTTGTGGACGTGATAGACGCCGCCGCGCAGGATTCCTTCCCACTTCGTATCCGTGGTCACCACGTGCTTTTCGCACAATGCTGTCAGGATCTGCACGGCGGTGGACCAATACAGGTGCCCTTTCAGGGAATCGGGCTCAAGCCGGCACAAACGCAGCAGCGCGGACGCGCAGATCGCCGCCGAGGAGGTATCGAGCAGCGTGCGATTTTCCACCGGCGCGTTGAAATCCCACGGCGGGATGCCGTCGGCATTCGCGTGGGTGATGTAATAATCGGCGCAGGCCTGCGCGGTTTCGAGGAAGTGCGGATCGCGGCTGAATTCGTAGCAGGTGGTGAAGCCATAGAGCGCCCAGGTGAGGCCGCGCGACCAGCAGGAATCGCCGCGATAGCCCTGGTGCGTCGTTTGCCTGAGAAACTCGCCGGTATCGGTGTCGAAAACACCCTCGTGCGCCGTCGATCCGTCGCCGCGCACCAGCACCCGCCGCGTGGTTCGCGCGTGGCGCAGCGCGATATCGCGTAGCTTGCGGTCGCCAGTCTCGCGCGCCGCGTAGAGAATAATGGCCACGTTCATCA
>JAIQFJ010000218.1 GCA_020073325.1 Terriglobia bacterium | reverse complement strand
GATCATCGGCGTGTATCCGCCCTCGATGATGCGGTTTCCGATCGGCCTGGCGATGAACAAGAACATCACGGTGAATTCGGGCAACTGCAATCATCGCAAATATGTTCAGAAACTGATCGAGCTGGTGGCGACCAATGCCGTGCAGCCGACGCGCGTGCTGACGCACGTCGAGCCGCTCACCGGCGTTCTGGATGCCTACAAAGCCTTCGATCAGCGGCAGGCGGGCTGGATCAAAGTCGAACTGGCGCCGGCAGCGTGACGCGAAACGCGAAGGCGGAGCGTCGAGTCCAATTCAGCGCGGGAGGTACTCACGATGAAAGCGCCTTTTGTCATCGGCCGGATGATGTTCGGCGGATACTTTTTGTACAACGGGATCAACCATTTTCTTCACACCGATGAACTGGCGCAATATGCGGGCGCGAAGCGCGTCCCCGCGGCCGGATATCGCCGTGCGTGCGACCGGCGCCGCGATGGCGATCGGCGGCGCCAGCATCCTGCTCGGGTTGAAACCGAAATACGGAGCGGCTGCCATCATCGGGGTTCTGGCGTCCGCCTCGCCTTGGATGCACGCCTTCTGGGCTGACGAGGATCCCCAAGCGCGGCAAGCCGACATGATCCATTTCGGGAAAAATCTTGCCTTGCTCGGCGGAGCGCTGGCGCTTGCCGGCATCGAAGAGCCCTGGCCGGCGAGCCTCGGCCGGAAGAAAAGCATGGTGGAGCGAGCCAAGAAAACCGCCTGGAAGGTCCTGGCCGCCTGATCGGAATAGTCTGACAAAAGAAATCGCCCGGCGCGGTCGATAGAAGGCTATGGACAGACTTCTGTCACAGCAGGAAATCGACAACGCGTTCAAAACGTCGAACGCGCAAGCTGTTGTGGATGATGAACCTAAGGCCGAGCCCTACGATTTTCGCCGCACCGATCGCATCGCCAAGGACCAGCTTCGAACCATCCACCTGCTGCATGAAAATTTCGCGCGCAGCATGTCGTCGAGCCTTTCGGCCTACCTGCGCTCCTACGTCGTCGTCAACCTGATTTCTGTCGAGCAGCTTTCATTTCTCGAGTTCACGCAATCGTTGTCTTCGCCGACGAGCCTGATTACGCTCGGCATGAAACCTTACGATGGCAGCGCGGTCCTTGAGATCAATCCGGCACTGGTATTTCCGATTGTCGAGATGCTGCTGGGAGGAAACGGCAAGGCTCCGACACAGCTCACGCGCGAGGTCACCGAAATCGAGCAGAGCGTGCTTGAAGGCGTCCTTCGCGTGATCCTGAACGACCTGCGCACCGCGTGGCTGCCGGTGGCGTCCATCGAATTTTCCATCGAGAGCCAGGAAACCGAGCCGCAACTGCTGCAGATCCTGGCGCAGAACGAAGCCGTCGTGACGATCGGGATTGAGGTCCGCATCGGCGAAGCGTCGGGCATGATGAACCTGGGTATTCCTTCGATCATCATCAAAATGCTGCGGCAGAAATTCGATCAGCATCGGACCGTCCGTAAGTCGCTGGCTTCGGGAGCGGAGCAGGAGCGTATGCTCAAGCTGGTGCGTTCGGCTGCGATCCACCTGGACGTACGGCTGCCCGCGCAGAAGGTTTCCGTGCCGGATCTGCTCGAGCTTCGCGAGGGCGATATTCTGCAGCTCGATTATTCGTCGAACCAGCCGCTGGAACTGATCGTGAACGGCAGCCGCAAGTACAGCGGCGAGGTGATCGGGGTTGCGGGAAAGCGCGCTCTACTGGTGGGCGGCGCTGCTACGGACTAAAAAGCTGGCGTGACGGCCGAGTTTTTTGCGCAGATCCGGCCAGAACTCCTGGCACAGATTCGCCCCCACCGCGATGCCGAGCCCCGCGGTACCCACGCCGAATTCCCACCCCGCGCCGTGCCGGTCCGGCCGCCACTGATTCGCCAGAAACGGCGTCGCGTAAGCCGCAACAATCACGCTGTACGCCGGCATCCAGTTGCCGCTGTCGCTGCGAACCTCGAACGTATGGACCACCGCATATTTCACGCGGGTCCATTTCGAACCGTGGCCCGAGACGAAATAGCGCGGATCTTCGCCATCGAGCGCACGGACGCCGAACGCGATGTTCTGACGCAGAAAGCTTCGTCCGAAACGCGATGCAGAGCGGACCGCGAAAGATTCCGGATCTCCGCCCCATTGATGAGGCTTGTTGAACGTCTGGTCGTAGGAAGCTTTCAGGACCACGAGCGCGAGGCCGGGGCCTCCCAATGCCTTCTCGCTTGCCCAACCATATTTCTGACCGAGCGTCATTGGCGCGAAATGACCCAACGCATTCGCACGGGTCGAATCGCTGCTCGATGCATCTTGAGCGTGTAAAACAAGAACGCCGGCAAGCGCACACGTCACGTAGGCCGGCGCGATACTGCACTTCATTACTAAATCCCGGTTGCGGCATCACCGCTTCGTGGCAGCGATTCTAAGTACTATACGCCGCCGCCCCTGGATTCGCAATGAATTTCTCGAAAATTATTCGGTCAGGTGAATGAGGCTTAGTTCGAGGATGTTCGCGTTCGCCGCGCGGATTTTTTCGAGCACTTCAACCGACGGTTCCGTTTCGAGATTGATCCGCGCGACGGCCGCCTGCGCGCCATCGAACACGATGTTCTCCATCTCCTGTACATTGATGCGCGCGCCGCTGATGGCGTCGAGAACGCCGGCCAGCACTCCCGGACGATCGAGATGGCGCACGATCAGCGAACACGTCGCCGGAGTGCTCTTGGCGAGATTCACCACGTTCGGCACCTTGCCGGTTTCCTTGAAAGTCCGCACGATGCGCACGGTTTCCGCGGCGATCGCCTCCTGAGCCTGATCGGTGGAGGCTCCGATATGATGCGTCCCGTAGACGCGCTGCGCGATCGGGTCGGAAAACGCGGCCGAGCCGCCGCCCGGCTCATTCGCGTAGACGTCGAGCGCGGCGCGAATTTCTTTTTCTTCGATCGCGCGCGCGAGCGCTTCCTGATCGATCACTTCGGCGCGCGCCGTGTTGACGAAATACGCGCCTTTCTTCATCGCGTCGAAAAAACTCTTCCCCAGCATGCCGCGCGTCTGTGCGTTGAGCGCGAGATGGACGCTGACGACGTCGGCGGCGGCCGCCACATCTTCCGGTGACGTCTTCCATCCGATCCCCAATTCTTCAGCCGATTCAGCAGCAAGGCTGCGGCTCCAGGCGATCACGTTCATACCGAAGGCGTGGCCTCGCGCGACCACTTCGCGGCCGATCTGGCCCGCCCCGATCAAGCCCAGCGTGCGGCCGTACAAGCCGCGCGCTTTGGAAAATTCCGTCTTGTTCCACTGCCCTGCGCGCAGCGACGCGACGTTATCGGGAATGCGGCGGTCGAGTGAAAGAATCAATCCCCAGGCCAGCTCGGCGACCGCGACCGAATTTTTCCCGGGACAATTCGAAACATAAATCCCGCGGCGCGACGCGGCGGCGACATCGATCGTGTTGTAGCCCGCGCCCGCGCGCACCACCAGCTTCAACGCGCCCGCGGAAAGAACGGGCTCGGCCACGCTGGTCGATCGCACGATCAGCACGTCCGGCTGAAATTGCCCGACCGCCTGCACCAAGGCGTCGTCCTTCAATCCCGGTTGATAAGAAACCTCGCAAGCGGCTGCATTCAGTCCGTCCCGGCCGGACTGCTCGAATTTATCGGCAATGAGTACGCGCAACGTGGGCCCCCCGACGTATTGTATGACTTCGTGAGTCTCTGAAAGGCGAGGATCGCCAGGACTCCGCAGATGGCCGCCTGCGCGACATGAATCCGGAACCACGATCCGTCGCGTGCGCCGTCGTAAGGCCAGACCATCGTGAAGAACACGAAGTCGGCAACGCAGTGCACCGGGATCCCCGGCAGAATTGACTGATTCACGTAAGCGAGCGCGCCCATCAACAGGCCGAATAGAAAATAGACCAGCAGCTTCGGCCAAAAGAGTCCGTGTGTCAGATGCGCCAGCGTGAACAGAATCGAAGAGATGACCACCGCGGCCGCGCCCGGCATGACGCGTTCGAGTGCGCTCTGGCAATAGCCCCGGAAGGCCGCCTCTTCCGTGATCGGCGATACCAGCGACCCCATGATGGCCGCGCCGAGGATCATCACCGTGGAATATTTCGACGGATCGGGCAGCGCGTTCGGCGTCATGGGAATAAGTTGGAACAGAACGATCCACAGACCCGAAAGAGCCGCGATCGCGAACGCGCCCGTCACGAAAGTCCAGATCGCGCGATCGCGCGAGACTGGGTACGCGCGCAGTTGCTCGCGACGTTCAGGTGTTCGCGAAAGAAAGCGCCACATCGCGTAGAGAAACGCGCCCATGACCGGCATCGACCACGGAATCGAAGAGGAGGTTTTCAGATTCGCAGTGAGCAGCGCACCCCACACCCACTGCCCGGCGGCGAGGATGGCAAACGCGATCACAGCCGAGCGAAGGGACGTCACGAGCCTTTTCATACATCTCCTTTGCATCGCCAGTATGCAGGAGAACCCGGAAAACCGGGTCGAGTGAAAGGTGATTTCGAGGTGGGGAAAAAGTGGGGACGCTATTTCAAGCCGAGCCGGGCGATCCATTCGCCATGCCGCGGATCGCCGCGCAGATTGTCAAATAGAGGCGAAACCGCCAGAGTCGACAAGAATGGATTGCCTTGCGGGAACGTTTTCTCGATGAGTTCGAAGCTCCGGTCCCGATCCCCCAGCAGCGCATGCAGCACGATCAGGTCATTTTGCGTCTTCCGCCCCATGGACGCGTCGTTTTCCAGCAGCGCGATCCACAGACGCAGCAGCGCCGGGATTCCGCCGCTTTCAAACACCTTGCGAGCCTGATCGATCTGCCGCGTCGCAACCCCCAGCGCCTGCGCTCCGGCGACAAATGCGTCGAACGCCTGCCGGTCTTTGTTCTGGATGATGTAAACCCATGCGAGGCCCAAATGCACGTCGGCGGCGGATGGCGTGAGTTTGAACAAATGCGAAGCCTCGTCCTCAATCTCGTCATAACGGCGGGCGAGCAGAAGCACGTCGAGCAAATCGCGGAGGGCTAAGACGGACCACGGATCGATCTCGACCGCGCGCCGCGCATCGGCGATGGCGGAGTCGAAACGTCCCACTACAGCGAGAATCCGGGCGCGCCAGCGAAGCACAGCGGAATCGGGTGGATCGAGCGCTCCGTCCAACTCCGCCAGCGCGGCGCGAGGATCATGATCGATCACCAGCCGCACGCCCGCAAGCGCGAGCCGCGCGTCGCTCAGCCGGGGATCGAATTGAATCGCGCGTTCCGCCGACGCTTTCGCGTGCTTCCAGAAATCGGCTCCGAATCCGAGACTCGCCATAACGACGTCGGCACGGGCAAGGGCGGCGAGCGCGCCGGGATGGTCGGGCCCGGTTTCCAGGAATTTTTCAAGATAAAGATGCGCCTGTTTGAACGCGGCAGGATCGGCCGCCGCCATCAGCGCTGCGCGGCCCTTTTCAAAGAGGCTGGTCTCCGCATCCAGGGGCTCCGGATCAATCAGGATGCGGTACCCGCGCTTCGGCAGCGTCTCCAGAATCTTCGGCGCGCGCGAATCGTCGCCGAGAGCCTTGCGAAGCTGATAAAAACTGCTCTTGACCGTATCGTCGCTGACGAACCGTCCGCCCCACACTGCGTCGAGAACATCGCGCTTCGCGACCACTTCACGGGCGCGCGAGCACAGATAGACCAGCAGATCCATGAGCTGCGGCTCGAGCCGCGTGGAGACACTTCCGCTGGTGAGCGATCCGTCTTCAGGCTTGACGATCCACCCGGCCAGGCGAAACCCGCGCGCGAGCCGCTTTCGGTCGATCATGCGGCGATCATCCGTCAGCCGCGGTAACTCTGCTCCTGAAGCTGGATCATGATGTTGTCGGGATCCCGGAAATAGAGTTCTTTCACTCCGTCGCGATCGCGGATCTGCGGCTTGACGCTGTGCTTCTCAAGGAACCCGCCGGCGTTCTCCACCGTTTCCTGAAGGCCGAAGCAGACGTGATGAATCGCGGGCTGCGACGGACCCATTTTGTAGAGCCCCAGAAAGCTGACCGCGCCCATCGCGATGTTGATCCCGTTCGATTGCTTGCTGACGACCGGCGCGCCGAACAGTCCCTGGTAGAACTCGCGCGACTTGTCGATATCGGTGACGTTCAGCGAGACGTGGTTGACGCTCTTGACCGTCAGAGTGTCGGCGGCTTTGGCTGGAGTGGCGGCGACAAGCGGGACCAGCGCAGCCATCAAGCCGCGGCGCGAGATACGGCCGCGGTCGTAATCGTCGAACAGGCGATCGAGTTGGGAAATCATCACGGTTCTCCTTCGCGTCAGAGTATCAGAGAACCGGTCGATTTGCGAAAATCTACTTGCCCGGCTTCTGCGCGTCGATGCGGAACTGCTTCAGCATCTCGGTGTTCGAGGGCATGTCCTTCGAGCTCGACGGAAATTTGTTGAACGCCAGCAAATACGCGACGATCTCCGCCTTCGCTTCGCGGCTCAGCTTGCCCGGATTCGCCGGCGGCATGCCGGTGCGAATACGCTCGAACAAATCGCCCACCGAGAGACCGTTCCAGTTCGAGAGAAATTCGCCGCCCGCCAGCGGAGGAGCCATTTCGCCGCCGGTTAATTGATCGCCATGGCACGACGCACACTGTTCCGCATACGCCGCCGAGCCCTTCTTGGCCTGATCGTCAGTGTAGATTCCGTCCCAGACGGATTTGGAGGCATCCTGCGCGCGAAGCGTGTAAACGCCCAGCGCTGCCACGCCCAGCATGGTGATGATAGCGATCTTCATGGACTTATATTATCTTAGAACGCCGGAGCCGCAGATGAACGCGAATTCATCTGCGGCCCGGCTGAGTGTTACCGCTGGCGGCCGGCCGGAGTCGTCGACGAGGAACGCTCCTCGGTCTCCGGCAGCGTGAAGGCCACATACTCGCCCGAGTAGTTGCCTCCGCTGATCGCGACAATAATGTACTGCTTGCCGTTGATCGCATATGTCATCGGCGAGCCGCTCTGCGGAGCCTGCATAAAGACCGCGCCGACTTCCTTGCCCGTCGCCTTGTCATATGCGCGCAGCATCGCGCCGCGCGGATGATCCTGCGTGGTGGTGACCAGACCGTCGCCCGCGATCACCAGCGACTTCGTCACCAGCGTGCCGATGTTGTACGTCGCCTGGCCGAGCTTTGCGACATTCAGTCCCTTCAGAGCGGGATTGTTGCGGATCACGTCCGGCGTATCGCCGTGCGGAGTCTGCCACTGGATATCGCCGCGATCCAGGTTGATCGCCGAAATCGTCCCATACGGGGGCTTGATCAGCGGAAGCCCGTTGACCGACAGACCGCCGTAGCCGCCGCCACCGCCGCCGGCCTGTGGAGGAGCCGGCTCCTTCTTCGGCATCGGCGAATCGGCGCCGGCGTTTTCGCCGGGACCGCGCGCGATCGTCAACTCGCGACCCGCCGTTCCCATGACGTACTTCATGTCCGAAATTTCAGGCTTCGACGGAACCACGCCGATCGGCGTCAGGCACGCGTTGCAGGCGTACGCATACACGATGTGCGTTTCCGGATCGAACGACGCGCCCGGCCAGTTCGTGCCGCCGCCGGCGGTGCCGAGCGTCAGCGTCGCCAGCGGTCCACCGACGGTGGAAAGCGCGGGAGGCGTGAACACCGGACCGAGCTTGTAGCGGCTCACGATCGCCATCGCCTGTTTGTGAATTTCCGGCGTAAAGTCGACAATGTCCGATTCCAGCACGCCGTTACGGCTGTAGATCGGAGGCTTGGACGGAAACGGCTGCGTCTTCGCATACCACTCGCCCGGCACCGTGCCGATCTCAACCGGCTTCTCTTCGATCGGCCACACGGGCTGCCCGGTGATGCGGTCGAATACATAAAGGAAGCCCTGTTTCGAAGGCTGGGCGACCGCCTTGATCTTCTTCCCATTGACGACGATGTCCATCAGCAGCGGCGTCGAGGAAACATCCATGTCCCACAGCGGATGATGGACCAACTGGTAGTACCACTTCTTCTGCCCGGTCTTCAGATCGACGCAGACCAGCGATTCGCCATAGAGATTGTTGCCGGCGCGATGCCCGCCGTAGTAGTCGCCCGTCGGCGTCTCGATCGGCAGATAGGCCAGATTCAATTCCGTGTCGATCGACGGCTGCGTCCACATGCCGGTGTTCCCGGTGTAGTCCGCGGATCCGTTTTCCCAGGTGTCGTAGCCGGGTTCGCCCTTTTTGGGAATCGTGTGGAAGATCCACAGGCGCTTACCGGTGCGGACGTCGAAGCCGCGCACATAACCTTTGTTATTGCGCATGCTCTTCGGCGTCATGCCTTCGCGAAACGCCGCGCCGATGATGATCGTGTTTCCGCCGATGATCGGAGCCGACTGGATGCCGACTTCGCCCTGCACCAGGTTCGAAACCCACTGGCCTTTTTCATTCCAGGCCGAAATTTCCTGGTCCATCTGTTCTTTCAGATCGACGATGCCGCTCGCCCCAAAGCTCGGGCAATACTGCCCGTTCTTCGCGTTCAGGCAGACCAGGCGATAGCCGGGCGTCGTATAAAAAATGCGCTCTTCTTTTCCATCGGACCAGTAGCCGAGCCCGCGTCCGGAAAGCTGGCGGACCGACGCCGCGCCGCGCTCGCCTTCATGTTCGCCATGGACCCACAGCAGTTCGCCGGTGACCGCATCGAGCGCGATCGCCGCACGGCGCGATCCGGCGGTCGCATAAACGACGCCGTTTACCATCAGCGGCGTGCCTTCGAGTTTGTACTCGGGCCGGTTGCCGATCGAGTCCGTCTTGAATCGCCATGCGACTTCCATTTTGCTGAAATTCGTCGCGTTGATCTGGTCCAGCGGACGATAGCGCGACCCCATCGTATCTGCGTTGTAACTGGGCCACTCAGTGTCCTTGGGCTTCCACTGGGCCGATGTAATGGCAGCCGCCGCGGCGGCCAGAATCAGAATTCGGTGCATAAGTCCTCTTCAGAAAAGTCTAATACATCGTCCAAACATGGAAACCGCTCCCCGCGGCCGCGAGCCGCGACCAAAGGGAGCGGTCCAACGTTCAATTTATTGCCAACCCTAGAAATACAGCCGGATGCCGAGCTGCAATTCGCGCGGCAGGTTCGCTTGATACGTCAGCTTTCCGAAATTACCCACCGGCTTGCCGTTCTTGTCGACACCCAGGAACTGCGTGTTCGGATTGGCGAAATCCGGAGTATTGAAAGCGTTCAGAGCCTCTGCGCGGAACTGGGCGTGGAAGTGCTCGCGGATCGTCACTGTCTTGAACAGTGAGAGATCCCAGTTTGCCATCCCGGGGCCAAGGTAGTTGATGCTGCGCGCTACGTTTCCGAAACTGTACGCCGGAGCGAGGGAAAACGCGGCCGGGTTGATGTAGTTGTTCAAGCGCTCCTCAGGGCTGCCCCCAACCGTGGGGCTGAGTCCGGTCGCGTTCGGACGCTGGACCTGCGCGCCGATCCCCGAGTTGTTGTTGTTCTGATAAACGAACAATGGGAAGCCCGAGGAAATGATCATCGTGCCGTTCAACGACCACCCGCCGACGGCGTAGTCGAGAAACTTGTTGCCGTTCAGGAACCGCTTGCCGTTTCCGAACGGAAGGTCGTAGCTCCAGCCTGCCGTTGTGCGCCAGGGCGTCGTGCCCGCGGCATAGGCCCATTCGGCGGCGAGATTATAAACGTTCTGCGCGTTCGCCGACGGCGTCGAGCCCGAATACGTATTGAAGTAGTTCGAGCCGCCCGCGCCGAAGGTGTTGTCCATGTTCTTCGACCAGGTGAACGTCGAAAGGAACGTCAGGCCCTTAGCGAAGCGCTTCTGGCCCTTCAGGATCATCGAATCGTATTGCGCACTGCCGAAGTTGGTCGCTTCGAGAACCTGCGAATACTCGGGGAACGGCATCAGCAGTTGCGCTTGCGAAACCGTCGCGCCGCCCAATGCTCCGGTGACGTTGGGGAGTTTGTAGTACGGATTCGTCACCTTCTGCGTCAGCGCGGATCCCATCGAAAGATACTGCGTCGGCACCTGGTTGAGTTGCAGGTATGCGAGACCGGTCGATCCGAACTGCAGGCGGCTGGAGCGCGACCCGACATAGCCGACTTCGAGCGCGATTCCCCACGGCAACTGCCGCTGAATATCGGCCGAGAACTGCTGGATTCGGCCCTGCGTACGATTCTGATCCGGATACGTCACCGTGCCGCCGAGCTGTTGCAGCACGCCCTGCTGCAGCGTCGCCGGCTGGATAATTCCGGTCGGGAACGGATTCGACAGGCTGTTCGCCGGAGTCGCGTTGCCGTCAGTGCTGGCCAGATACGTCGTCGTCTGCGAGAGGCCCGGCGAATACTGGCTGTCCAGGCCGAAATACACCGGCGCGTAGAACATGCCCCATCCGCCGCGGAACGTGGTCTTATCGTCGATCTGGTAAGCGAATCCCACGCGCGGACCGAACTTGTCCTTGAGCGCATTGCAGCACGCCGCCGGATTGCCGTTCTGATTCGAGATCAGCGGCAACCCATAAGACTGGATCCCGGAACCTGCCGGGATGAACCCCTGAATCGGATTCAGCGCCTGCTGGTTGAAGCCCACCAGCATGTTGTTGTTCTTCTCCGCTTCTCCGGATTCGTACTCGTAGCGCAGCCCGACGTTGATCGTCAGCTTGTTGCTCACACGAATATCGTCCTGGAAAAAGCCCGAGTAGTAATTCACGAAATACGCGACGTGACTGTTGGTCTGCGTCGCTCCGGGGATCGCCCGGGCGCGGGCCATCCCGTTTCAGCGCGCGGCCCAGCAGCGCCGTGGCCTCGGCGTCGTTGGGATTGCGCGCCACTACAGCGCGCAGGCTCTCGACCGCCGCCTCGTATTGGCCCGCGCGCCAGAGCGTGTAGCCCAGGTTGAAATGGTAGTCGGGGTCGGCGCTGTCGCCCTCC
>JAIQFJ010000217.1 GCA_020073325.1 Terriglobia bacterium | reverse complement strand
TGCGTCCCCGACGGGAGTACCAGGGTCATCGACGCCTCTGGAATGGTGATAAGATGAAGAATCGCAAAGTATTTCTCGGTATCTGTGCTACAATTTGCACAGTATTTGTTTTGGCGTTCGGCGCCTCCACTCTTTATGTTGCCTCCGGCCCTGGCCCCGGTTCCGACACGTTTCTCGCCTCTGGCCCTGGACCCGGCTCGGACACGTTCGGTTTCTCCGGCCCCGGACCCGGCTCGGATACGTTCGGCTTCTCCGGTCCTGGACCCGGCTCGGACACCTTTGGTTTCTCTGGCCCTGGCCCCGGCTCGGATACGTTCGGCTTCTCCGGTCCTGGACCCGGTTCGGACACCTTCGGTTTCTCCGGCCCCGGACCCGGATCGGACACGTTCTCGGCCTAATTTCAAATTTGGCTCAAGCCGCTTGTTGTTAGTGGCTTCTGATTCGATACCTCAACCACGGACCAGTGCTTGTAGCGCTGGTCCGTTTGCTTTTTTGCGGCGAGCATGAGCCGAGCCTACGACGTTCTCGCCCCCATCATCAACTGCGGCGTCGCCGCGGCTCTCCTGCTGGTTCTGGCTCTTCTGATCCGCGGGCCGTTTAAGCGCTATTGGATTGTATTCGTTTACGCCGCCTGGGAATTGCTGGCGACCCTCGGTTTTACGATCGCGGATCTGATGGTCCACGGGACCGCGCGGACCGGGACGGCTGCCCAGCAATGGTATGCACGCGCTTACTGGACCAATGACGTGCTGGTGGATTTGTTCCGTTTCGTCCTGGTGATTGTGTTGATCCACCGCGCGTCGGAAGGGTCCAGGCGTGTTTCCGGCTGGGCTTTGGCGGCTCTGGTCGCGCTGGTCATGGTGCTTCCGTTCGTACTCTTTGAATTGCAGCCTCGAATCGTGCAGATCGGCTCGTACAGCTTTCCTTTTGCGAGAGGAAGCTGGTTTAACAGCACCAGCGAGCTGTTGAATTTCGGGGCGGCGATCATGAATCTGATGTTGTGGGCGACGCTGATCGCCTCCAAAAAGCGCGATCCTGTGCTTCTGGGAGTCAGCCTCGGCTTAGGCATTGTGGTCACGGGAACGGCGCTGGCCTACGGCGTTCGTCATCTGATGGGCCAGCGCGAATTTGCGGCCGTGGGCTATATCTTCATGAATCTCACGCAACTTGCCGGATGGGCGATGTGGTGCCGGACCTTCGCGCGCGCGCCCCGGCAGAAGCCGCTTGCGCAGCCGATGGTTCCCTCGTCATAATAGGCCGGACCGTTTACCCGCCGGATGGAAACTCTACTCCAGGATGTCCGCTTCGGCTTCCGGGTGATGCTGCGGACGCCCGTGATTGCGATCTCGGTGATCGCGGTTCTGGCGCTCGGCATCGGAGCGAATTCGGCCATGTTCGGGATCCTGGACGCGGTGCTGCTGCACGCGGTTCGTTTTCCCGATCCGCAATCGCTGGTGTGGGTGTGGAGCGTCGATCCGCAGGGCGCGGTGAACGACGCCTCGCCCGCGGATTTCATGGATTGGCGGGCGCGCTCGAAAACGCTCAGCGATCTTTGCGCGTGGATGCCGACGAACTTTGTCGTCAATGGCGGTGAGCGTCCGCGGCAGCTCGGCGGAGCGCGCGTCACGTCCAACTTTTTTCGGACACTGCGCGTGAAGCCGCTGCTCGGCCGCGTGTTCCTGCCCGACGAAGACGGCCTGGAGCATCCAGCCAACGCGGCGCACAGCGTGGTGATCAGCTACCGGCTGTGGCAGGAGGATCTGGGCGCCGACCCCAACGTTCTTGGCCGGACCATCCGCGTCGATCAGGTTCCCTACACCGTGGTCGGCGTCATGCCGGCCGATTTTCAGTTCTGGTGGCGGCCGCACGATCTGTGGATCCCGGTGACGCTGAATGTCCAGGAGCGCGATTTTCGCGATCTGGTGATCGTCGGGCGGCTGGCTGCGCCGCGCAACATCGCTTCGATGGAGATCAACCAGGTGGCGCGCGGGCTGGCGGAGATATATCCGAAGACCGATAAAGGCTGGACCGTGCAAATCGAGGATCTGCAGGAGCGGCTGCTGAATCGCACCTCGCGCGCGCGGCTGCTGCTGCTCTCAAGCGCCCTGGGACTGGTGCTGTTGATCGCCTGCACGAACGTCGCGAGCCTTCTGCTGGCTCGTTCCGCCGCGCGCGAACGGGAACTGGCGGTGCGCGTTTCTCTGGGCGCAAGCGGCGTTCGGCTCGCGCGGCAATTGCTGACGGAAAGCGCGCTGCTCGGGCTCACGGGAGGATCGCTGGGGCTCGCCATCGCGTGGGGCTTGATCAAGGCGATGCCGAAGTTCGTTCCGGCCGGCGCGATTCCGACCAGGACGATCGACCTGAGTCCGACGGTCCTGTGGTTCTGCCTGGCGGTTTCTCTGGCGACTTGTCTGCTGGTCGGGCTGGCGCCGGCGATTTCGGCGGCGCGGTCGGAAGCGCAGGCGACGTTGAAGGACTCTTCGCGCGGATCGACGGCTGGCAAGCGGCGCCAGAAGTTCCGGCAACTGATGGTGGGTGCGGAAGTGGCGCTCGCGCTGATTCTGCTGTCGAGCGCGTGGCTGATGATTTCGGGGTTCCGCGCGGTGACCAGTGTGAACCTCGGGTTCGATTCCGGCGGCGTGCTCGCGCTGCGGCTGTTTCTTCCGGCGGCGAAATACAACGTGGCGCAGTCGCTGGAGTTTTACCGGCGCGCACTCGACCGGATCGGCGCGATTCCCGGCGTGTCGAGCGCGAGCGTGGGGACGGAGCTGCCGCTGGCCAATAACAACGAGATGTGGGTGCGCTTCGACCGCGAAGGGTCGGGACGCGATGCGGGCGAGTGGCCCAGCGCGCACTACGCGGCGGTCGGGCAGGATTTTCATCGCACGCTGGGGATTCCGCTGCGGCGTGGACGACGGTTCACCGCGGCGGACGACGAAAAGGCTGCGCTGGTGGCGATTGTGAATGAGTCGCTGGCATCGCGTTTTTTTCCCAATCAGGATCCGATCGGGCAGAGGCTGGTGGTGGACCGTCCGATGCGCGGCGCGGGCCAGCAGACGGTGCGAGTCGAAATCGTCGGCGTGGCGGCGGACATTCACCTGGCTTACATTTCGCTGGATTCGAAGCCGATGATCTATGTTCCGCACGCGCAGAATCCGTTTGCGCGAGGGGTGTGGTTTGCGGTGCGCAGCGGCGCTCCTGCGGCGGCGCTGGCATCGGCGGTGCGCCGCGAACTGACGGCGATCGATCGCGAGCAGCCGGTGGAGCAGGTCGGCACGCTCGACCAGATGCTGGCCACGCAGTTCGCGCAGCCGCGGTTTCAAACCGAGCTGATGTTATCGTTCGCGCTGCTGGCGTTGCTGCTGGCGGCGGTGGGGATTTATGGCGTCAATGCGTATGCGGTGACGCAGCGGCAGAACGAGATCGGACTGCGGATGGCGCTGGGAGCGTCGCGCGCCGATGTGCTGCGGCAGGTGATCGGGCAGGGGATGCTGCCGACCGGGATCGGAATTGTCGTGGGGCTGGCGGGCGCGGCGGGGCTGGCGACATGGCTGAAGAGTTTTCTGGTCGGCGCGGATTCGATGAATCCGGTGGCGTTTTTGGGAGCGGCGCTGGTGTTGGGAGCGGTCGCCTGCGTGGCTTGCTATTTCCCGGCCCGGCGCGCGGTGCGCATCGATCCGGCGATCACGTTGCGGATGGAGTGAGATACTCGCGGGGGGGCGTTGCTTTTTGGGTCGAGCGTTCTGTTGACCGAAAAATCCTCCAGCCGGCTGACAGCCGGCTTGCCGGCAAGCTGCCGGCCCCACATTGGTCTGAAAATCGTTGAGTGGGGATGAGCGGGTCGGGAGTGGAGTAAACTGGATCGGAGTCTCTATGTCCAACAATAACCGCAGAGATTTTCTTCGTCATGCCGGATTGATGGGAGCCGCGCTGGGGTCGGTGGGTTCCGCGCTGGCGAAATCTTCGTCACGAGATAGCGGGCGCGTGATCGGCGCCAATGACCGCATCAACATCGCTGTGATCGGCGTCGGCGGACGCGGCAGCGGGGATGCCCAGGTTTTCGCCAAGATCGGCGCCGAAAATAATTCGTGCCAGGTTGTTGCCGTGGCCGATT
Organism: Terriglobia bacterium; assembly: GCA_020073325.1. GTDB lineage: Bacteria > Acidobacteriota > Terriglobia > Bryobacterales > Bryobacteraceae > Palsa-187. The sequence continues at coordinate 7,048 of JAIQFJ010000217.1, read as the reverse complement.
GCTACCAGAAGCGCATCAATCACGCCAAGGACGTGCTGAAAATCAGCGACGGCTACCTGGATTATCGTGAGATTCTCAACCGCAAGGACGTCGACGCGGTGGTGGTCGCGACGCCGGATCACTGGCACGCGCGCATCGCGCTCGAGGCGATGGATCACGGCAAGGACGTGTATCTCGAAAAGCCGATGTGCCATACGATCGACGAGGCGCGGCAATTAGTGGCGACGGTAAAAGAAACGGGCCGCGTGCTGCAGGTCGGTTCGCAGACCACTTCGGCCGACCAGTGGTGGAAGGCGAAGAAGGCGATCGCCGACGGCATGATCGGAAAAATGATCATGAGCCAGGGGTCGTATCATCGCAATTCGCTCGAAGGCGAGTGGAATTACAAGATCGACGAAGCGGCGGGGCCCGACGGCAAGGGCGAAGACTTCATCGACTGGAAGATGTGGCTGGGGTCGGCGCAGAAGCGGTCCTACGACGCGGACCGGTTTTTCCGCTTCCGCAAATATTGGGACTACTCGGGCGGCATCGCGACGGATTTGTTTTATCACGTGATGGCTCCGCTGAATATCTGCTGGGATCGTCCGCAATTCCCGCATAAGGTGATGGCGTCGGGCGGAATTTACGGCGGCCCGGCGTTCGAGATGAAGCGCGAGGTGCCGGACACGTTCCACATGATGGCGGAATATCCCGAGGGGCACTCGGTGGTGCTGAGCTCGTCGATGGCGAACTCGGTCCATATTCCGGGACTGATTCGCGGCCACGAAGGCACCATCACGATGGTGGATCACGGGCGCTTCGAGGGCGTGGTCGAGAACATCACCATGCGTCCGGAGTATCGCACGGTGCGCGAAGACGGAAAGCCGGTGAAGAAGCCGATCGGCCCGGATTACAAGTTCGGCGTGGACGAGCAGAAGATCGCCGTGGATCAGTACGACATGATGACGGCGCACGTCAACAATTTCCTGGAGTCGGTACGGACCCGGAAGAAGCCGCATCTGGACGTCGAAACGGCGGCCTGCGCGCAGGTGGCGATCTCGATGGCGGTGGATTCGTATCGCCTGGGCAAAGTGTTGTACTTCGACGAGAAGAAGTGGAAGGTTTCGGACAAGCCCGCGAAGGCTTAGGCTGCCGGCCGCGGCGAGCGGGGAATTCCAGTCAAAGAGGCAGGGTTCGTGTATCCTGAAATCTTTGTATGGATATTGTCACGGGGCACATCGGGTGGATCGAGGTGGTCTGCGGCCCGATGTTTTCGGGGAAAAGCGAAGAGCTGATCCGGCGGCTGCGGCGCGCAAGAATCGCGCGCAAGCGGGTGCAGGTCTTCAAGCCCTCGATTGACGACCGCTATGCGCTCGACGAGATCGTCTCGCACGGCGATCAGCGCATGAAATCCGACGTGGTCAACTCGGCCAAGGAGAGTCTCGAAAAAATCGACTGGAGGACTCAGGTGGTGGGCGTCGACGAGTCGAATTTTTTCGGCATCGACCTGGTGGACGTCGCGCAGCAGCTTGCCGATACTGGCAAACAGGTGATCATCGCGGGGCTCGATACGGACTATCTGGGGCGTCCGTTTACACCGATGCCGGAGTTGTTATGCCTGGCGGAATCGATCACCAAGACGCTGGCGATTTGCATGCGCTGCGGAAATCCGGCCAAACATACGCAGCGGCTGGTGGAGTCGAACGATCTGATCGTCGTGGGCGCGGCCGGCATGTATGAGGCGCGGTGCCGGAGATGTTTCGAGCCGGGGATCCCCCGGCAGGAACTGATGGACTTCGCGAAACCGGTGCGAAGCTCGTAGCTACTGAAAATTCAAAATCCGCCGATAGAGAGTCGAATGCAGTCTGGCTACGATCAAATCCTGGACGAGGTGATGGGCGGGCACCCCGCCGAGCAGATCGCGCCGAAGCTGTCGATCATGCCGGGCGACCGGCGCCAGGCCCTGCTGTGCGCGCTGTGTGGGATGCGGCTGGAGATTGCCACCACCTGCCGGGATCGCGCCGAAACGGTGTCGGCGCTGCTGACTTCGCACTGCGAGCAGTTCGTCGACAACCGGCCGACGTGCTTCGTTTTCATGTAACCCTGGGGAGCCGATCTTACATCAGAGTTATAGATGGTAGAATACGCAAGGGAGAGGTCTTGCTAACATGTTGTTTCCTCAAGACAAACGAAACGTGAGCGACACGCCGTCGAATCCGCAGCCGCAGGGCCAGGGGCCGGCGCCGTCGCAGCCGCAGTATCAAGCGCAGCCGACGTATCAGGCTCCGCAGGGTCAACCGGTGTATGTCCACGGCGCTCCTGCGGGCGGAGGGGGAGTCAAGATTCCGATTCTGTTCGGCGCGGTGATCGCGCTGGTGGGCGCGTGCGTTTACATGTTCTACCAGCTCAACCAGATGCGGGCGGAACTTGCGGAAACACGGGATTCGTTGTCGGCCGAGATTTCGAAAATCAACGAAACGTCGAGTGTCTCGACCGCGACCAGCCGGCGCAACATGGAGAGCCTCAAGAAGGATCTGGACAAGGCTCGCGCGGCCGCGGCGCAGTTGAGCGGCCAGGCCAAGGCAGAAGCCAGCGCCCACGCCGATGAGCTCGCGTCCCGCCTGCAGAAGCTGCAGGAGGAGCAAGGCAAGAAGATCGAGGGCGTGTCGAGCGAAGTGACCGCCGTGAAGACGGAAACGACGGCCGCGAACGCGAAGATCGGCGAAGTGTCCACCGAAGTGGGCAGCGTGAAGACGGACGTCGCCAAGACGCGGTCCGAGCTGGAAAAGACCATCGCGGACCTGAAGTCGACGCGCGGCGATCTGGGCGTGCAGAGCGGCCTGATCGCGACCAACGGCAAAGAGCTGGCCGCGCTGAAGGCGCTCGGCGAGCGGAACTATAGCGATTTCAAGATCAGCAAGAGCAAGGCTCCGCAGAAGGTAGGCGATCTGCAGGTCCTGCTGAAGAGCGCGGACCCCAAGCATAACCGCTACACCATCGAAGTGATCGCCGACGACAAGCGCGTCGAAAAGAAAGACAAGTCCGTGAACGAACCGGTGCAGTTCCTGCTGGCACGCGCGACGCAGCCGTATGAACTGGTGGTCAACGACATCAAGAAAGACCTGATCGTCGGCTACGTGGCGGCTCCCAAGGTCCAGCAGGCGCGCGGACAGTAGATCTCTCTATCGGCGGGCCGGTTCGATCGTGGCCCGCATCGATCCCTTGGAACGAGGCATACGCGGATCGGCTCCATAGGCGTGGATCTGGTCGCGCCCGAATTCCGCCTGGGCGCGTTCGCACGTAATGACGACGGTGCGGCCGGTGGTATCGACCTCGACTGCGTGGCGGAAGGCGACCTCAGCGGGGAGCACGAAGAGGCTGCACAGCATCTCGACGACGTAGTCGTAAGTGTGGTCGTCGTCATCGAGCAGCACGACGTGGAAGAGCGGCGTGAGGTCTTCGCGCTCGGTGGTCTCGATCTCGGGCAAAATTGTCGGGCGCGTCATCCTACTCTTCGATGTTAAAATGAAGGTGAAAGGGGGCGCAACGGATTCGACGGGATTGTATCCGTCGTGGGAAGTCGTGCCGGGTTCCGAGCTCCCGTAAAACGATCGGAAAACAACAACTGCCAATAATCAGCAGTTTGCTTACGCTGCTTAATTAACTGAGTAGCCGCCCCGGGTCGATGGGCCTGCACGCGATCCACGGGCGTCATTTTGCAGGATAGGTCTGAAGCTTCTGTCCGGAGCGGAAAGGCCGAGATCAATCGGGCTAAGCCGTCTGATTCTTGCCGGTATCTTATCAGGCGGACCAAAACTACCGAACCGGAAACGCACGTAGTCTTTTCGCGATTGACTTTCTCGGACGCGGGTTCAACTCCCGCCGCCTCCACCAATTTTCCATGACGATTCAGCCCATCGTTCCCCGGCCGTGCCACGTCGGGCGAGACGATGGAGGCACTTCGCTCGAACCTGCTCGAAGCCATCGAAGGTTGTCTGTCACTTCCAGCGTTGTGAACCTGGCAGGTCTGCCGTCGTAGTCTTCGAATCCTCCGTCCCCTACAATCTCTACATGAGCACCGTTCTAGTCACCGGCGGGTCCGGATTCATTGGAGCCCATTCGATTTTGCAGCTTCTGGACGCCGGACATCAGGTCCGGACGACCGTTCGCAATCTGCAACGCGAGGGCGATGTGCGGGCCATGTTGAAGACGGGCGGGGCGGAGCCGGAGGATCGGCTCAAGTTTTTTGCGGCGGATCTGGAAAAGGACGCGGGATGGGCTGAGGCGGTCGCGGGATGCGAATATGTGCTGCACATCGCTTCGCCGTTTCCGCCGAGTGTGCCGAAAAATGAAGACGAGCTGATCGTTCCGGCGCGCGAAGGGGCGCTGCGAGTGCTCCGTGCGGCTCGCGATGCGGGGGTGCGGCGCGTGGTGCTGACTTCGTCGTTTGCGGCGATGGGGTACGGGCAGAACGAACAGGACGCGCCGTTCGATGAAACCAACTGGACCGATCCCAAGGGCGACGACGTGCTGCCTTACGTCAAATCGAAAACGCTGGCGGAGCGCGCGGCGTGGGATTTCATGGCGAGAGAAGGCGGGTCGCTCGAGCTTTCCGTGGTGAATCCGGTGGGGGTGTTCGGGCCGGATTATTCGACCTCGATATTGTTAGTCCAGCGGCTGATGAAGGGCGCGATGCCGGGGTGTCCGAAGTTGTACTTCGGCGCGGTGGATGTGCGCGACGTGGCCGATCTGCATCTTCGCGCGATGACGGATCCGGCGGCGAAGGGCGAGCGGTTTCTGGCGGTCGCGGGCGATTTTCTCAAGATGGTAGAGATCGCGCAGGTGCTGAAGAGCCGCATGGGCGCGGCGGCAAACAAGGTTCCGACGCGCGAGCTGCCGAATTTTCTGGTGAAGCTCGCGGCGATGCGGGATCCGGCGGTAAAGCAGATCATTCCGGAGCTGGGCAAGAGAAAGAACGCGACGAATGCGAAGGCTCGGCGGGTGCTGGGGTGGAATCCGCGGTCGTGCGAAGATTCGATTGCGGCGACCGCGGAGAGTTTAGTCGGGCTGGGATTACTGAACTGAGCTATTGCTTGGGCGCGGCGGCCGGAGGAGCGCCTTCGCCCTTGGTGACGCGCTTTTTGAAGCGCCAGCCTTGCGGAGTCTTGACCAGCTCGTCTGTATATTTCGCCGCGCTGGCGATCACCGGGGGCCGCTTGCTTACGTCGACCAGCAGGAGATACACCGCGCCGCTCGCACCGTCAGCCGACGGCTTGATCGCGAGGTTGGTGTTCCAGTGGCGAATATTGCCGCCGTTCATCTGGCCTTTCCAGCGCTCGATGAAACCGACCAGAGCGTCGTGTCCGTTGAAGTTGTTGAAGACACCGTCGGGCGTGAACGTCGCGGCGTAGCCTTCGGCATCGCCCGAATCAATCGCCATGTTGTATTGAGCGTAAAGCTGCTGGATCTCGATGTAATCGTCGGCGGTCAGCGAGCTTTTCTTCTGCGCGAAACTGATCCCGAGCGCGCCGGCAAGCAGGCCGATTGCAATTCCCATCAGGTGCTTTTTCATATTCTGCAATCGTACTTCATTTGATCGCGATCGTCACCAGGGCGACTTTTTCGCGCCGAACCACCAGACGACGCCGACGGTCGCGGTGTTCTGCTCTTTCTTGAGAACGTTGACCGTATCCGTGTAGAAGAACGGGTGATCCGAAAAGTCGCGGCGCCATTCTTCGCGGATCAGGAAGCCTTCGAATAATCGCTGTTCCAGCGTCACGGTGGATTCCTTCAGCGCCTGCGTCGTTCCGCTGAACAGGCCGCCGTGGTCGCTGAGATATTCGAAGCGCGTCGCGATCGCCACGCGCGGCGAGAGTTGATAGCGCGCGTAGCCGGCGCCGCCGGTGACCCGCGACGGCGCGGAAGTCGTCTGGAGGCGCTCAATGACGTAATCGCCTTCGACGCCGACCGTCAAACGGCGGGTAGCCTGCCACGACGCGTACGTGTCGAGAATATTCAGCTTGCCCTTCGGCGCGGGGCTGATCGGAAGGAACGGCAGGCCCTGCTCGTTCGGAAGATCGGGCTGGGTGGAGCCGGGAAGGAACACGACATTGGGATGTTCCTGGCCCAGGTAGTAGTTCATCGTCCAGGAAAAATTCTTCGCGGGCTGAAGGGCCAGGCCGAACAACTGATCCTTGAAGCCATTGAAGGGCTCGGTCTGCTGGGTTCCGTTGGTGATCCAGTAATTCGCGGTCACGGATTTCGTGAGCGGATAGCTCATGCGGATGCCCATGTGATAGAACGGCAGAAAATTGAACCAATAGGATCGTGAGTAATTCATCTGATCCTGCGTGTAGTTGTTCTCGATCCCGATCGCGCTCGCCCATTTTCCGAAATCGATCGTGAGCCCGTTGCCGACCGGAGCGACGTAGGTTCCGTAGGCTTGAAAGACATTGCGATACACATCGGGACGCGGTTCGTTGGCGGCGTTGCCTTGCAGTGTCGCGGTAGCCTGTCCGAATTGGAGGTCGAGGCGCAGGCCGAATCGTTTGCCATGGTCGGGGTCGGGCGCGTTCTCGACGATCACAGCGGCCTGATTCAGGCTGAACGCGTTGCTCGAGATGTCGTAAGCGCGCAGGCGATTGACGCGGCCGATCGGGTTGTTGGCGTTGTAGCCGTAGTAGCCGTCGACCAGAACGTTGACGGTGGTACCTCGGAGCGGATCGGGCGAGGATGGCGGAGGCGACTGTGCGGCTGATGTCTGCGACTGCGTTGTTTGCGTGGGAGTCGCGCGAGGTCCGACTCTGCTCTCCAATTCTTCGACACGCTGCTGCAGCTTCTGGACCAGCGCCGTCAGTTCGGCAACCTGACGGTTCAGATCGGGTGCGTCGCCAGGACCCTGGTTGGGCGCGGCGAAAGCAGCCACGGCAAAAACTCCGACGAGTGCGCACAATCGCATGAACCAAACATATCAGCAGGCGTATAATAAAGCGCGTAAGTGACCGACGCTCGACCCAACAAGGGCATCGCCCGCGACGAAGTTCTCCGGTTCATTTTCGAGCACGTCTAT
>JAIQFJ010000216.1 GCA_020073325.1 Terriglobia bacterium | reverse complement strand
GAAACTCGGCGCCAGCTTGTCACAGGTGATCTAAGAAAGACAAGAGAGCTCAGATGACGGTGCACTCGCTCATGATTCAAGCATGATTCAAGCCGGCGTGAATGCCGCAAGTGGTTGGAATGAACCGGACGATGATCGGCACCGGGAAGACCGCGTCTGAAAATGCAGCCAGCCGACGCGATCCTTCACGTGAGTGAGACTTCGAGGAGCCTCACTCCCGTACGCGCGTCTTTAGTTGGCCGAAAAACTCCAGTTCGAGATGATCGTGTTCTCGCTGCCGGAACCGGTGGCCGCGGTGAAACCGACCAGTGCGAGTCCGCCCGGATCGAGGCCGAGGGTCGCGAGGTCGACGGGCGTCGTCAAAATCTGCGTTTGATCGAGCATCACGACGAGATTATGGCTGGTCCCGTTATAGGTGATCGTCACCGCGTGGACCGCGCCGTTTGAAAGAGTCGTGGCGAGAGTCGAATTCACGACGTGCAGCGTCGCGGCGTTGTGGTCCGCCGTATTCGCCGCCATGCCGTTGCTCTGAATCGCCACGTGATTCGCATTCGGATCCCAATTGTTGTGGAACGTGTCGAACTCGATCGCGAGGCTGTTGGGAATCCCCTGATAGCCGATATAGCCGCCCGCGCCCGTCGTTCCCAGCGTGCTGGTGCCCGAGGAACTGTTCTGGATCACGAACGCGAATCCGTCGGCGAGGGTCGAGGCCGAACCCGCCGTGATCTGGAAGCTGAACTGCGTCGTGAATCCGTTGCCGACGGTCTGCTTGGCGGGGAGCCACACCGCCGATGTCTGTCCGGTCGACGAAGTCATGTTGACCGTGGTCGCGGTTGCCGACGCGACCGCGGCCGGAGAGCCGACCGGCACGAGCGTGGTGAAGTCGATTGCGGTGATCGTGAAGGATTGATTCATGCTCGCCGGCGCGAAATCCTGGAAGCCGCCGACCAGGCCGGATTGCGACGCGGTAATCGTGCAATTGCCTGTCGACGTCAGGTGCACCAGTCCCGCGGCGGTCACGGTGCAGTTGCCCGATGCAGTGAACGTCACCGGCAGGCCCGAACTCGCGGTCGCCGTCACGCTGAAGTCGGCGACACCGAAGGAGTGGTTCGGCAGCGCCGCGAAGTTGACCGTCTGCGGAGCCGGCGAAATCGTGAAGAGCGCCGCGTTGTAGGTGATGTTGTAATTGCTCAGCACGCCGGCAGGCGCAAGCGTCGCCGAGATCGTATAAGAGCCGGCGTCGTTTCCGGGCGCGCGGCTGTACGTCGCGGTGACGTTGTCGGCGGCGAGGAATCCGGCGAGAGTCCCGGTCGTCAGCGGCGACGGATCCGACATGCCGTACGTCTTGCCGTTCGGATTCGGCGTGACCGACGCCGGCGCGCGCAGAATCACGCCGGTCGAGATGGTCGCGAACGAGATGTTGTAGTTGTTGCCGCTGTTGCCATCGCTCACCGATCCCGACGGCGTCATGACGTGCGTCGAGCCGGCGCTCGGGTTGTCGTAAGTCTCACTCCATGTTGCGGTGTCGCCCGAACCGAGCCCCGGCGTGAAGACCGGAATCGCGGTCGAAGCGACCGTGCCGTCGTAGTATTTGCTGCTCGCCGCCGCAGTCACCGTGATCGGACGAACCGTGATGATCCCGCCCGAGGCGTTGGTGAACGTGACGTTGTAATTGTGGCCGCCGTTGCCGTCATTGACCGTGCCGGACGGCGTCATGATATGCGTCGTGCCGACGTTGCGGTTGTCGTAAGTCTCGGCCCACGTGACCGTGTCGGTGTAGGCCAGGCTGCCCGACGTGATCGTCGGAGTCGCGGGCGATGTCAGGAGGCCGTCGTAAACCTTGGTGCTCGCGGCTGCGGTGACCGTGATGGGACGCGCGTTGATCGTCAGCGAGCCCGGAGTATTCGTCAGGTACGCCGCATTATAAGTGACGTCGTCCGTCGCCGACGCGCTCGCGGGACCGGAACAGACGATCGCGTAGGGCCCGACGTTGCGCGGATTCGCGGGCACGTACGCGCAGGTGACTCCGCTCGAGAGCGAACCGGCGACGTCGCCGTAAACCGTGAATGCAGGCGTCGGAATCGACGCGCCGTAAACGATCGGCGCCTGCGGATTCGCGATCACGAACAAGTGCGTGACCTCCGCCGTCGCGGTCTTCGAGAACAAGCTTTCGACGAGACTGGAGTTCACCAGCGCCACCGACGTGATCACGTAAACGTAGGTGGTGTTGTAGCAGGTGGCGATCGCGGGACAGGTCGCGCCCGCGTGGACGAAATCGTTGACCGTGTCGGTGAAGCTCGGCGTCGAGGTTCCGCCGGTGACGTTCTTGAACGCCGGAGCGGCCGGAGTGCAGTTCGCGCCCGCGCAGCGATAAATGTTGTAGCTCGCGATGTTTCCCGTGTCGGGCGGCGTCCAGTTCAACACGATCGAATTGATTGTGGCCGTCGCCGTCGGAGCCGGCGGCGAATCGACGCTCGACAGAATCACGGTGTTTTCGTCGAGCTCGCCTGCATCGGTCGCGAACGCACCGCCGTCCGTCGCGAAGGCTCCGCCATCGGTGGCGAACGCGCCGCCGTCGGTCGCGAAGGCTCCGCCATCGGTGGCGAACGCGCCGCCGTCGGTCGCGAAGGCTCCGCCATCGGTGGCCAGGGCTCCGGCATCGGTCGCGAATGCGCCGCCATCGGTTGCAAAAGCCCCACCGTCGGTCGCGAAGGCGCCGACCGATAATCCTCCGAAGCTATATCCGGTTCCGATCTGCTGCAGATTCAGGGCGACCCAATCCGGCTGGTCGATGAAGAGCTGGCCCGTGGTGCCATCGTAATTCACGTCGATCGGCGGGCTGATTTTCCCGGGCTGGACGTTGCCGTTGCTCCAGTCGGGAGTCGAGACGTTCGGACCTTCCAGCCGCACTTCGAACGCCTCGCCGGGCTTGATCGGCGTGCCGTCGCAATGAACTTGCGAAGCCTGCGTCGAAGGCTGCATCGGCCCCAGCGGTCCATAATATCGGACCCGATATTTTTGAAGACCGGGCAGCAGGCCCATCGGGATGCTGGTGGTGAGCAATCTTTCCGACAGCGGCAGCAGCAGGCCGTTCGAATAATCGATCTGTTCGTTCCCCGACGAATCCGTCAGTCCGCGCGTCTGATAAAGATAATTCATGACGCTCGGATAATTCGGCATGCAATTCGGCTGCGTCGCGAGGCCAGCATGTCCCAATCCGAGATTGTGGCCGAGCTCGTGCATCAGCGTTCCCGCCTGCACCTGCACGCTGCCCACCTGGTCGTTGGCCTGAATATCGGAGCGCCACAATCCGAGCGTCACCATGAAGCCTCCGCCGGGCCGATGCGCGATTCCCGAATAGCTCTTCGGCGTGGTGGTCGGCTCACCCGTGAACGGATCGACTGGACGGCCGCTGGCGTTGAACGGACCTGCCAGGGCGTGCGCGAACAGCGAGTAATGGAAAACATCTTTGCGATTCTGCGCGAAATGCGCAGGAATGCCCAGCAGATGATTGCCGTCGCGAACCGACGCGAATCCGAATTCGAAACTCAGCACCGGATACGGGACGTGATAATCGCAGACGTGCGTCTGCGTGTCCTGGCACACCAGCGCCGATTCATCGATGTCCGATCCGCCTTGGGCATAGTTCGAGCCGATGATGAACGAACACGGGGCATTGCCACACGCCGATTGTGCGCCTTGATAATGATTGCCGACGTCGAAATGCAGATTTACGCCGTGACTCGCAAACGTCGACGCGACCAAGCTGAGCGCCGCGAGCTGCGGAATATGATCGTGCGTGCCGGATCCATCCGTGCCGTCGGTACCGTCGCCGCGTCCGTGCATCCAGTCGAACTGAACGAAAATATCCTTCCGCAGGGGATTCGCGCCCATCGCCGGCAGATTCACGCACGGCTCCGAAGGGTAGTCCGAGCAGGTGCCGAAGGTCGCCGGAGAAACCTGCGTGTTGCGATGCAGGCCCTTGGTCTCCCACAGGTCGAGTAGGCCGTCGTTGTCGGTGTCGGGAACGGTGACGCTTGCGACCAGCGCGGCGAAAGTCACGCACGTCTGATTATTCCCCGCCGACGCCTGCGCGGTAAACGAAGACGCGCCGATCCCCAGATTGATGTTGTAGCTCGGATTGTCCCAGCGCGATCCCTGCGCGCCGACGAACGGATCGGTATCGACGTTCTTGCCATTGATCGAAAGCGGCGAAGAGAATCCCCGCTGCCCGTTGGCAACGACCGCGGTGAATCGCGTCGCGTCAAGCAGCGAGGCTTGATAGAATCCGGCCACGTTCTGTGAAAATCCCGGCGTGTGCTTATCCATGCTGAATGCGCCGTTGTAAATCACCACCGCGCGCAGCGGCACCAGCCCCGGCAAACCGGGAACCAGGATCTTGTAAATCACGACCAGGCTCGCGCCGTTGGTGTACGGGCCGCTGCCGTTTCCATCCCCGCCCGAGTCCGGCAGCTTGACCGTATGAAAGCCGTTGGCCTGCGGAATATTGTTCGAATCCACCGGCAGGTAGCGCAGCACGTCGGCGCGATAGACCTCTCCGGTGGCGCCCGCCGGTCCGTTGGTCCCGCCCGAACTCCAGCAGGCAGGATTGGGATTATTCGGATCGCCGAGAACCGCGCCTTGGATCTTGTATCCGTTAAAATAGCCGACGCGCGAGCCGGGGGTCGTCGAGGTCTCGACGGTCGACCAATAGAGGAAAGCCGCGATCGGCTGCGCCTTGTCGGGCAGACCCGTCATGTGGATCTTGCCGGTGGCCCAGCCGTTGACGCCGGTCCCGCGCAGGCCGACGCCGGCCACTGAATAGTCGCCAGTGACGAACCAGTTGTTGAAAAAGCTCAGCGAATCGCCCGACCGCGCCATCGGCGCAAGCAGCCCTAACACTGTGAGAGGCAGTACAACGCTAAGACCAGTTCTGTTCATTTTCGGTTTCCTATCGAGCTGATTTCCGTCCCGTCGTGGCCGGCGAATCATGACAAATTTCATGAACAAACCGTGACACGTCGGCGCGTTCGCACACTCCGAGCGCTGACATGACTCCGGCAGGTAGCGATCAGTATGCGGGACGGCAACGTACTCCGTCAATAGCGTTTAGGCAGAACAGATCGATTAGTACTACTGGGACTCTCGCTTCCTGGCGTCCGCGGCGAGCGCGTCTTCGCTCGATTTTCCGCGGATCGCGAGATACTTCTTGTACGAATCCGCGTAGCCGGCGGTTTTCATGCCTTCGCGGGCGCGCCCCTGATAGTAGTAAACGGGCGGGAAATAGCCGTAAGTGGAGAGGTCGAGGAACAGCGACGTCGCCTCGCCGCGACGTTTGATGCAGCGGTCGAATTCCGAATCGGCGTCGGGATATTGTTCAATCTGCAGATACGCCCGGCCCAGATCGAAGCGGCCCATCCAGGTGTCGAGCAGATTGTTCGCTTCCGTAAACAACTTGACCGCAGCCTTGCCGTCGCCTTGCTTCATGGCGAGCTCGCCGTCGATCAGTTTGGCGTAGGCTTGCGGCTCGACCTGCAGCTCGTTGGCCAGACCGTTGGCCAGATCGCGCGCCTTCGCTTCTTCGCCGATCGCCACGTAGACCTGGCCGGCGACCAGTCGAGTCTGAAATCCCTGATTGTTGTCCAGGGCCAGCTTCGCCGCCGCCATGGCCGCGGGATTCTGTTTCCGCAGAAGCTGGACATGCGCGAGCATCCAATATTTCGTCGCCGCCGCATCCTTGTCAGGCCTGCGACCCGACAGATCCTGCTCCGCGCCTTTTTCGAGCATATTCGCCGCGTCCTGATAACGGCCTTCATACACGGCGAGGTCCGCCAGACCGGTGGCGGCGTCGGAGGGAAGCGTCTTTTCGAGGTTGTGATAGGCCTCGGCGGCGGCGTCCGGCTGTTCCTGCCCGAGCCGTGCGAACGCTTCAATGAGATACCCGTTGACATAGCCGAGCTTCATCGCCTCGCCCGCTTCTTTCACGGCTCCGGCGAAATCTCCGCTATAGACCAGGTCCATCGCGAGATTCGAATGATAGATCGCGCGCTTGGGCAGCAGCGCGACCGCGCGCCTGGCTACGTCGAGCGACTTCGGAATATTGTGCTGATGCGCCAGGCACACGCCCAGATTCGTATAAGCGCCCGTATCGGCGGGATAACGATCGAGCAGCGAGCTATATTCTTCCGTGCAGTTCTGATAGTCGCCCGTCAGGAAGTAAAGATAAGCGCGCGTCCGGTAGCGCTCACGTTCGGTCATGCGGCCCGTGAGCTTGATCGCGTTGCGGATGTATTGTTCGGCGTCCTGAAAATGACCCTGGTTGCGAGCGGCGCTCGCCATGATCGTGTACGCCATGCCGAAGTTTGGATCCAGCTCCACCGCGCGCGAAAGATGCGTCTGCGCGTCGGCGAACTTACCCGCCGACAACGTATCGAGCCCCGACGCGTATTCGTGCACCGCTTCGAGATTCGCCGACGAAAGCGTTTCCATCGACAGGCGCTGCTCCGATTCCGAGGTCGAGTCGCCCAGCGCTTTTCTCAACGCCGCGCCGACCTTAGTTACGGCGAACAGGACCTGATCTTTGTTCGGCGCGGTCGCGTCGACGTTCGCCAGAACTTTGCCCGTCACGGTCCGCACTGCTCGCAACGAGAGCTGATACTCCGTGCCGCGCCGATCGATCGAGCCGGAAACGACGACGTTCAGTCCCTGGCTGGCCGCAATCGCTTCCGCCGCGGGCTCGTCGAAGCTGCCGGAAATCGGATCCAGTCCCAGTTCGCGAACTCTGCTTCGATCGTAGGCGCCGATGAACGAGGCACCTTCGAGCGCCAGCTTGAGCGTCGACTCCAGCGTTCCGGTGAAAACTTCGTCGCCCGTGTGATTATTGAAATCCGCGATCAGCACCGTCATCGGCGCGACCACGGGAGGCGTGCGATTCAGCAGACGATAGCCGCCGTAAATCGCCGTCGCCAGTACCACCATCGCGGCCACCGCGATCGCGATCCATTTGCCCGCGGTCGACTCGGACATCATGCGGATCGGCGGCGTCACGATCGCCTGATGCAGCGTGCCTTCTTCCCAGTCGTGCAGATCCTTCGAGAAATCGGCGGCTTTCTGATAGCGATTCGCCGGATCGGTCGCGAGCGCCTTTAGTACGATATCGTTCAGCGCTTTCGGAATCGACGGCTGGATTTCCATCGGCGGCTTCGGCGGACCCTGCGTGCGCAGCAGCAGGCTTGCCAGCGCCGTATCGCCCTTGAACGGCACGACGCCCGTCAGCATTTGATACATCATGATGCCGACCGAAAAAATATCGGACCGCTCGTCGGCCGGCATGCCCTTGGCTTGCTCGGGCGACATGTAGGCGGGCGTCCCCATGATCGCGCCGGCCTGCGTCAGCCCCGTCGTTTCCATCGACCGCGCCAGTCCGAAATCCATCACGACCACGCGTCCGCTCGATTCGAGCATCACGTTTTGCGGCTTCAGGTCGCGATGCACGACACCTTCGGCGTGCGCCACTTCGAGCGCGGCACAGATCTGCCGTGTGACCTTCACCGCTTCCTCCGGCCCGAGCTTGCGTTCTTCGAGGACGCTCGAAAGATCGCGCCCCTCGACGAACTCCATCGTGATGAAGCGGCAGCCTTCGGCCACGCCGAGGTCGTAAATCCGAATCACGTTGCGATGCGTGACGCTGCGGGCGAGAATCAGCTCCTGCTTGAAACGCTGCAGGACGCTCGAATGACTGGCCAGCTCGGGACGAATCACCTTCACCGCGATCAGGCGATCGACTTCGTTGTCGCGCGCCTTGTAGACGGCTCCCATGCCGCCTTCGCCGAGCAGCTTCAGAATTTCGTAGCGGCCGGCGATGACGCTGCCGACTTCAAGCGACAGTTCGCCGCGCGCGACCGGCACTTCGGCGCGCGTCGCCCGGGACCATCCGGGATTCACGTCGACGTGCGTCATCGTGGCGTCGGAGGATGCGAGCAGTGCATGGCACGAAGCGCAGCGCGAGGCGCCCGGTGCATTGCTGTGATGACACGCGGGGCACTCTACACTGCCGGTAGGAGAGCCCATTGGCTTAGTCTACAGGATCACTGTTGCTTGCGCCGCCCGGCCGCGGGAGCGAGGCGAACGATTTCAATTCGATCGATCACATCGCCTTCCTGGACCCGGTCCATCACGTCCAACCCGCCGCGAATCGTGGCGAGCACGGTGTAATCGCGGTCGAGACGGAAGTTGTCGACCAGGTTGAAATAAATCTGCGCGTCGCCTGTGTCGCGCCCGCGTGTCGAGATTCCGATGGAGCCTCGCACGTTGCGCGCAAAGCCGGCTTCGTCGCGCATGAACTCGTGCGATCGCGCATCGTACTCGTCGGCCCCGGGACTGCCGCCTTGAATGACGAAATTCGGCACGATGCGATGGAACGTGAGTCCGTTGTACTTCCCCGCCTCGGCCAATTGAGCAAACACGCCGGCCGTGACCGGAGCTTCGGCGGTCTGCAGATCCACCGTGATCGTACCCAGCCCCTGCATCGTGATGCGCGCGCTCGCGCCTTCTAGGCCGCGGATATATTCCGCCGGCGGCAGGGTCGGGATCGGGAGGCGAGTGGTCTGCGGAGCGACGGGCGCTCCGGTTCGCGCCGTGAGGATGCGCGCGGCGAGCGCAGCAACGGCGGGATCGCGATCATGAAGGGCTTCGCGCAGCAGATCGCCGGTGCTGCGGCTATCGATTTCACCGATGCGCGCCAGCACGGCCATGCGCGGATCGCGGACCGTCATCGCTCCGCCGGCGGTCAGACGGTTGAAAGCCGCGAAGAGCTGCGGGAGGCGATCTTTCAAGTCTGGCGTATCCTTGAGGCGTTCCGCGCCCGCGCGAATCAGTCCCGAGTGGTCGCTGGTAAGCGCGCGCGTCGCATCGTCAGCAGTGGTCATCGCCGCGATGGCGACATTCGGATTTTCGTCGCGCGAAAGTTTGGCAAGCACGGCAGTGTCGTTCACGATGCGCGCCGCTTTTGCGACGTAGGTCCGCACCTGCCACGTCGGATTCGCCGCCATCGCCGAGATCGGGCCACGCGCCTTCGCGGGGTCCGCGTTCGCCAGAGCAACCAGCGCGTGCGCGCGCATGCGCCAGGATCGTCCGGCTGAAATCAGAGGCTCGATCAGGGCGGCCTCGCACTTGAGCGTGCCGAGCAGATCCGCGGCAAGGAGCGCGACATGATCGCTTGCGTCGCTCACCGCGGTAGCCGCTCGATCGCACGTGGGCGCGAGGCGCAGAGCTTCGTACCGGACCAGCGGCGAGGGATCGCGCACCCATTGGCGCGTCTCGATCAGCGCGAGCCGCCGGACTTGGGCGCTCGGATCGGCGAGCGCAGTCGTCAACGTCGCTGAGTCATGATCGCCCGCCGCGTGCATCGTGAGCAGGATCAGCTCGCGGATCTCCTCTCCGCGATAGGCGGCGAATGCCTGGTGGAGCGCGGTGAGCGTCGCGGGGCCGACATGGCGCGGCGGTTTGGAATTGAGGCGTAAGAGCGATTCGAGTCCGCGGGCCGCACCGGCGCGAGCTTCGGAACCGGCATCTTTCAATCCCGCCGCGAGAAGCGATTCAGAGTCGGCGGCCGGAGGTTTCGCGCGGCCGATCGCCTCGAAGATCGCGGCGCGGACGGATGCGTCGCGTTCCACCGCAATAATCGGGGTCCAGGCGTTGGGGACTCGCATCTGCGCCAGCGCGCCCGCGGCCGCTCTCCGCACGTGCGGATCGGGCGAGTTCAGCAGAGGGACCAGTGCGTCACGATACGTTGGATTTTCGAGACGCCCTAAGGCTCTTGCCGCGAGCATCTGCGTCCGCGGAGCGCCGTTCCGGATCGCAGCAAGCAGAGTGGGCGCACCGGCGTCGCGCGCCTGTTCGGCTTCGATCACGGCACGATCCGCGGGGTCCTGCGCTGCCGCTGGAAAAAGAGAAAGCAGCAGGCCAAGAAGTGCGTACGCGGCTCGACGTTTCATAGACGGTCTTGATTCTATCCCTGCCGGCTGTTCGAGGGCCAGTGCGGATAAGTTTCAGAAACGCGTGCAGAACCAGTCCTTCGCGCTGCAGCGACCACGCCATCACCAGGCCAAATCAGAGCGCGAGCCACGTTGCTATCAGGCACAGCCCAGTCAATGGACATGCTTGCTCATCGTGGAGGTTTTTGAATAGGACGGGCAAGAAACTTTCCAGCATAGTGAGCGGTAACAGGCGAACCCACGCCGGTCCGCTCCGCTTCACCGTCTTCTTTCGCGCTTCAATTTTCAATTCCACGATGAACGATGGTCGCGTTGGCCACAGGCGGATTGAAGGGCGTTCTGTACGGCGCTTCCGGCTCACGCCTCAAGGGGCCTGTCGCAGAGACAACGTTAGCGTGCCACGTTACCGTACGTGGAGCGGGCTTCCGCCCGCAATGCCCTGATTTCATCGGGGCACGTTTGTGTCCATGCCGGGCCCGAGGCCGCCGTGTTCACTCGCGCGAAAGCATGGCCAAGACCTCCGTTTCCAGATTGCGATAGTCGCCTCCGCTCACTCTAATGGCGACGCTGCTCATGGATTGATCTGCACATCGATCGCTCCTTCGCGGCGTCCAAGGCGCCGGAAGAACGGCTCCGAATCCTTTTCCATAAAGCGCGCAAACAGGTCGTAGTTCCTGGTCATCCAAGTCGCTTTGAGCCGCTTTTTCAGCTCCAGAACCTCGTTCGCCTGTGTCGTGCCTACTGCTGTGGTGCTCATGAATGTCTCCTTCCTGTTCCACTATGCGGTCGATGGCCCCGCGCATACTTGATCGAGCGGCCCGCATTCTTTGCGCAGCCGCCCAGTTGCGCGAGACTAGAAAAATGGATGTGCTCTCTGAAGTTCTGCGCACCGTGAAGCTACGGGGTGCGCTGTTTTTCAATGGAGAGTTCTCGGCGCCTTGGTGTTTTCGCTCCGCCCCTTCCGCCTCCGCGGCCGCTTTGCTGGCTCCTTTGCTGGGGACCGCCCAAGCCGGAGCTTCCGAGCCGGGCCGCCTGATCATTTTTCACTTCTTGACCGAAGGACGCGCCTATGCCCGGCTGCCCGACGGGAAGCGAGAAGAGTTGAGCGCAGGGGACATCGTAATTCTTCCTCATAGCGATGCGCACTTCTTGGGAAACGGCTCACCCGAAAAACCCGTAGATTCCTTTGTGGTCTTTGCCGAG
>JAIQFJ010000215.1 GCA_020073325.1 Terriglobia bacterium | reverse complement strand
CTACATTCCCTCCGCTTCCGATACCATGCACCGGCACTTCGGACAGTTCGCCGCCGGGATCCGCGAGCGCTTCCTGGGCGAGGGGAAATCGTTGCTGGTCGATATCGGATGCAACGACGGACTTTTTCTGAGCGCCGCGCACCAGATGGGGATCCGCACTCTGGGGATCGATCCGGCGGCGAACATCGCCGAGCTGGCCCGCCAGAAGGGACTCAGCGTCGTGACGCGCTACTTCAGTCCCGAAACGGCGGCGTACGTGCTCGCCGAGCATGGACCCGCGAAGGTGATCGTCACCACCAACACGCTGAATCACGTCGACGATCTGCACGGGTTCATGAAGGGGATCGACACGCTGCTCGCGCCGGATGGAGTTTTCGTGGTCGAAGCGCCGCAGGCCCTGAGTTTCGTTCAGAAGAACGAATTCGACACGATTTATCACGAGCATCTTTCCGTGTTCAGCGTCAAATCGCTCGCGGAACTGTACCGTTTCTTCGGTATGTCGATTTTCGATATCGAGGAATTGGACGTCCACGGCGGTTCGATGCGGGTCTATGCGCGCCGCGAGGGCGGAGGAATGAGCGCGGTGGTCGAGCAATGGCTGGCTCGTGAAAACGCCGCGAAGTTGTTCGACGCGCACACCTATGAGGTCGCGGCCCGGGCGGCGCGAAGCATTCGCGAGGAGTTGCTCAGCCTGCTCGACGCCTTAAAGCGCGGGGGAAAGCGAGTCGCCGGATACGGCGCTCCCGCGAAAGGGAACACGCTGCTGAATTATTGCCGGATCGGACCGGACCGGCTCGACTATCTGGTGGATCGAAATCCGCTCAAGCATGGCCTGTACTCGCCGGGAATGCGGATTCCGATCGCCGGTCCCGAAAAGCTCGCGGCGGACCCGCCGGATTATCTTTTGGTGCTCGCCTGGAATTTCGCCGAGGAAATCATGCGCCAGCAAAGCGCGTTCGCCGAGCGGGGCGGCAAGTTCATTCTTCCGATCCCCAAGCCGGAGGTGATCGGTTAATTCGCGATGCGTGTTCTGGTCACCGGCGGGACGGGATTCATCGGGTCGCACCTGGTGCGTCGATTGATCGACGCGGGAAACGACGTGCACGTTTTCGCGCGCAAGTCGAGCGATCTCTTTCGCATTCAGGACGCCGCCTCGGAAATCACGCTGTGGCGAGGCGACGTCACGGATTTCGATTCGGTGACGCGAACCGTCGACGCCGTTGCTCCGGAGATCGTGTTTCATCTGGCGGGCGACACGTCGGGCCGCCGCTGGAGCCGCGGATTTTCGGAGCTCGACGCCAGCATCGACGTGAATCTTTTGGGAACGCTGAACCTGCTGCGCGCGCTGCACAGGGCGCCGAAGCCTCCCGGCCGTTTCATTCGCGCCGGTGGTCTTGCCGAATACGGCGACGCCCCGGTTCCGTTCGATGAGAGCGCGCGCGAACTCCCTGTTTCCGCCTACGGAGCCAGCCAGGCCGCGACGACGGTGCTCCTGTCCGCTCTTCAATCGCAGCTTTCATTCCTTGTGATCACGTTGCGATTCGCCGCCGTGTACGGTCCGGGGCGCAGCGAGGAGTTTTTTCTTCCCGCGCTGATCGTGCGATGTCTCGAGGGCGGCGAATTTGAAATGACGTCGGGCGATCAGCCGTGGGATCTGCTCTACGTCGACGACGCCGTCGATGCCCTGCTGTGCGCGGCGGAAGCGCCGGCCGCATCCGGGGAGATCGTCAACATCGGAAGCGGTTGCGCGTACACTCTGCGCGAGGTCGCCGAACGCGCCGTGGCGAAGATCGGGTCGGGCCGGTTGCGGATCGGTGCGATTTCCGCATCGGCCGGCGATATTCGCAAGCTGTATTGCCGGATCGAAAAGGCAAGGCGCATGCTCGAGTGGGAGCCGCGCGTCGATCTCGATGCCGGCCTCGACCGCACGATCGCCTGGTATCGCCAGCGCGCCGGGAAACCCGCATGAGTGAAGATCCAATGCGCGAGCGGATTCTGCGCGACGTCGGCTCCTATTACGAACAGGCCTTTCCGCCGCGCGAGTTTATCCCCGGCGAAACGCCGGTGCCCGTGTCCGGCCGCGTATTCGATGCGGACGACTTGCGGCACTTGGTCGACGCCTCGCTCGATTTCTGGCTCACCTCGGGACGCTTCGCCGAAAAATTCGAGCGCGATCTGGCCCGGTTTCTCGACGTGCGCGAAGCGATTCTGTGCAATTCCGGCTCGTCGGCGAACCTGCTCGCGCTCTCGGCCTTGACGTCGCCGAAGCTCGACCGGAGACTGATTCCCGGCGACGAAGTGATCACGGTCGCGGCCGGGTTTCCGACCACCGTCAATCCGATTCTCCAGAACGGCCTCGTTCCCGTTTTTCTCGACGTCGAACTGGGAACGTACAACGTGGACGCCGCGCATCTGGAGAGCGCCATCGGTCCGCGAACCAGGGCGATCATGATCGCGCATACGCTGGGGAATCCGTTCGATCTCGGCGCGGTGACTGAAGTCGCGAAACGCCGCGGGCTGTGGCTGATCGAGGACAACAGCGACGCGCTCAGCTCGACGTATCGCGGCAAATTCACGGGAACATTCGGCGATCTTGCGTCGGTCAGTTTTTATCCGGCGCATCACATCACCATGGGCGAAGGAGGTTGTGTGCTGACGGCGCAGCCGCGGCTGCGGGTCCTGGTGGAATCGTTCCGCGACTGGGGCCGCGACTGCTGGTGCGCTCCGGGTTTCGCCAACACGTGCGGAAAACGCTTTGACTGGCAGCTCGGCGAGCTGCCGCATGGATACGACCACAAATACATCTATTCGCACATCGGCTACAACCTGAAGCTGACGGACATGCAGGCCGCGGTTGGCGTCTCGCAGTTGAAGAAGCTTCCCGCTTTCGCCGAAGCGCGGAGGAGAAACTGGCAAACCTTATACGACGGGCTGCGGCAGTTTGAAGAGTTTCTGATCCTGCCGCGCCCCACTCCGGAAAGCGATCCGGCGTGGTTCGGCTTCGCGCTGACGGTGCGCGAACACGGCCCGTTCCAGCGCGACGCGCTGATCCGGCATCTGGAGGAGAAAAAGATCGGCACACGGCTGCTGTTCGGCGGAAACCTGCTGCGGCAGCCCGCCTATCAAAACATTCCGCATCGCGTCGCCGGCGACCTGCACAACAGCGACATCATCATGACTAACACGTTCTGGGTAGGCGTCTACCCCGGTTTGACCGCCGAAATGCTCGCTTACATGACCCAATCCTTCGCGGATTTCTTCCGGCAGTTTCAGGCGTAATGCTTCACGGATCCAATCGAAAGATCGCGCTGCTGCTGTTTCTGGGCGTTTATCTTTTTTCCGGCCTGAGCCGCGTCGGGACGTCGTTCGATTCGCGTTGGACCGTCTACATCGCCATGAGCCTGTGGCGCGATCACGACACCAATCTCGATGAGTACAAAGACGCCATGCGCGAGACCCACTGGTACGCGCTCGAGTGCGTCGACGCCAGGGGAAACGTCGAGGTGTTGAAGGCCGATACCTGCAAGGGACACTGGTACAACAGCTATCCGATCGGGGGGCCGTTTCTTTCCACGCCGCTGATCGTCGCCGCCGTTGGGGTGATGCACGCGCTGCATCCCGCGATCGGGCGATTTCATAGCAGCGATCCGAATCTCCAGGGATTCTTCGATGCCGACTTCGATAAAGCCCACGCGGTGATCGAGATGGAGGTTGCGTCGGCCTTCCTGGCCGCTGCCGCCGTCGTAATCTTCTGGATCGGAGGGATGTTTTTGCAAAGAAACCGGGCCGTCTGGCTGGCGCTGCTGTTTGCGCTGGGCACGTCGGCTTACAGCACGGCGGGGAGAGGCATGTGGCAGCACACGCCCTCAGTGTTGCTGCTGGCGATCATCATCTACCTGCTGCTGCGGGCCGAGCAGCGTCCCAGGCTGGCGGCATGGGCGGGACTTCCGGTCGCGCTCGCGTTCACCGTGCGGCCCACCGATTCGCTGTTTGTCGTGATCTTCACCGCGTACGTCGCCGTAAGGCATCGGAAATATCTGCTGCCCTATTTGCTGGCGGCCGCGCCGGTGGCGGCGATTTTTCTCGCGTACAATTTTTCGGTCTATCACCAGATGTTTTCGCCCTACTATCATTCCGATCTCAAGGGATTTTTCCCGCACTACTGGCCGCGCTGGGGGCTGGGGCTGGCGGGCGATCTGGTGAGTCCGTCGCGCGGGCTGCTGATTTACACGCCGGTTTTTCTGCTGTCAATCTGGAGCATGATCCGGCGCGAGTGGAACACGCCGCTATCGCCATGGCTTGCGTCGCTCGCGCTGCTGCACTGGCTGGTAGTGGCGGCCTATATCTCGAGCTGGTGGGGCGGACACTGCTACGGTCCTCGTTTTTTCACCGACATGACTCCCATCTTCACGCTGTTCCTGATTCCTTACTTCGCCGATTGGGACCGGATGCGTGCGGCGGGCCGCGCCGCGTTTCTGGCGCTGGTGCTGATTGGCGCGGCGATTCATCTGCGCGGAGGCTGGTCGAGCGCGGTGTATCGCTGGAATATCGATCCGGCCAATGTCGACATGCATCCGGAGCGGAATTGGGATTGGAGCGATCCGCAGTTCCTGCGCACGCAAAGTCGGGAGCATTCATTCCACTAGCAAGATGTTCAGACGATTTTCGAAAGCGAACGGCCCGCTCACTCGCGTTCGCGGTTCAGTGCTCAGCTAGGGAGTTGCAGGGCAGACCACAGAACCACGAGCGCCAGCGAGTGGATAGCGCCGCTTTCAAAATCACCGCGACATCTTACTAGCCGCCGGTATACTGAAAAGTGTCGCCTCTGGTTCTACTGCTTGCGGTCCACCTGGGACCGATCGCTCCCGGCGCTCCCGCGCGTCAGCCGCAGCTTGCCGCGAACGGATCTTCCGTAGGAGTCGCATTCGGAGCGGGCAACGCAATCTATTACAGCGCTTCGCCCGATGGCGGGAGCACGTTTTCGGCGCCGGTGAAGGTCGCCGAAGCGGGTTCTTTGATGTTGGGAAGGCACCGCGGCCCGAGAATCGCCGCGATGGGCAACTCGATCGTGATCACGGCGGTGATGGGACCGCCGGTTGCCGCCGGATTGCACGTGCCGGCGCGTTCCCCGGGCGGCGATCTCGTGTCGTGGCATTCAACCGACGGCGGAAAAACCTGGTCCGACGGAGCGCTCGTGAACGATGTTCCGGCGGCGGCGAATGAAGGGCTGCACGCGCTCGGCTCGGACGGACATGGAAAAATTTTCGCGGCGTGGCTCGACAAACGCAGCGGGCACGGGACCAGGCTTTACGGAGCGTCATCGACGAACGGCATCACGTGGTCGAAAAATGTTCTGATCTACGAATCGCCGGACGGGACGATCTGCGAGTGTTGCCATCCTTCGGTCGGGATCGATTCCAAGGGACAAATTGTGGTGATGTGGCGCAATGCGCTCGGCGGGAATCGCGATCTGTACCTGGCGCGCTCGGCGGACGGCGTGAAATTTTCGAAGGCGGAAAAGCTCGGGACGGGAAGCTGGAAACTGAACGCCTGCCCGATGGATGGCGGCGGAATCGCGATTTCCGGGGATCGCATCGTGACCGCGTGGCGCCGGGAGCACGATCTGTTTCTGGCGTCTCCCGGCGGCGCGGAAACGCGCCTCGGATCGGGGATGGATGTCGGCATCGCGGGCGATGCGCGCGGCGTCTACGCGATCTGGTCGTCGCCTTCGGGCATTCAGGCAGCGACGGCGGGAAAAGCTCCGGTGACACTGGCGGCTTCCGGCGCATTTCCGACCATCGTCGCGCTGGCCGACGGACGCGTGCTGGCGGCTTGGGAAGAGGACGGAAAAATTTCCATTCAGCCGGTGCGCTGAACTCTGGACGACGATCGCGCGGAATTGCCGGTAGCGGAAGTTCGCGGTATCGCGACCATCACGGCCGGTTATTCGTGTTCCCAGAACGACCAATGGCCGGAGGCGCTGACACCGCGAATCCAGGAGGGCAGGCTCGCGGAGTGGAACGGGAAATTGGTGACGGCCTTGAACCCGTGCGCCATTTCCGACATGAGATGCGACGTTTCAGGTTTCCGATGAACGCGACGAAGTCGGCCTTGTCGGAATAGAAATGCTGCAGCGGAGAAGGATACGTCTGGGTGTGCGGCTCCTGCGAGGAGTAGCCGATGGTTTCGAGCAAATCATCCCGTGGATCGAATCGCCGCGTTCCGGTTCGCATAAACCGCGCTGCCCATCAGCGGAGCCTTGAAATCCGGGGTCCATTGGCGAAGGCGGCGAAACGATTTACGCTAGAGGAATTGGCCGTATCGGCCTACGTGGAGGAGCATGCCTGAAAAGCGCCGGATCGAGATCACGCTGTGGGGCGTGCGCGGTTCCATTCCCACGCCCGTGGCCGAAAATCTCGGCTATGGCGGTAACACGTCATGCGTGTCGCTGTGCTACGGCGATTCGCCACTGATGGTGCTCGACGGCGGCAGCGGTCTCCGCGCGCTGGGAAATATGGTGAATGCGCAGGGGCTCGCGAAGATTGAGCTCGACCTGCTGCTCACACATTTTCATTGGGACCACATTCAGGGCATTCCGTTTTTCGCGCCGTTGTTTCGCCCCAACTGCGCGATGAGATTCCATTCGATCGAGTCGCGCGATCGGCTGAAGCAGATTCTTCAGGAACAGATGCGGCCGCCGTATTTTCCGGTCCAGATGCCGGCCGTGCAGGCCGACATCCGGTATTTGCAGGCGGACAAAAAAGGGTTCGAGCTGAACGGACTGCGCATCCGGCCGTTTCGGCTGACGCATCCCGACGGCGCACACGGTTATCGCATCGAATCGCCCGACGCGGTGATCGTCTACGCGACCGATCACGAACACGGCGACGCGAAAACCGACGCGGGGCTTCGTGAATACGCGCGCGGCGCGGATTTATTGATCTACGACGCGCAGTACACGCCGGAAGAATACACGGCGCGGCACGGCTGGGGCCACAGCACGTGGCTTGAAGCGACACGCGTTGCCGCTGATGCCAGCGTGAAGCAACTCGCGCTGTTCCATCACGACCCGTTGCACGACGACGCCGCGCTCGACCGCATTGTTGAAGCCGCGCGCAGAGAATTCCCCGCCACGATCGCCGCCAAAGAGCGCTGGTCGGCGAGCTACTAGGAGACGCCAATGAGAAAGTCGCTGATGCTGTGGAGTGGCTGAATCGAATACGGCGAATCGCGCCGCGTCGCGCCGAAAACGGTGCTGATTCGCGAAGGCCAGCCGATCGAGTGGCTATACATTCTGCTCGACGGGCGCCTGGTTGTCTCGCTCGGCTCCGGCCAGCAGGTTGCCGTGCTCGATTCGGGCGAGATCGTCGGCGAGATTTCGTTTGTCGATTCGCGTCCGCCCAACGCGTCGGTGACGGCGTCGAACGATGTGCACCGTGCTCGCGATTTCGCGCGAAAAACTCGGCGCGAAGATTCAGCGCGATCCGTCGTTCGGGCTGCGGTTCTACAAGGCGATCGCGTTTTTCCTGGCGGATCGCCTGCGCACCACGACGGGACGGCTCGGCTAAGGCGCGACGAGTCAGGACGCGTCGGATGAGTTGAAGACGATTTCATGGACAACGTGCCGCTCGCCGCGGCGCGCTTCGACATGATGCTGCGGCGGCTGAGGCAGAATTGATCGGCCTTCTCCAGCCGGAGCACACTGGCCGCTACGCGGATCTCACGTTTCCGTCGTATCGCGCCGCGTTGCACTCCGCCGAAAGCATCATCGCGGTGTCGGCGTCCGTTGGCGGCGCGGCCGCGGGGCTGGGGCTGGCGCGGATCGATGGCGACGTTCTTTCGATCGCTGTGCGCGACGCGCACCGGCGGCAGGGCATCGGACGTGCGCTGCTCGCGCGATTGGAAGAGGAATTGTCCGCGGCAGGCGCGCGTGCCGCGACGTGTACCTACATGACGGAAAACCCCTCCACCGAGGCGGTGGAAAAAATCCTGCGTGCGAGGAATTGGGAAACTCCGGTGGAGCGGATGCTGGTCTGCCGTGCGCCGATCGCGCCGGTGAAGAAGGCGTCGTGGGTACAGACGGCGGCATCCCTTGATGTTGTGCCTTGGGAAGAAGTTCCGAGAGCCGGCCGCGCCGCGTTCGATTCGTCGGAAGGATTCGAGCCGGCCAATAGCCTCGGCGTGCGGATCGGCGGAGGTCTTGCGGGATGCGTGGTGACGCATCGCATTGCGCGCAGCCTGCTGCGCTACACGAAGCTCGCGATGCGGCCTGGGCTCGAGAAATCGGGCATCGGCCTTGCGCTGCTGGCGGAGGCGATCCGGCGGCATCCGAACGACACCAACGAGGAAGAAGAAGCCGGGATCTGGGACGTTCGGATGGACAACCGGCTGATGCTGAACCTGGTCCGCCGCAGATTGCAGCCGTATCTTACGCGCGTGTCGAAGACGATGGGAAGCAGAAAGTTGTTGTGATGAACGTTTCCAGGGAATCCCTTGTCGGGATCGTCGAAAAGTCGGCGTGTCTTCTTGAGCGGATCGGGCCGCGATTTGTTCCGCGCGAACTGCATACAAACGAGGAAAGCCTGGTTGCGCAAAGAATGACGCGCTGGAGGCGCAATGCGTCGGTCGGCAACGAAGAGCAGTTCGAGCGGCGGCTTGCCTGGGACGGCCTGACTGCGGATCGGGCCCGGGCGATCGCCACCGGAGTACGCCTCGCGGATCGGATACGGAATTGCCGGCGTGGACCGCGACGCTTGCTGCGGCGCTGGCGGGATACGACTCGATTCCGGCGCAATGCAAATTTCTGGATTCAGCCGAGCCGTACTCCTTTGAGCGCGTGATGATCCCGTTCGTCGTGCACGCATCGGATCGCGTCCGGCAATCGACTCCGCAATGGGAAGCGTCGTTTTCGGATGAAGCGCGCGCGATGCTCGAACGGCATCTGCTGCAGTGGCTGTGTGCGGTGTCGGCGGAAACGCTCCCTCTGGATTTCTCGGTCTATAAAGCCGTCCGCCAATCGGGATCGGTTTTAGGAGCGACCTGGGTCATGGCGGGCCAGGAAGCCAGCACGAAGTTGTTCGACGGCTTCGTGTCCTATCTATTCAGTGGCGGACTGCTGACGTTTTTCGAGGAATATGCCGCGCTCGCGCGTCTGGTGGCGCGCATTACGGACCTGTGGATCGCGTTTGTCGTGGAGTTTCTTTCGCGGCTCGATCAGGATCGTGCGGAACTCGCCTCGAAATTCGGCGCCGTGGGACGAATCGACGAAGCGATTCCAGGTTTGTCGGATCGCCACAACAACGGTGTCACGTCGGTCCGGCTGCGGTTCGAAAACGGCGCGCGCTGTATCTATAAACCGAAAAATCTCGATTCGGAAAAGAAATATTACGAGCTGCTCGACTGGTGCAATCTTCACGGAGTGCCGCTGCCGTTCCGGATTTTTTCCGGCGTGTATCGCGCGACGCACGGGTGGGTGGAGATCGTCGAGAACCTGCCTTGCCTGAGCGAAAGCGAAGTTGAGCGCTACTATCAGCGCGCGGGCATCCTGTTGTGCCTGATGTATGCGCTCGAAGCCAGCGATTGTCATCACGAAAACCTGATCGCCTCGGGCGAGTATCCGGTGCTGATCGATATGGAGACGATCCTGCAGCCGCGCGTCGCAATGCTCGAAGAGAGCGGCGAAGAAGACGCGTCGACGGTGGCGAATCGCGTGTTCTATTGGGACTCCGTGTTTCGCACGGCGATGCTGCCGCGCTGGGAGTTCGGGCAGAACGGCGAAAGTTACGACATCAGCGGTCTGGGCGGCGTTGAAGGTCAGCGGACCAGTTTTCATCGAAAGGTCTGGCAGCACATCAACACGGACGCGATGCAGTTGAAGCGGCAGGCGCTGCATACGAAGCCCATCTGAACCTGGTCTGGCTGAATGGGGAACAGCGGATTCCCGCGAACTATACCGAACAGATTGTCGACGGATTCCGCGGCATGTATCGCTTCCTGGCCGATCGTCGGGAGGCGCTGTTCGCCGAAGACGGGCCGTTCGCGCGCATGCGGGATCTGCCCCTGCGATTCATTTATCGCCACACGAAAATCTACACGGCGGTGATGAACACGTATCTGGTGCCGAACTATCTTCGCGATGGCATGGACACCAGCATTCAGGTGGACGTCCTGTGCCGGCCGCTGCTGCATGCCGAACTGGAACCGCTGCTGCAGGCCGATATTCCGTTGTTCGGCGCATCCGCCGATTCCACGGCGCTCCGCATCGATGAGAAGCAATCGCTGGCTGGATTTTTCGCCGAGCCCGGTTTCGATCTTCTGCGCGACCGATTTGCGAAGCTCAGTGACCGCGACATGGAACTGCAGGTGAGCTACATTCGCTCCGCGTCGAATCGCTCGACGACGGCGAAGCTCCGAAAATTCCAGCGAGCGAAGAATTGCTGGCGGAAGTGATCGCGATCGCCGAAGAAATCCGCAAGACCGCGATCGTTTCGCCCGACGGCAGCGCCACCTGGGTTTCGCTCGCGTATTTCGCGGAAGCGCAGCGGTGGCAACTGCAGCCGATGATGGCTCGCCTGTATGACGGCGTTACGGGGACCGCGCTGTTCCTCGCTGCGGTGGATACGATCAATCCCGATGGGGGTTATCGCGAGTTGGCGCTGTCGGCATTCAAAACGGCGGCGCATTATCTGGAAGAACCCGCATCGATCCGGGCGTTGTTCGAGGCGGGAATCGGCGCGGGGCTCGGCGCGGCGTCACTGCTCGACGACGCGTTGCGCGCGGCGCGGCTGATCACCTTGGAGCGGATCGCGGAAGATCGTCATTTCGATCTGCTTGGCGGATCGGCGGGCGCGCTGGTGGCGCTGCTAGTGCTGCACGACGAATGCGAAGGCCGCGAGCCATGGCTGCTCGATCAAGCGATCGCCTGCGGACGGCATCTACTCGAAAATCGCGCGGCGAGTCCGCAGGGTCCGCGCGTGTCGGACGCTCAACGGCGAATTGCTGACCGGATTTTCGCACGGCGCGGCGGGAATCGCCTATGCGCTCGAGCGGCTCAGCAGAGCGACGGCGATGGCTGAGTTTCGCGACGCGGCCTCCGAGGCTCGCGCGTATGAGTCTGCGGTGTTTTCGAAGGATCGGGGCAACTGGCCCGACCTGAGATTCCCCGTCACCAAGCTCGGTCCTGTTTTCCAGACGACGTGGTGTCACGGGGCAACCGGAATCGGCTTGGGCCGCGCGGCCAG
>JAIQFJ010000214.1 GCA_020073325.1 Terriglobia bacterium | reverse complement strand
CCCGATGCGCCGGTCGTTCCTGTCGCGCCCGTTGTTCCCGTCGCGCCGGATGCGCCTGAGGTGCCCGACGCGCCGCTCGCGTTGGAAACCTGCAACCAGTTGTTCGGGCAGTTCGCCGTCGAGACCGTGAACGTGGAGACTGTGAAGTTCACCACACTGGACGGATTGCTCGACAGGATCTGCACCAACTGCGAGGGCGGAGGCGCCTGGTTGGTCTGATAGCTGAACAGCAAAGCCGGCGGCCCCGCGCTGATGGTGTTTTGACCCGAGGAGACCGTGAACGTCACCGTGATGGTCAGCGCGTACTGATCGCCGTTGTTCGGACGGACGGTGATGACACCGGTATAGGTTCCCGCCGCCAGAGTCGAGGCATTCGCCTTTACGGTGAGCGTGGCCGGCGCGCTTGAGCCGGAACTGGTCGCCGTGAGCCACTCCGAATCGGAGGTCGCCGTGAACGGCACTGTATTTCCGCTTCCGAGCGCGGTCACCTGAACCGATTGCGATGCAGGCGCCTGCCCGCCGTTGCCCTGGCCGCTGAATGTTAGCGCGGTCGGCGCGACATGCAGCACGGGATTATTGGTGACCACCAGCGTCACAGGAAGAGTCGTCACGTTGGGTTGGCCCGAAATTCCGATCGTCAACGTGGTCGTATAAACGCCGACGGCGAGGCCGGTGGGATTCGCGGTAATCGTGATCGAATTCCCCGCGCCGCCGGTGGCGCCGGATGCACCCGAGGCTCCCGAAGTCCCGCTGGTTCCCGAAGCGCCGGACGAACCGGAGGTTCCTGAGGCCCCCGAAACTCCCGAGGCGCCCGATGTTCCGGAAGCGCCTGATGTCCCCGAAGCTCCGCTGGCGCCCGATGTGCCTGAGGCGCCGGATGTCCCGCTCGCGCCCGACGTTCCCGATGCGCCCGAAGTTCCCGATGCCCCGCTGGCGCCCGAGGCTCCCGACGTGCCGCTCGCGCCGCTCGATCCAAACGTCCCGCTGGCCGGCGTGACCGTCAGCCAGCTCACTGTGGGCGTCACACTTGCCGTAAATGAGCCGGAGCCGTTCAGGGTCACGGTCTGCGTCAACTGCGCACTCGTAAGCGTCGACCCCGCCTGATAAAGGAAGGGCTCGAGCGTCACCGGAGTTACCGTGAGATTCGAATTGCTTCCCACTGTGAGGACCACCGCGATCGCAATGGAGTCCGGCGTCGTGGTGCTCTGTACGTTGATGACGCCAAAATAGGTTCCCGAGGTCAGCCCGGCTGGATTTACGCCCACGGTAAGGGGAACGGTAGGCGATGTGCCGAAGGCTGTACTGCCCGAAGAGGTGAAGGGAATCAGCCAGTTGTGCCCGTTATAAGTGGTCGCCGTCACGTTGTAGGTGAGGGCTTGTCCATTGGCGGAAATCGTGACGGGCATCGCGGCGGGACTGCCTTGTGCCGCGCCCGGCTGCGCCGAAAAGTTCAGCACGTTGGGACTCGCCGTAAATAGAGTCAGGCCGCCGACCGTCATAGTGACCAATACGGTCGTCGGGTTTGACTGATTATTCTGCGGCGCAATGGTGAAGGACGTCTCATAGGTCCCCGGCCCCAGCGTAGGCGGACCCGTTGTGTTCACCGTGACCAGCAGCGGCGTGGGTGATCCGGCGATCGCGGTGATCGACCCGGTGGGCGACACCGAAAGCCACGGCGCGGAGTTTGCCGTGTCCACGGTGAGGATAGTGGCTGCGCTCGAGGTGACGTTCACCACCTGGTTGGCGCCGCCTCCTCCCGCAGGCACGTTGGAAAAGATAAGCTGTTGCTTATCGACAGTAATCGTGGCTGTGCCTGTCTGCTGTGCGCGTGTGGCTTCATAGAAGCCCAACACCAGCACGCACAACACGCAGGTGAACAGCGCGATTGCATGGCGGTTCAAACGATACATTTCCCTTCCTCCAAAAAAATGACAAGTTGGTTACAAGAATTCGTGGAGAATCTTGCTTCTGACCGATCTGTGATTTCCCCACTGGACAGCAAACGACATCGACTTAAGAAGGTTGTGATTCGGATTCACGACGCTTGCACTGGTTCGCTAGAATCGTGATCGGGGGCATGATCGCCTGTTAGACGCCATGATCAAAGCGGTGTGTCTGGAGAAACGTTATCGCTCCGGCGACGCGGATCTGGTCATTTTCAGCGGCTTGGATCTGGAAATCGCGAGTGGCGAAAAAGTAGCGCTGGTGGGCGAATCGGGCGCCGGCAAGAGCACGCTGCTGCACCTGCTCGGCGGTCTGGACAGGCCGACGCACGGTGCGATATACTTCGGGCAGAATGACATCTGTCAGCTTTCCGAGAACGGGCTCGCTGAGTTCCGCAACCGGGAGCTGGGATTTGTATGGCAGATTCACAGTTTGCTCGCCGAGTTTACGGCGCTCGAAAATGTGATGATGCCGCTGCTGGTACGGGGTCAATCGAGAGAAAAAGCAGAGCCCGTATCGCTAGCGAGGTTGGATGAAGTTGGATTGCGGAACCGTGCGTCGCATCGCGCCGGGGAATTGTCGGGCGGAGAGCAGCAGCGCGTTGTTCTGGCCCGCGCACTGGTGGGAAATCCCAGTGTGCTCCTCGCCGACGAGCCTACCGGCAGCCTGGACTTCCGGACGGGCGAGATGATCATGGGTCTGATCGAGGACCTGCATCGGTCCCGAGAACGTTCCGAACGGCCCCTCACTTCGATTCATGTAACTCACAATCTTCAGTTTGCCCGGCGCGCGGATCGTATTATGAAGTTAGAGCGCGGCAGGCTGGAGGCCGTTAAACTGATGGAAGTCCCGTCTTCTTCCGATTCTTCTAGCAGTGCGATAAGCGAAGGTTAGGAATATGTTTGAACGTTATACCGAGAAGGCCCGCCGGGTCATCTTTTTCGCCCGTTACGAGGCCAGCCAGTTCGGCAGCCCGTGCATCGAAACCGAGCACCTGCTGCTGGGCCTGCTCCGCGAAGACAAGGCGCTCGCCAACCGTTTTCTGCGTTCGAGCGCATCGGTGGAATCGATCCGCAAACAGATCGAAGCGCACACCACGCTTCGCGAAAAAGTCTCGACCTCGGTGGACCTGCCGTTGAGCCACGAATGCAAGCGCGTGCTCGCCTACGGGGCCGAAGAGGCCGAACGCCTGAATCACAAGCACATAGGAACCGAGCATCTTCTGCTGGGCCTGCTCCGCGAGGAAAAATGCTTCGCCGCCGACATCCTGCATGAACGCGGCCTGCGCCTCAGCCAGGTTCGCGAAGAGATCGCCCGGTCGAGTTCAGAAAAAATGTCATCCAATCGCCCGAAAGAAAGTTCTCTGCTCAGCGAGTTTAGCCGTGACTTGACTCAGGCCGCGATGGATGGCCTGCTCGATCCGCTCATCGGCCGTGATTACGAACTGGAGCGCGTGGTGCAGATCCTGTGCCGCCGCACCAAGAACAACCCGGTGCTCATCGGCGAGCCGGGCGTCGGCAAGACCGCGATCGTCGAGGGCTTGGCCCAGCGCATCGCCGACGGCGACGTGCCCAGTTTCCTTGCCGATAAGCGCATCCTCGCGCTCGATCTGTCGCTGATCGTCGCGGGTACGAAGTATCGCGGCCAGTTCGAAGAGCGTTTGAAAACCATCATGAAAGAGCTGATGGAGAATCAGAACGCCATCATATTTATAGACGAGCTCCACACGCTGGTCGGCGCCGGCAGCGCCGAAGGTTCGCTCGATGCGGCCAACATCCTGAAGCCCGCGTTATCGCGCGGCGAAATTCAGTGCATCGGCGCGACGACGCCGGCCGAATATCGCAAGTCGATCGAAAAGGATCGCTCGCTCGAGCGCCGCTTCCAGGCCGTCAAGGTTCCGCCGCCGAACGAGACCGACGCGATCCGCATCCTGTTCGGCATCAAGGAACGTTACGAGAAATTCCACGCGGTGGCGTATACCGACGAATCGATCGAAAACGCCGTCTACACCTCGACGCGCTTTATTCCGGACCGCTTCCTTCCGGACAAGGCCATCGATCTGATCGATGAAGCCGGCGCGCGCGTAAAGCTCCGCCAGACCACGCTTCCCGGTGAAGTGGCCGACATTCAGAAGCGCATCAAGTTCATCGTGCACCGCATGGAGAACGCGATCGCGAATCACGAATTCGAAAAAGCGCGCTTCTATTCGGATGAAGAGCGCAAGGAGCGCGAAAATCTTCGCCAGCTCCGCGAGAAATACAACCTGGACGACACCTCGACCGGCGTTGTGACCAAGGACGACATCGAAGAAGTGGTCGCACGCTGGACCGGCGTCCCGATGACCGCCATTAAAGAGGAGGAAGTTCAAAAACTTCTCCGCATCGAAGAAGAACTGCACAAACGCGTCATCAGCCAGGAGAAAGCGATCTCGGCCCTGGCTCGCGCCATCCGCCGTTCGCGCGCAGGCCTGAAATCGCCGAAGCGCCCCGCCGGATCGTTCCTGT
Source organism: Terriglobia bacterium (assembly GCA_020073325.1). GTDB lineage: Bacteria > Acidobacteriota > Terriglobia > Bryobacterales > Bryobacteraceae > Palsa-187. The sequence goes on along the minus strand of JAIQFJ010000214.1, from coordinate 6,856 downwards.
TCCTCGGACCGACGGGCGTCGGCAAAACCGAAGTCGCCCGCGCGCTGGCCGAATTTCTGTTCGGTTCGGAAAAATCGCTGATCCGTTTCGATATGTCCGAGTTCATGGAAAAGCACTCGGTTTCGAAACTGATCGGATCGCCTCCGGGCTACGTCGGCTACGAAGAGGGCGGCCAGTTGACGGAACGCGTGAAGCGCGCGCCTTATTCGATCATCCTGCTCGACGAAATCGAAAAAGCGCATCCGGATATCTACAACATCCTGCTGCAAGTCTTCGAAGACGGCCAGTTGACCGACGGCCTCGGCAACACGGTGGACTTCAAGAACACGATCATCATCATGACCTCGAACCTGGGCGCGCGGTTCCTCGAGAAGCGCAGCCCGATGGGCTTCTCCGCGCCGTCGGCTGGGAACCAGAAGGTCGAGGACCAGGTGATGAGCGAGGTGAAGAAAGCCTTCAATCCCGAGTTCCTCAACCGCCTGGACGAAACCATCCTGTTCACGTCGCTGAGCGATGAGGACCTGCTGCAGATCATGAGCCTGCTGGCGGACCAGATCAATAAGAATCTGGAAAACAAGCAGATCAAGATCAAGCTGGGCCAGGACGCCGCCAAGTACATCCTCGAAAAAACCTGCACCGACCGCAGCTATGGCGCCCGTCCGCTGCGCCGCGCATTGCAGAAATACATCGAGGATCCGCTGAGCGAAGCGCTGATCCAAGGCTCGCTCCCGCGGCCCGCGGAACTGGAAGTTTACCTGGGCGAAGGCGGAATCTATTGCCGCCAGCTTCAGGAACAACCGGTCGGCGCGCCGGGCGAGGATGCTCCAGCGGCCGTTACTCCGCTGTTCCTGTTCGAGTAGTTTTCGAGAGAGCGTGGGTTTCGTTCCCGAGGACGCGAAGTGGTAGTTCTGATTCGCGCGGACTCGCCGGAGGAAGCGTATCAGTATGCGATGGCTCTCGGCGCCGAATCTGAGATGACCTACGAGAATCCGGCGCGCAAGAAAGTCGCATTTATTTTTCGCGGTCTCCGGGACCTCAGCGTCATCCACGGTGAGTTGGAGCACGGCACCGAGATCAGCTATTACGAAGAAGCCTTGGAAGAGGCGGCCATTCAGTCGTACATTTGTCCCAGGCACGAATTGAGCGTGTTTGCGCCGGCGACGCGGTCGGAGGGCCCCGACTACAGTTCGCGCGAGGTACTCGAGAAACTATACGAGACCTATCCGCACCTCAAGCCCGCTGATTGGCGTGATTGAATCGGGCTCTAATTCCCCGGCCAATACCCCGCGCGAGCCCTAATGAGCACCTCCGCGCGCGACGGCACCAGCACTTCGAGTCGATGAAAACCCTGATTGTCCGACGACCCCGGCACAAAACTCAACAAATACTGCCCGTGAATTTCCTCGCCGGTCTTCGTTAGCGACGCCTCCAGGCCGCGCAGCGTCTCAAACGAAAAGTGCGTCCCGCCCGAAGCGCGCGCGAGCGCGTCCGCCGTTTTCGTCTGGCCGAGTTTCAGCAGATCCGACAACCCGGTGAGGAGGCCTCCCCCCGTCGGCGGATTGTCCTGCGACTTGGCCGTCCATGGCGACAAATACGCCGAATACGTCGCCGGATACACCACCACGCCGGCTCGCTCCACCTGCTCGATCGCCTGCTCGAGCTTTGTCTTGCTGCCGCGATCGCGCGCCTCGCCGATCACGATCAGAATCCGCCGGCGATTCTGCGGCTCCGCGCCGAGCATCGTCGCCGACTCCGCCACCGCGTCCAGCATCCTGCCGACCGTCATGCTGCGCCCGTGAATCTGCTCCACCGCGGATCGAATCTTGGTCGAATCCGAAGTGAACTCCTGAATCACGCGGATTTCGTCGTCGAACGCGATCACCGCCGCCGATCCGCGCGCGCCTGCGATCAGCGGCTGTATCATCCCGCCGACGCGATTGATTTTCGCCAGCGCCGTCGACGAAATGTCGCTGCATTGAATCGCGAGCACCAGCGAAACCGGCGCCAGCACCGTGTCCGACGTATCGAGATGAATTTTCTGCCGCACGCCTTCGTCGCTCAGGATGAAATCGTCGACCGTCAGTCCGTCGACCAGCGCGCCCTTGCGATCCGCCACCGTCACCGGAACCAGCACCAAGGGCACGTTCGTTTGAATCGTCGGCTGAGGTTGCCCCGTCACAGTGAGCGAACAGAGCACGGCTGCGGTGAAGAAAACAGTGCGAAACATGGTCGTCTGCGGCACGTGAAGCAATCTCATCGCCGGGTCGCGATCCATTCGAACAGGCGCGATCGGAAGGACAGCTTGGCCGACGGGTCCAGCACCGCGATTCCCGGGTAGGGCTTCATCTTCGCATCGGGAAATTCGTAAATCCGCCACGGCCCGATGTTCGCGCGCCAGTTCGCTTCCGGCGCCGTCGCCTTGCTCGCGACGGGAACCACCGCGACGCGCACGCCGTACTCTTTGACCAGATCCGCTAACGAAGCCTCGCCTTTCAGGATCTTCTCCACCTGCTCTTGCTGCTGCGGGTACGTAATGCTGAACAGATCGTGACTCGCAAATGTCGATCGCGGAATGGTGGCGATCCACGGTGCGACATCGACCGGCGCGAACACCAGCGCATCGTTCGTCGAATGATCGCGCACCCACGCGATCAGCGCGGGCTGTTCCGCTCGTTCCACCGAACTCAGCAGCCACAACGGATCGGCCTTGCGTCCATCGACCCATACCTGCGCGTAAAAGACGGCGAGCGCCGCGAGCGCCACCGCTCCCAGCGATCCCAAAATTCCCCAAGCCGCGCGCGGGTTGCGTTCGAGCAGTGGACGAATCTGTTTATCGCACGCCACGCGGCGCACCACTAGAAACCCGATGCAGTACGCGAATCCGTTCAGCAGATGCAGCGGAAACGGCACGCCCGGCAGTACGAACAGCACGGGCATCGCCAGAAACCAGCTTCGCAAAACGGTGTCTGTTTCGGCCGGCATTCGAAATCGAAGCATCAGCAGATAGACAATCAGGATGAACGGCAGTCCGAAATCGGCCGCAAGAAGCAGCGGATGAAACGACGATGGCGACAAGCCGCCCGCGTCGCGCAGCCACGCCTGCTTGACTGCCAGCACTCCGAACGGCACCACTCCCAGAAATCCCGAGACGCCGATCGCGACCCATTCGAAGATCCGCCGCCTCAGCAGCAGCGGAGCCGCCGACGCCGCGATGATCAGGAACAATTCGAACGGATGCATCAGGGCGGAAACGAATGTCAGCGCGCAGATCGCGGCCACGAACTTTCGCGACGAAGTTTGCAGATACCGCGCGAGCCACGTCATCGCCAGCAGCACGACGATCGTCCCCATCGTCAGTGTCGGAGAATTGGAAAGTCCTCCGCGAAACAAGCCGTCGGCAGTGTCGTAGCCGTAATCGATCAGCCCCGCCGCGAACAGCGCCTTCCACTTCAGCGATCCGAACGCGGACGCGATCATCCATCCGTACATCCGGATCGGCAGCGCAAGAAATGCGACCGCCAGCGCGAACCACCGTTCGCGTCCTGAACAAAACACCGAAGCCGCGTAGAAAAGTACAAAACACGCGACCACGTAAAGCGCGAACTGAAACACGTAGTACGCGTCGATCGCCGGCAGCGGAATCCGCGCGATCACCCAGAACATCGGCTGAAACAGCGCCGGACCCGTTTGCCACGGCGCATGATAATCCGGCAGCAGGATACGGTCGCGCGACGCTTTGAGCGCATTAATCCACGTCAGGTACTGCGGAATATCCAGATTATGAATCGCCCACGACGGCCGGTATCCAGCCGGCGGCGCGACGGCGCCCGAGATGACCCCAGCATGGTTCAGCACGAAAAGAACCGCCGCCAGCAGAACGATTTGAAGATTTCGTCGGATCACGTCAGTATATCGGCCGCGCTACCCTAGTTTCTTATGTCTGATCGCTTGGAAGAATTGCGCCGCCGCCACGCCGTTGCTGAAGCCGGTGGAGGCGAAGAGCGCCGCGCGCGGCAGCACAAGGAAGGCAAGCTCGCCGCGCGCGAGCGCATCGATCTGCTGCTCGACGAAGGCACGTTCGAGGAAATGGACAAGCTGGTCCGCCATCGCTGTCGCGACTTCGGCATGGAGGAGCAGGTGATCGACGGCGACGGCTTCGTCACCGGCTTCGGCTTGATCCACGGCCGCCCTGCTTACGTGTTCGCGCAGGATTTCACGGTCTTCGGCGGTTCGCTGTCGGAAATGAACGCGAAGAAGATCGTCAAGGTCATGGATCTGGCGCTCAAAACCGGCGCGCCCGTCATCGGCTTGAACGACTCCGGCGGCGCCCGCATTCAGGAAGGCGTGGTTTCGCTCGGCGGCTACGCGGATATTTTTCTGCGGAACACGCTCTCGAGCGGCGTGATCCCGCAGATCTCCGCGATCATGGGCCCCTGCGCCGGCGGAGCCGTCTATTCGCCCGCGATCACCGACTTTACGTTCATGGTCGACAAGACCAGCTACATGTTCGTCACCGGTCCCGATGTGATCAAGACCGTGACGCATGAAGACGTGACCAAGGAAAAATTGGGCGGCGCGATGACGCACAACTCGGTCAGCGGCGTCGCGCATTTTCTCTCGCACGACGACGCGGAGTGCCTGCGCATGATCCGCGAATTGCTCAGCTATCTGCCGCAAAATAACCGCGAGGATCCGCCGATTCGCGAGACCGGCGATCCCGCCGGCCGCGAAGATGCTTCGCTCGACACGCTGGTTCCGGCCGCGTCGAATCAGCCTTACGACATCAAAGACGTCATTCATCGCGTGGTCGACAACGGCGATTTTTTCGAAGTGCACGAGCATTGGGCGCGCAACATCGTCATCGGATTCGCGCGCATGGCCGGCCGCCCGGTCGGCGTGGTGGCGAATCAGCCCGCGTATCTGGCAGGCGTGCTCGATATCGACTCGTCGACGAAGGGCGCGCGTTTCGTCCGTTTCTGCGATGCGTTTAATATTCCGATTCTGACGTTCGAAGACGTGCCTGGATTTCTGCCCGGCACGGCTCAGGAATTCGGCGGCATCATCCGCCACGGCGCGAAGTTGCTCTACGCGTACGCCGAAGCGACGGTCCCGAAGATTACCGTGATCACGCGCAAAGCGTATGGCGGAGCTTATTGCGTCATGGGGTCGAAGCATTTGCGCACCGATGTGAACCTCGCGTGGCCCACCGCGGAGATCGCGGTGATGGGCGCCGAGGGCGCCGTCAATATCGTTTATCGCCGCGAACTCGCCGCCGCGGCCGATCAGAATGCGCTGCGTCAGGCGAAGACAGAGGAATTTCGCGAGCGGTTTGCGAATCCGTTCGTCGCCGCCGAACACGGTTTCCTCGACGACGTGATCGAGCCGCGCCAGACACGTCCCCAAGTGATTCGCGCGCTTCGCATGCTGGAGACGAAAGTCGACACGATGCCGAAGAAAAAGCACGGCAACATTCCGCTGTAGTCGCGATCAGCTTTTCGGCACGCACGTCAGTCCGATCACCAGATTGCAGAATTGCAGCGGTACCGGAAACGGAAAATAGCGTGCGCGGGTGACTTTGAAATATCTCTCGAGCTCTCCCAGAATTTCATCGGGACGATTCAGATGTTCGCGCTCGATGAACCAGCGGTAAGGCTGCTTGTAGCGCTTCTCAAAGATCCGCTGAGCGGAAATTTTCCGGGCGAGGCTGTAAGCCAGACTGCCCTCGCACGGAATCACTACCGAAAAAATTCCATCCTTGGCGCAAAGCCGGTGCGCTTCGGCCACCGCGGCGGGCAGATTCGGCAGATGTTCCAGCACGTGAACCGCGAGCACGCGATCGAAAAATCCGTCCGGAAAATCCAGGCGCTGCTGGCAATCGCCCTCGATCGCCTGGATGTCGGTGAACCGTTCCCGGATCGCGGCGCACATATTCGAGCGCAACTCGAGCGCGTAATAGTTCCGGCGCTGCTCCGGCGTGAGGACCTCGTATCGAAGATGCTCGCCGCGTCCCGCTCCGATCTCAAGCGTGCGGCGAAACGCGGCCGGTGCGTTCCTGACCGCGTAAGAGTGATTGAACGTCTCGATGATCCCGAAGCGCTGCGGCAGGACTTCATGCCAGTGATGCATGAAATCGTCGCTGATGGCGCGCTGCTCCGCGCTGAGCGGAGGCAACACCTTCGGCCACTTTGCGGCAGCGTTCATCCGAACACTATAACGCACCGCGCCGCGCGCGCTTGTGACGGATTTCGCTAACGATGGTTGTGGCTCAGCGCGGCCTCACGTGGGACCATCACCCAGCGCTCCAGCCCGTCCGCATTCAACTGGAGCTGCACTACCGTCGCCTCATGCCGTTCGACCGAAACGACCAACAGCCGCCAGTCGTTGCCCTCCGGACGCATGTAGACGAACGTCACTTCTCCCCGCTCCCGTGCCTGGACGAACGGCTTCCAGTTCCCGCCCACCGACGCTTTGATCGATGCCGCCAGTTCGCGCGCATCGCCCATCTGGCAATCGAGATTCTCCCAAACCGCCAGATCGATATGCCGCGCGCCCGCCGGCCGCGCCACAAACGTAACCATATTGACCAGTCTGAAAAACGGAATGTGCAGCGGACGCGCATGCACGTGATTCGAGATCGAATCCACCACGTCGCGAAACTCGCGATCTGCCGCGCTGAGCGTCGCCGTTAGAAGCAGTCCCGTGAGAAGTATGCGCATTAATCCTCCTTCGCGTTCTTCTTGCCCAGATCGACTTTGGGAATCCCAAACCGTCCGCCCAGATCGCGCAGATCCTCGGGTTGAATCGGCCCGACGATCTGGACGACAGTCAACTCCTTCGGCTCCGCCGCAATCACTGC
>JAIQFJ010000213.1 GCA_020073325.1 Terriglobia bacterium | reverse complement strand
GGCGACCGAATCTGTGCCGAACGCAGGATTCGGCTCCTCTGCGACACAGCGGAACCCGGCCTTGGCGTAAATCGCCCGAGCCGCCGTCAGTTCGCGCTGCGTCCACAACACGATCTTCTTATACCGGGCCTCGCGCGCGAAGCGTACGCATTCTTCGACCAGCCGTTTTCCGAGCCCCAATCCGCGCGCCGCGGGCTCGACCAGCAACAGCCGCAGCTTCGCCACGTCCTCCGACTGCTTCACCAGGAACACCGACCCGAGCATCACCCCGTCGCGCTCCGCAATCCAGCACCGCTCGCGCCGGGCATCGAAATTCCGGATAAACTTTGCCGCGATTTCCGCGACCAGTGCCTCGAATGACTCGTCGTAGCCGTACTCGCGCCAGTACAGCGCGCCATGGCGATGAATCACCCAGCCCATGTCTCCCGGCCGATGCGGCCGCAGCACATACGGCGACTCCGGCGCGCCACCCAGAGACTGCTCGATCGTGCGCATCGCGTTGACGACGTTGGCACGATCCTGATCCGTCAGATGCGCCGCCATCGCTTCGATCTGCTTCCCCGCCCGCGTCTCCAGCGGACCGATCGATTTGCGCCCCTTCGCCGTCAGGTGCACATGGCTCTGCCTGCCGTCTTCCTTCGACACGCGCCGCCCGATCAGCCCGCGTTTTTCGAAACCGACCAGAATCCGGCTGAGATAGCCCGCATCGAGATCGAGATCGCGCGCCAGATCGGTGGCCGAGAGCCGGTCGCGATGCGCGAGCTCGTACAACACGCGCACCTCGGTCAGCGAAAAGGAGCTCGCCAGATAAGCCTTGCCCAGTAAGCCGATCTGCCGGGTGTAAAAGCGATTGAACGCGCGCACCGCATCGACGAAGCCGTCCATGCAGGTAGTATCAACTAAATAGTTGACTCAGTCAAGTAATACGAACCGGGCCTTCTCCCGGTCCTTGCGCGCGCGCTCCACCGGAAAAGCCTGGTTGTGCATGACGATGTAAATCCCCGGCCCGAGCACACGCGCCGCGAAAAAGCTCTCGGTCAGGTTTTGCAGCCCGTCGCTCGACTCGAACCCGAGCGGCGTCATCGCTCCAGTCAGAACGATCGGAAAATCAAGGCGCCCAAGCGCGCGCTGAAGATACAAGCCTGTCTCGACCATCGTGTCGGTCCCATGCGTGATCACGATCGGGGCGTCGAGCCGTTCCCGCACAGCTTCCAGCACACGCGCCCGATCCGCGTCCGTCATCTCGAGGCTGTCTTTATTCATCAGCCGCGTCGTGTCGATCTCAGCATCCGGCAGCCGCAGCCGGCCGAGGTAGGCCTCGATCTTGCTCCCCAGATTCTCCACCGACCCGCGCTGTTCGGAATAGATCTTTTCGATGGTCCCGCCGGTCGAGATCACATGTATCCGCTGCATTCCAAGCCCAGGATAGCCGGAACCTTTCCTCCGTCGCCGGTGTCCAATCCGCCGATGCTTCCCGCGCTTGAAACCACGTTGCAGGACGCTCGCTACGCCGTCCGCGGCTTGCTGAGAAATCCTGGGTTCGCGCTGGCCGCCATCCTGGCCGCGGCGCTCGGGATCGGAGCCGCCACCGCGGTGTTCAGCGCCGTCGATCGCGTACTGTTCCGGGCTCTGCCCTACACACACGAAGATCGCCTGGTCTCGGCCGGGATGATGGCGCCGCTCGACACGACGGAATTCCTGCTGGCCGAGCCGTACATCCAGCTTCGCCACAACCACGGACCGTTCGAGGATCTCGCCGCGTTCCAGGCGGGCTCGATCCCGACCGATCTCACCGAAGGCGAGCCGCTGCGGCTGGACGTGCTGCGCGTCGAAGCGAATTTTCTGGACCTGTTCGGGATGCGCCCGATCGTGGGCCGCTCCTTCACGCGCGAGGAGGACCGGCCGGGCGGACCTCGTGTCGCGATGATCAGCCACCAACTGTGGCTCAGCCGCTTTGCCGGCGATCCCGGCGCGGTGGGCCGAACCATTCCGCTCGACGGCGCGCCGTATCTCATTGTCGGCGTGCTGCCGAAAAATTTCCTGATGCCGACGCTCGCGACCGGCGACGTGCTGACGCCGCTCGCGTTGAACGAAGCGACGGAACGTTCGGGCCGCGCGTTTCGCGTGTTCGCTCGAATGAAGCCCGGTGTCACGATCGCGCAGGCGATCGCGCAGCTCCAGCCGCAATTTCAAGAGGCGCTGAAAACCGTGCCGCCGCAGTTTCGAAAGGAAGTGACGATGCGCGTGCGCTCGGTTCGCGACCGGCAACTTGGCGATGCGCGGCTCGCTTCGTTCGCTCTCTTCGGATCGGTCCTGGCGGTTCTGCTGATCGCCTGCGCGAATATCGCCAGCCTGCTGCTCGCCCGCGGCGTCGCGCGGGAACGGGAACTCGCGGTGCGCGCGGCGTTGGGAGCCTCGCGGCTGCGGCTGGCGCGCCAGGCATTGACCGAAAGCCTCATTTTGAGCGGACTGGGCGCGGTGCTCGGCTGGGCGTTCGCCTGGGCGATGCTGCGGATTTTCGTCTCGATCGCTCCAGCCGCGCTGCCGCGCCTGGAAGAAGCCGCCCTCGACACGCGCGTGCTGCTGTTCACACTCGCGGCGGCGCTCGGATCGGGATTGCTGTTCGGCATCGCGCCCGCCTTGCGACGCGCCGATCTCGCCGGCGGAGGACGATCGACCCGACGCTCGCGCGGCGGATTACGGTCGGCGCTGGTGACGGCGGAAGTCGCATTCTGCATGATCCTGCTCACGGGCGCCGGCCTGCTGCTGCGAAGTTTGTGGAAGCTTGAATCGGTTCCGCTCGGCATCGGGACCAGCCGCGTCGTGACCGCGCGATTCGTCCTCGGGCGCGAGCACTATGGCCGCAACGAACAACAGCTTGCCTTCTTCAACGCGCTGGAGCAAAAGCTCGCCGCCGCGCCGGGAGTCGAATCCGCGGCGATCACCGATTCGATTCCGCCTTCGGGTGGAATGCGCGGGCGGCCCTATTCGACGATCGAGGTCGAGGGCCGTCCGCGGTTGCCGGAAGGCACCGGAGGCATGGTGAGCTGGCGCTACGTCACGCCAGATTATTTTTCGGCGTTCGGCATCCCGATCGTCGCCGGGCGCGGATTCGCCGAACAGGATCGCGACGCCCATGCGTTTTCGCTGATCCTGAGCGAAACCCTGGCGCGCAAAATGTTTCCCGGTGAAAATCCGCTCGGACGCCACATCCTGAAGGGACCGGAGGGCCAGTGGAACACCGTGATCGGCGTCGCCAGGGACGTGACGAATCTGGGCGCGACGCGCGAGAGCTGGCCGGAGTTTTACGTCGCGCGAAAACCGGTGGCGGACTACAACTTCGCCAATCAGGAGCCGCCGCTCGGCTGGCGCTCCGCCGTTGCCGTGGCGCGCACTGCGGTCGATTCGCGCCTGGCGGCGGCTTCGCTGCGGGCAATTCTGCGGCAGCTCGATCCGGCGCTTCCGGTTCAGATCGAAACGATGGCGCAGCGCATGGAGCAGATCGATCAGCGCCCGCGCTTTTACGCGATTCTGCTCGCTTCCTTCGCGGGAATCGGCGTCCTGATCGCCGCGGCGGGACTGTTTGCCGTGATGTCCTTCCTGGTCGCGCAGCGGCGCCGCGAGATCGGAGTCCGGATGGCTCTGGGAGCCACGCCCGCGCGAATCGTCCGCATGACGCTCGGCTCGGCGGCGCGCTGGACGATCGCGGGAGTCGCCATCGGAGCCGCGGGATCGCTCGCGGCCGCGCGGCTGCTTCAATCAATGCTCTTCCACGTCCAGCCGGCCGATCCCGCGGCGATCGCGGCGGGAATCGTCGTGCTGGCGATCGTCGCGCTGGTCGCATCGGCAGGCCCGGCGAGAAGAGCAGCGCGGCTCGACCCGATTACGACACTGCGGGAAGAATAGGGCGTTTCTGCACTAAAAGGATCCAGCGGCTCGGGACGGTTTCGATCTGTCCGATCTCGTCCTGATGCAGCGCAAGCAATGAATCGAGCATGGCGGTTACTTCAGGGAGATCGTCGCGATAATCGTGAAATCCCGCCCAGCCGCCCGGAAGAAGCCGGTCCCAGACGAGCTTGAAATCGCTGCGAACCCAGGCCGGATCGTGATTGCCGTCGACAAACGCGAATGCCAGTCTGAGGTCTTCCGGCAATTTCACTTTCATCGAGTCCTCACGGAGCACTCGAATGGCGCGAGCCCATGGCCGCGTCACTTCCTGGAACACCTGCTCCTGCGTGCAGCCGTTCAGAAACCGGCGATAGAGATCCGCCATCGCATCGCCGGCCAGATTCTTCGTGAGGTCGAACGCCGGGTCGAACAGATCGATCACCCACACGCGTTTGCCCGCGCTTGCCGCGACCTTCGCCAGCTTCGCGGTGCCACCGCCGAGGAAACAGCCAATCTCCAGAAAATCGCCGTTCAGGCGATCGAGCCCTTCACGGTGGATTCGCTCGACCAGGACTTCATACCCGGTGAGATCGGTAATCTGCGGGAGGTTCATCGGCGCGGCCGGCGGAGTCGCGCTCTTGAACCGCAGGATGGAGGCGGATTCGAGCATCATCCTACGCGCTGATACAACTGAATCGCCAAGTCGATCCTATGATTTCAAATCGTTTTTCGCACGGGCCGCAAGCCGGATCGTCAGTTTCCTGACACTTCGGCGTCAGTTCGCGATCGGCGGCCATCTGATATTCTCATCTCCATGAAGATGCTCATGCTGTTGCTTCTTTCCGCGGCTCTGACTTTCGCCGCCGATATCACGGGGAAATGGACTCTAAACGTCGTGCTGGACGCCGGCAGCGGGTCGCCGACCTTCGATTTCGTGCAAAAGGGTGAAGCCCTCACCGGGACCTATCACGGCCAGTTCGGCGAGGCTCCGCTGAAGGGCACGGTCAAGGGAGATAAGATCGAATTCACCTTCGGGGAAGGTGATGCTACCGCGAAGTATTCCGGAACCGTTGCCGGCAACAAGATGAAAGGGGCCTGCGATTACGCAGCCGCGGGAAAAGGGACGTTCGAGGGAACAAAGAACTAAAGCCCCGAGCCTGTGTGGGTCAACTTGACGAAGAATGTGGGGCCGCTCGTCGAGCGGCGAGCCGACAGCCGTGTCGGCTGATGTAGGTTGCTTTCGAAACGCCGGCTTGCCGCTGCGACGAGCCGTGGCAGGCGCAACTACTGCTTGGCGCATCGTACGGCGGGCCTACCCCCGCCATCACTGGCGGGGCTTGGGACGGACTCCTGTGATGACGAGCCGCCGCGGACGCGACCTGCGAGTCATTTGCGCATCGTACCCCCGCCATCACTGGCGGGTTTGTTATAGCGAGGTCTGCTACAGCAGCCGGAAATTGACTTCGATGGTGGCGATGACCGGGACGGGCTTGCCGTCCTTCATGCCGGGCTTGAAGCGCCACTTACCGACGGCCTCGATCGCTTTCTGATCCAGGCCCAGGCCCAGCGAGCGGGTCACTTTCATCTGCTGCGGCAACCCGTGCTCATCCACCACGAGTTGCAGCACCACTGTGCCCTGCCACTTCGCCTTGCGCGCTTCTTCGGAATATTCAGGCTCGACTTTCGAAAGCACCGACGGCGGCGAAACGCCTCCGCCAATGCGATAAGCCCCGCCGCCGAATCCGCCGCCCGATCCAGGTCCGACGCCCGGTCCTTTACCGACGCCGACTCCGCCCCCGATTCCCGATCCGATGCCGCCGCCCCAGCCTGTGCCGTTCGAAGGCACGCCGAGCTTGCTCAGCGGATCGCCGTAATTTTCAGCGTTGATGTTGGGCAGAGGAGCGTCCGCGACGATCGTCGGGGTCATCGGAAGCTTGGGATCCTTCACCGGGTCGACACGCGGCGGCGTAAACTGCCGCGGTGCAATCTTGGGAAGTTTGCCTTTGCTGGCGTCGATGGGCTGGCGAGCGCCGCCGCCACCACCGCCATGGGGAGCCTGTTTTGCGGGAAGATAGGGCTTCAGGTCCGGCGCGATCAGCGTCGTAACCGCCTGCTGCATCATCTTCTGCACCGGCTTCAGGGAGCCGATCCAAAGGATCAGCGTCAGGATCGCGACGTGGGTCAGCACCGAGTAAATCAGGCTGAACTGCCGCTTCGGCTGCTGGTAAAACGCCCACAGCTCAGGTACGTCCAGCGGCTTTGACGTCAGCACCAACGGCGGCAGCTTGGGAGGATTGATCGCTTCCTTGACGTTCTTGAGGAACGTCTTGTACCACGGGGTTTCAAGCGACGCGGGCGTCAGAAGGTGCGCCAGATGATCTTCAGGAAGCTGGTTAATTTGCTCGCTCACTCAACCGACCTCCGGACGTGACACTGCATCCCTTCGCATCACCACGATCCTAAGACGAACACCGCATACTGACGGTTTCAAAATTTGGAATTTCTCGGCCATACTACAGCCCTTTTGAAAATTCTAACATATAGGACTAAAGGCGGCTAGGAAGGGTTCCCGCTTTTGGAATTCCAGAAACACCGCGGTTTCGTTCCACAATCGATCCATGGCGTCCGTCAGCTCATGCCCTGACTCAAGGACGCGCAACTGGACGTTCGGATGACGCCGCGCAAAATTTTCCGAGGCCTCCACCGGCACGACTTCGTCCAGCGAGCCATGCAGGATCAGGCCCGGCTGGCGGAAATCGGGATCATCTTCATATTGAAGGGCATCTTCGACAAAGCGGTACCCCAGCGGCCGGTCCGCTTTGTAGCCGTAATGGAAAAACGGCCGCGATCCCGTCGCCTTCCAGTCGCGAAATTCGGCGTCCGAAAAGCGGCTGCGCCAGCGCGTCGGGAACTGAAAGGCCGGCGCCAGCAGGACCAGCCTCTCGACATTCGGATGCCGCGCGGCATATAACGCAGCCAGATATCCCCCCAGGCTCGACCCCATCAGCGTAACCGCCTCGCCGTTCACCGCCTGGTCGATCACCCGCAACTGATCCGAAACGGTCAGCGTTTCGAAATTGCCTTCGTCGAGCTGCGGAATCTCGCAGCCGACTCCCAGATCGGCGAAATGCCGGGCGAAAAACCGCGCCTTGGTCGATAACGGGCTGGAAGCGAAACCGTGCAAATAGACCACCCGGCTCGCATCACCGGTCATTTGGCGACCTCGAACTTTACGTCGCTCGAGGCGCCGAACCTGTGGAACTCGGTATAACTGAAATGATTCTCCGCCACCACTTTTCCCCCGCGCATCTCGCGATGTTCGGTGGAAACCGGCAGCAGCGCGCCGTAGGGACTCATCGCATACGTCACCGCCGCCTCTTCGCGAAGCGCATCGGCGCCGTCGCCTTCACGGGCCGTCATCGTGATCTGCAGCGGAACATAATCTGTCGCGCGGACCCGGATTTCGCCCTCCATCTTGAGCCGCTCGGTATGATCGCTCTTGTTGGCTTCCACCAATGTGACCGCTTCCGGCCCGTCGAGCTGCTTGTAGCTGAACACCAGGGCCCGATCGTAGCCAATCATTGTTGCGCCCTTGAAGGTGAACTCATAGCGCTCGATTTCGCGCCGTCCGAACAGCAGCAGAAGCTGGCCGAAATCGGTGACGGCTCCGGTCAGCCCGAATTTTTCGAGCTGCTTCATGACTTCCTTCTTGCGAGCGTCGTCGGTCGCGGTGATCGCTTTGGCAAGGGCGTCCTGGGCCTTCTTCGTTTCCTCCACTTTGCGTCCGTCCATCGAAACCACCTGGCGCAGCTCGTGAATCGCGCTGGAATCGCCTCCGAACGAGGCGAAGCCATATTCGGAGACCAGGTCGCGCTCTTTCCATTGGGGCGGGGGCGGCGCGCCGTTGCCGATCCTGGGATGAAATCGGGAGGGGGGCTTCATGGCCGCCTGGTGAAGCTTTTCGGTGCCCAGCACCTGGGTCGCGATCTTGCGAAACGCTTCGGCTTCCTCGGAAACGCGGGTGGTCATTTTCTGCGTCTGATCATCGGCGAGGGCAAAACCGGCGAGGCACAGAACGGCGAGGACTCGCATGCTTCGAGGATAACCGACATTCCGGTGGGCCATCGCGCGTCGTAGAATAAAAATGCAGTGACCGATAAGAGCGGTATGTTCGTCCCGCACCAGAATCTGAGCGATCAGATTAACGGCAACATTATCCGCAGCGAAATCGAAGGCGGCGTTTACCTGCGCGATTTGCCGGAAGAAAGCACGCTGGAGGTGGCGACGCAGAATCGCCGTTACACTCTGGTGATCCGCGCCGACGGCAATGCGCTGATCTGCGGCCATCCTGAATTTTGCCCCGAACCGGTGGAGGTACGGATCCACGGATCGAACTGGGGCGGATCGATGCTGAAGGCTGCCTACTTAGGCCGCGGGATGCATCTGGAATACCGGCACCCCAAGTATCGGGGTCCCATCGTCACGTCACCGATCGTGGATATTCGCCTGAAGGCCGCTTAGATCGCGACTCGCGTATTCAGCGGACAGCCGCGCAGATCCGTCCAGTTGTTTTCGAGCGTGTTCTGCACGAACGTCAGCCGGTCCACCATGAACGTGTGTGGAAACGAGAATTCCTTCCATCGCGCGTCCGCCTTTTCGAAAACGGCGGCCACCTGCAAGGGATCCAGATCCTGCGCCAGCGTCACGTGCGGATGATAAATGAACGGCTCCTCAAAGGCGAACTCGCCGGAGCCGAGCCTGGAGTGCAAGGCTCGCAACTCGGCCTGCCCGGTCTTGACGGAAAGATAGATTACCTGCGAGACGGGGAAAATTTCCACCTGTCCCAGTTCGACCGCAAACGGCTGAAAGTCTTGAAGACGCACGCTGAGCGAATCCCAGGCGCGTTCCACGCCGCAGGAGAGCGGACGCGGCGGAAGGATGGTGACGTGCGCTTTGGCGCGGCATTCCTGCACCAGCTCCGCGCGCAGACGGTCGAGAAAACCGGCAAGCGGTTCGGGCAGGTAAGACACCAGAGCGAAGGAATTAATCGGCGTCCCCCCGCCGTTACAACTTCCCATCCTGGAAACTATTCTAGCGCCCCCGCGCCGACGGAGGTGAGGTCGGCGGGCGCGACCTCCGGGGTTACGTCGATGAGCGGCCTCGCTTCAGGAACCATGAAGTGCGCCTCCTCGAATCCCACAAATTTACAGACGCGGAACATTCCGCGCTCATCTTCCAGCACGTCGCCGACCTCGAGCGGCGTGCCCGAGCTGCGCATATCGAGAAACGCTGCATAAGGCGAAGCGGCTTCGACGGTTTCAGCCGGCTCATAATCGCGTGGCTTCAACTGCGCCGTCCCGCTCACATGCGGAGCCGAACGAAACGCGGGCCGAAGATGGTCCCGCAAACGATGAATCCGGTAGGAAGGCATCGCTAAGTATTATCGCTCAACAAAATCCTTCAAGACAATTCAACCCTGAAATGTTTCCGCCTGGGTGTCGACGAACGCGCGGGCGGCCTGGTATCCCAGTTCGATCCACTTCTCGATGTTTTCACGTTTCCAGTGCAGCGCATCGTGAAGCGTGCCGAGCGACGGAGTCCCGAGTGTGGCCACGTTGACTCCCTTGGGTACCTGCGGATGATGGCCGAGCAGCGCGACGAATGCGCCCACCAGCGGCTTCATCAAGGCCGCCGGCTTGGGCCAGATCGGATGTACGGCCACGATATCGGTGGCCCCCAGTTGCACCGCCGCCCACACCGGCAGTGGATTGAGCAATCCTCCATCCGTATACCAGCGGCCCTTGATCCGATACTGCGGCAGCACAAACGGAATGGCGCACGACGCCGCCAGGTGCTGCCACGTAACCTCGCCATTTTCAAAGATCGCCGGCTTGGCGCGCAGAGAATCGGTCAGAACGGTCGCATAGGAAATTTTCAGCGGGTAACGTTCCATCAACGTCTGAATGGTTTCCGGCAGGCGGGCAAACACGCCGATTTCGGGAGTCCTCCACCATTCGATCAGTTCCTCGGGCGCGACTCCGCCTGCGATCGCCCACCCGTTCAGCGCGCCGACCGACGCTCCGACCACCAGATCCGGTTGAAAAACCGGGGCGAGGGCGCGCCATACCCCGGCCTGCCAGGCTCCGAACATTCCTCCGCCGGACAGGACCAGGGCCTTCGTCATCCTTCTATATAAGCAGTGTTTCTAGCGAGGCACGCGTTCATGACCCCGCCATCACTGGCGGGGCTGGGGACCTGTGGGCTTTCACCCAAGCTTCGATCCGCGCGGTCACGGGGCCGTGCGGCATCCTGGAGATAGGCCCGGCGGGCGGTCCGCTTTGTCGATCGTGCCTGAACGGTGTCGCGCTGCTTACAATAGGAAAGTAACCGCTTCATGCATGATTTCGATCCGACACGCTACACACCGCCGGTGGCTCGTGTTCTCGCTCTGGCGGGAAATGGATCGCGAATGATGGCGCTCACTTGCGGCGACTGCTGTTGGCCTGACGCGCATCAAATTCTACAGAGGTCCTCGCCCGGCGATCTGTTCCCGGGCGTCGCGGACCCGGCGGCGGCGATGGCGGGATTGTGGCTCTATTTTTCGTGTTTCGAAGAAGCGCACGAGATCGTGTCGAAATCCGAGACGCGCGACTGCGAGTTATGGCACGCGATTCTGCATCGCCAGGAGCCCGACTCCGGCAACGCGGCGTACTGGTTCCGTAAGGTGGGAGCGCATCCGGCGTTTTCGAAAATCTCGCATGCGGCGATCCGCATTCTGGAAAAAATTCCGCGCGCCGAATTTCGCACGGGACGCTGGGATCCGTTCGCATTCATCGCGTTCTGCGAGCGCGCGCGGAAGCAGCCCAGGTCGGCGCAGGAACAGGCCGCGCTCGAAATTCAGCGCGCCGAGTGGCAGATCGTTTTCGACCACTGTGCGAGGCCGCAGGAATGAAGCGCGCCGTCATCTGGGGGATCGTCCTCGCCGCGCTGGGCGCCGGCGTCTGGGGACTGTCGAAATGGCGCGCGCAGCCGCCCGAAGTGCAATTCGGACGCGCGATTCGCGAAACCATTCACAGCTCGGTTCCGACCAACGGCAAAGTGGAGCCGATCGAATGGGCCGTGGCGCGCGCGGAACGCTCCGGTCCGGTGAAAGAAATTCTGGTGCAGCGCGGGCAGGTGGTGGCGAAAGGCGCGCCGCTGGTCCAGCTCGATTCGGCGGAGGCGCAGGCGAATCTCGCCTCGGCGCAGGCGCGCATCGCGCAGGCTCGCGCGGAAATCGAAGTGATCAACCGCGGCGGCCGCGCGACGGATCTCGCCGAAATTTCGAGCGGCCTGGAGCGCGCGCGCCTCGATCTGAAAAACGCGCAGAAGGATTTCGACGAGCTGCAGCGCCTGCAATCGAAGCAGGCTGCGACGGCCGCGGAAGTGAACGCCGCTCGCCAGCGCGTCGAGCAGGCGAAG
>JAIQFJ010000212.1 GCA_020073325.1 Terriglobia bacterium | reverse complement strand
AACGGCGCGGGCAAGACGACGCTGCTGAAGATGATCGCGGGCGCGCTTACGCCGGATTCGGGCATCGTGCAACTCGGCGCGAGCTTGCGGATGGGATATTTCGCGCAGCAGTCGCTCGACGTGCTCGATCCGGACCTGACGGTTATCGAGCAGTTGCAGCGGGATTTTCCGCAGGACGGGTTGGGGTCGCTACGGACGCTGGCGGGCGCTTTTCAATTTTCAGGCGACGATGTGGACAAGCGGATCCGGTCGCTGTCGGGGGGCGAGAAGACGCGGCTGGCGATGGCCCGGATGCTGTACGATCCACCCAATTTTCTGGTGCTCGACGAACCGACCAATCATCTGGACCTGGCCACGAAGGACATGCTGGTGGACGCGCTGAAGGGGTTCGAAGGAACGATGATTTTCGTGTCGCACGACCGGACTTTTCTGCGCGGGCTCGCGTCGCGGGTGCTGGAGTTGGGAGGCGAGTCAGGGACGGACCGGGAGCCGCTGGTGTATCCGGGGTCGTACGTGGAGTATGTGGCGCGGACCGGTCATGAGGCTCCGGGAACGTTTGCGTAGCGTCCGGCACGATCAGGAATTGATAAACTCGTGAAGTTCAGGAGACTGCTCACTTGTTTATCTCTCGTTTGATGATGTTCGCGCTGGCAGGACTCGCTTCGGCGCAGTCGATTGACAGCCGCTTGTTTTCGGAAATGCATTGGCGCTCGATCGGGCCGCCGCGGGCGGGGCGTGCTCGTGCCCTGGCGGGCGTGCCTTCGCAGCCGAACGTTTTCTATATCGGATTCGACAACGGCGGAGTGTGGCGATCGACGGATTACGGCTCGACGTGGTCGCCTCTGTTCGACAATCAGCCGACCGGATCGATCGGCGCGATCGCGGTGGCGCCGTCGAATCCCAACATCATTTACGTCGGCAGCGGCGCGGGAATCATTCGTCCCGACCTGGCGACGGGCGACGGCGTTTACAAGTCGACCGACGCGGGCAGAACGTGGACGCACCTGGGGCTGCGCGATACGCAGATGATCGCGAATATCGAGGTGGATCCGCGCGACCCGAACAAATTGTTCGTGGCGGCGCTGGGCCATCCTTATGGTCCGAACACGGAGCGCGGGATTTTCCGGTCGACCGACGGCGGCGCGACGTTCACGAAGGTCCTGTATAAGGATGAGTACACCAGCGCGAACGAGGTGCGCATCGATCCCACCAATCCGAACGTCGTGTATGCGGGGCTGTGGCAGCAGCAGCAGGGGTTTTATGAAAACGGCGCGTTCGGCGGGACCGACGGCGGGATTTATAAATCGACCGACGGAGGCGCGCATTGGCGTCAACTGACGGTGGGGCTGCCCCCGGTGATCGAGGCGAATCTGGCGATCGCGCCAAGCAATCCCAAAGTGATTTACGCGATGATCGCGCATCCGGCTGCACCGGGCGGCGCGGGCGGTCGTGGAGGACGCGGCGGCGGAGCCAACGGAACGATCGGGTTTTATAAGACGACCGACGGCGGCGAGACCTGGTTGCTGGCGACGGAAGATACCCGGATTTATGAGACAGGGTCGCAGCGGCATCCGCCGGATAATCGTCCGCTGGGAAGAATCGGCGGCGGCGATCTGGCGACGATTACCGTCGATCCCAAGAACGAGAAGGTCGTGTATAGCTGCTCCACCGTATTCTGGCGGACCGAAGACGGCGGGCTGAACTGGTCGGCTGTGCGCGGCGCGCCTGGCGGCGACGATTATCAGAAAAGCTGGGTGAATCCGATCAACACGGATATTATTTTGCTGGTGAGCGATCAGGGCGCGGTGGTGTCGGCGAATCGCGGGCAATCGTGGAGCAACTGGTACACGCAGCCGACGGCGGCGATGTATCACGTGACGGCGGACAACGCGTTTCCCTATCGCCTGTGCAGCGGGCAGCAGGATTCGGGATCGGCGTGTGTGGAGAGCCGCAGCATGGACGGTGAGATCACGTTCCACGACTGGCATCCGGTGGGGATCGAAGAATACGGCGAGGCTGCGCCCGATCCGAAGAATCCGGATTTCGTTTATGGCGGCAAGGTGAGCTTGTATGACCGGCGGACGGGGCAGAAGTCGAATGTCGGTCCTCCGGGAGGCCGCGGCGGGCCGGAGCCGAAGGCGGGTGAGCCGCCGGCTCGCGCGGTGCGCACGCAGCCGCTGGAGTGGTCGCCGAAAGATCCCAATGTATTGTTCTACGCGTCGGCGGGCGTCTGGAAGACGACCAACGGCGGGAAATCGTGGACCGCGATCAGCGGCGATCTGACGCGAGCCGAGAAGTGGGAGATTCCGTCGAACGCCGGCAAATATGGGAGCGACGTGAAGGCGACCGCTCTGGGATCGGTCACGGCGCTGTCGCCGTCTCCGCTCGATGTGAACATCCTGTGGGCAGGCACGGGCGACGGGCTGGTGCAGGTCACCATGAACGGCGGCGCGAAGTGGAGCGACGTGACGCCCAAGGAAATCAAGCCGTGGACTCGCATCTTCAATCTCGAAGCCGGGCATTTCGATACGAAGACGGCGTACATCGCCGCGAACACGCTGCGGCTCGACGACATGAATCCGCATTTCTGGCGGACGCACGACGGCGGCAAGACGTGGACGGAGATCAACAACGGAATCGCGCCGGGTTGGGTGTCGAACGCGATTCGCGAAGATCCGCACAAGAAAGGTCTGCTGTACGCCTCGACGGACACGCAGGTCTGGGTGTCGTTTGACGACGGCGATCATTGGCATTCGCTGCGGCTGAACATGCCGGGGATTTCGGTGCGCGATATCGAAGTGAAGGACGATGCTTCGTGCCTGTGTTCGGATCTGGTCGCGGGAACGCATGGGCGCGGATTCTGGATTCTGGACGATCTGGCTCCGCTGCGTCAGGCCGCGGAAGCGGCGGCTGCGTCGGACGCGTATCTGTTCAAGCCAGGGACCGGGATTCGGATTCGATTCGGCACGAACGACCCCACGCCGTGGCCGCCGGAGCTTCCTGCGGGCGAGAATCCGCCCAACGGAGCGCTGGTCGATTACTATCTGCCGTCGGCGGCGAGTGAAGTGAAGCTGGAATTTCTGGACGCGCAGAATCACGTGATCCGGACGTATTCGTCGAAAGACCCGGTGCGGAATCCCGATCCGGCGCTCGATCCGGCGGCGTATAACAAGTTGTGCCAGGGGAATCCGACGGCACCCGATTGCGCGCTGCCGTTGTACTGGCCCGCGCCGCCGCAGATTCTGAAGACCAGCACGGGGATGCATCGCTTCGCCTGGGACATGCACTACGATCCGATTCCGGGCATGACGGGCGGCGGTCGCGGCGGCGGCGGCGCGAACGGGGCGGTGCCGCATCGCACGTATCCTTCGGTCAATTCGCCTTGGGCCGCGCCGGGGACTTATACGGTCCGGCTGACGGCAAACGGCAAGACGCTGACGCAGCCGATCGTGATCAAGATGGACCCGCGAGTGAAGATCACGCCGGAGGTGCAGCAGATCTTCACGCTGACGACGACGGCGGAGAATAACGCTCGCGCATCGGCGGCGGCCTACAAAGATGCTCGGGCGCTGCTCGAAAAATTGAAAGCGAAGCCGCAATCGGCGGCGAACGATGCGCTCATCAAAGAAGTGGAAGCGATCGCGCCGGAGGAGCCTCGCGGCGGCGGCCGTGGCGGTCGTGGCGGCGGCGCAGAATTCGGCGCGCCTGAGCCGCCGCCTGCCCCATCGCTGGCGACGATCGGAGGGCTGGTGGTCGGGTCCGTGATGGCAATGCAGGGATCCGAGCTTCCGCCGACGGCGATCCAGTTGCACGCGGTGGCGCAGCAGCAGGCGGCGTACACCTCGGCCATGGCGAAGTGGTCGGCACTGAAGGCGAAAGCGGGCGGCGGATCGGGCGCAGCGGCGGCCGCGGCGAAGAAGTAGTGTGATCCGGCGATTGCGTGAATCCGATCTCGAAGCGGCGGACAGAATTTTCCGCATCGCTTTCGGGACCTTCCTGGGATTGCCGGATCCTTCAACCTTTGCAAGCGATCGCGATTACGTCCGGACGCGCTGGATGGCGGCTCCGGACGCGGCGCTGGCGGCCGAAATCGACGGCGCACTGGTGGGATCGAATTTCGCCACGCAATGGGGCAGCTTCGGCTTTTTCGGCCCGCTGACGATCAAGCCGGAGCTGTGGAACAAGGGCGTCGCACAGCAGCTCCTCAGTCCGACGGTGGAATTGTTCGACTCGTGGCGTGTGCGCGACGCGGGCCTCTACACTTTTTCGCACAGCGCGAAACACGCCGCGCTCTATCAGAAATTCGGGTTCTGGCCCCGGTTTCTGACTGCTTTGCTGTCGAAACCGGCCGCGGCAGAGCGCGACGAATCGTTCCTCGCTTTTTCGACGCTGCCGGAGGCACGACAGGAAGAAGCGATCGAAGCCTGCCGGCGGCTGACGGATTCGATCTTCGGCGGCCTCGACGTGACGCGTGAGATTTCGGCGGTCGAAAAGCAAAAGCTCGGCGATACGGTTCTGGTGTGGGACGGCGACCGGCTGGAAGCATTCGCGGTGTGTCATTGCGGCGCCGGCACCGAAGCGGGCAAGGACAATTGCTACATCAAATTCGCGGCGGCCGATTCGGAAAAGAGCCTGCGGCGTCTGCTTGCGTCCTGCGAATCGCTGGCGGCGCGGCGCGGGCTGGCGAAGATCGAAGCCGGCGTCAACATGGCTCGCCACGAGGCCTACCGCGCGATGCTCGATAGCGGGTTTCGTACGACGATGCAGGGAGTCGCGATGCAGCGCTCCAACTCTCCCGGGTTCAACCGGCCTGGAGTTTTCATCCTCGACGACTGGCGATAAAACGGCCCCCATCGTTTCCCTATGCGATGATCACGGTAAGGACGCCGAATGCGATTCGCGAAACCGTTTTTCCTGGCGGGCTGCGGACTGGCGATTACCGGGGCGCTGCTCGCCTATCAGCGTCCGTTCCATCAATACCCCGGCGTCGAATATTTTCAATTCGAAGTTCCCGCCGATTATCAGGACAAGTCCGAATTCGCCTTCGCGCGGCTCATGTTTCCTCCCGGCCCGCTCGACGGCTACTATCCGCGATTTCAGGGTGACTGGCGCAAGGGACTCTCCTTGTGGACTCAGGATTATCCGCGCGCCGATCGTCACTTCTCGCTCGCCTTGCGCCGCCTGACACGCCTGAATGTCCGGTCGGTCGAGCAGCCCGTGATGCTCGAAGACGGCGACGAACCCTACAACTGGCCGTGGCTGTACGCGGTTCAGGTCGGCGAATGGGGCTTGAATGAGGAGGAAGGAAAAATCCTGCGCGAGTATCTGGAGCGCGGCGGATTCTTCATGGCCGACGATTTTCACGGCGTCGATGAATACAACGAATTCGTGAAGCGCATCGCCTTCGCGTTTCCCGACCGCCCGCTGGTGGATATTCCCGACAGCGATCCGATCTTTCACACCGTTTACGATCTGGACGATAAGTTTCAGGTCCCCGGCCAGGCGCATCTGCGGCTGGGGTACAAAAACAACGGAATCGGGGCGCACTGGCGCGGCATCTATGACGACAAAGGACGCCTGATGGTGGCTGCATCGTACAACTCCGACATCGGCGACGCGTGGGAGTACGCCGACGATCCGTATTATCCCGAGAAATTTTCGGGATTCGCAATTCGGATCGGCGTGAACTACGTCCTATATGCGATGACGCATTAGCCGTCTGATATTCTGGGTCCAAACGTGCGAATCCTTCAACTCACCGCAGGCGCCGCAGGGATGTATTGCGGGACGTGTCTACGCGATAATTCGCTGGCCACGGAGTTGATGAAACAGGGTCACGATGTGACTCTGATGCCGCTCTACACGCCGACCCTCACCGATGAAGCCAACGTCAGCAGCGAGAAAATTTTCTTCGGCGGCATCAGCGTGTACCTGGAGCAGAATTATCCGCTGTTCCGCAAAACACCCTGGCTGCTCGACCGTCTGTGGGATTCGAAATTCGCGCTGAAAGCCGCGGCGAAACGCAGCATCCCCGTCGATCCGCATTTCCTCGGCGCGATGACCGTCTCCATGCTCGAAGTGGAACACGGCCGGCTGAAGAAGGAATTGCGGAAGATGCTCGCGTGGCTGAAGACCGAGCCTCGCCCGGACATCGTCAATCTGCCCTACACGCTGCTGATCGGGCTCGCTGCGCCGATGAAGAAAGCGCTGCAAGCGCCGATCTGCTGCACGTTGCAAGGCGAGGACCTGTTTCTCGAAGGACTGCAGGAGCCCTATCGGACGCGCGCGCTCGATCTGATTCGCCAGAACATTCCGCACGTCGATTGTTTTCTCGCCGTCAGCGACTACTACGCCGAGTTCATGTGCCGCTACCTCGGAATTCCGGACCACAAAATGGAAGTCGCCTATCTGGGCGTCAGCACCGACGGCTTCCGCGACGCGCCCGCTTACCGGCTCACGGGCACGACGAAGATCGGCTACTTCGCCCGCATCGCGCCGGAGAAAGGACTGCACGTGCTGGCCGACGCATTTCGCATCGTGCATCGCGAGGAGCCGGACACCGTGCTCGAAGCCGCGGGCTACATGGCCCACGAACACCGCGCCTATCTCGACGGCATCGAGCGCCAGATGAAGGAGTGGGGTGTCCCGTTCATTTATCACGGCGTGGTCGACCGCGCGCAGAAGATCGCGTTTCTGGAATCGCTCGACATTCTATCGGTGCCCACCGTCTACGCCGACCCGAAAGGGATCTTCGTTCTCGAAGGAATGGCTGCGGGCGTCCCGTTCGTGCAGCCGCATCACGGAACGTTTTGCGAAATGGCGGAGCGCACCGGAGCCGGCTTGCTTTGCGAACCGGAAAATCCGCAGGACCTGGCTGCGTCGCTGCTGCGGTTGATTCGCGACCGCGAACTGCGTGCGGATCTCGCGCGCAAGTCTTACGAGGGAGTCCGGCGGCATTACACTGTAGAGCAGATGGCCGCGCAGACGCTCGCGATATTTTCGCGCCAGAGCAACGCGGCCGCCGTCGCTTAAGATGCTCGAAGCCCGCAGCGTTTCCAAATCGTATCCCACCGCGCGCGGTCCCCTGCCGATCCTGAGCGATGTTTCGCTCACGCTCGATCAGGGCGACGCGATCTCCATCGTCGGCCCGTCGGGGACCGGAAAAAGCACGCTGCTCTACATCCTGGGCGCGCTCGAACCGCCGACCAGCGGCTCAGTGACGCTCGACGGGAAAAATCCGTTCACGCTTTCCGACAAGGAACTCTCTGCGTTCCGCAACAAAGAAGTGGGATTCGTTTTCCAGGATCATTGCCTGCTGCCGCAATGCACGGTGCTTGAAAATGTCCTGATCCCGACGATGGTCGCGCCGCCCGATCCGCAGGTTTCTTCGCGCGCCGAAGCGCTGCTCGATCAGGTCGGCTTATCGAAGCGGCTGGATCACCGGCCCGGCGAATTGTCGGGCGGAGAAAAACAGCGCGTCGCCATTGCGCGCGCGCTCATTCGCGAGCCGAAGCTTCTGCTCTGCGACGAACCCACCGGCAATCTCGATCGCCATACAGCGACGCAGGTGGCGGATCTGCTGCTCGAAATCAACCGTGCTTCGAAACCGATCCTCGTCGTCGTCACCCACAGCGCCGAACTCGCCGCGCGTTTTCCCAGGTCGTACGAGTTGATGGAAGGAGCCTTGCATGAAGATCACCGGGGTCGTTGAGACCGCCATCCACGTGGACGACGTCGCACGCTCGGAAGAGTTCTACCGGCGCCTGTTCGGCTTCGAGAAAATCGCCGGCGACGATCATCGCTTCTGCGCGTTCGCGGTTCCGGGCAGCGCCGTTTTTCTTCTCTTCAAGAAAGGCGGGACGCTCGAACCGGTGCCGACTCCGGGCGGCATGATTCCTCCGCACGACGGCGATGGTCACATGCACTTCGCGTTTAAAATTCCCGCGGAATCGCTTGCCGCCTGCGAACGCGAATTAACGGAGCAGGGAATCGCGATCGAAAGCCGCGTCGACTGGCCGCGCGGCGGCACGAGCCTCTACTTCCGCGATCCCGACGATCACCTGGTGGAGCTGATCACGCCGGGATGCTGGCCGGTGTACTGATGAAATTTGCCACGCTGGTCGCGCGCAACCTGCGGTATTACTGGCGGACGAATCTCGCCGTGATCCTCGGCGTGGCGACCGCTGTCGCGGTGTTGTCCGGCGCGCTGGTGGTCGGCGATTCGGTTCGAGCCAGCCTGC
Organism: Terriglobia bacterium; assembly: GCA_020073325.1. Classification (GTDB taxonomy): domain Bacteria; phylum Acidobacteriota; class Terriglobia; order Bryobacterales; family Bryobacteraceae; genus Palsa-187. The sequence continues at coordinate 3,141 of JAIQFJ010000212.1, read as the reverse complement.
GCGACCTGGTGCTGGGCCGGCTCGGAAAAACCGAAGCGGTGGTGACCAGCGCGCAATTTTTCCGCGAAGCTTTGTCGCGCGACGTTCCTGGCTCGGCGCCGATCGTCGCCCTGCAAGGGATGGTCACGCATGAGCGCGACCGCCGCCGCGCCGCGAACGTCGCGGTCTACGGCGTCGACGATCGTTTCTGGAAATTTCATGGTGTCACTCCGCCGGGCGATGGCGCGCATATCAGCGCCGCCCTGGCTCGCGAACTCCGAGCCCAGCCCGGCGACGCCGTACTGGTGCGCGTCGAAAAGCCGTCCGCGATTCCACTCGAGTCGCTCCACGGCCGCAAAGACGATCCCGGCCGCACCGTCCGCTTCAACATCGGAGCCGTGCTCGACGCCGCACAGCTCGGCGAATTTTCGCTGCGCCCCACGCAGGGCGACGTATTCGCGATCTTCGTCCCGCTGCGCCGCCTGCAGCGCGATCTGCAGCAACAGAACCGCGTCAACACTCTGCTGCTCGCCTCCGACGCGTTTCCGAAAGAAAAGGTCACGCTTGACGACCTCGGTATCCGCGTGCGCCCGCTCCCCGAGCGCAACGCGTTGTCGATCGAGAGCGCCAGCGCCGTCATCAGCGACGCGCTCACGGAAAAAGTGAAGCAGCTTGGCAACGCGCACCCGGTGTTCACCTATCTCGCCAATGCGATCCGCATCGGAAATCGCGAGGTGCCGTACTCGGTCGTCACCGCGATCGACCAGCCCTGGCCCGACGACGCGATCTACCTCAACGACTGGACCGCGAAAGACCTCGCCGCGAAACCCGGCGAGCAAGTCACGCTCGAATACTATTACTGGGAGCCCTCCGGCAGCCTCGCCACCCGCACCGCATCCTTCACGCTCAAGGGCGTCCTGCCGATGACCGGCATCGCCGTCGACCGCGACCTGACGCCCGATTATCCCGGCATCACCGAAGCCGACACCATCGGCGACTGGGACCCGCCCTTCCCCGTCGACCTCAAGCGCGTCCGCCCGCGCGACGAAGATTATTGGAAAAAATATCGCACCTCGCCCAAAGCGTTCCTCTCGCTTGCCGCGGGGCAAAAGTTGTGGGGATCGCGCTTCGGCCACGCGACATCGATTCGCATCGAAGGTACTTCGGACGCCGCCGCGTTCTCGTCGCGATTGCGCGCCGCACTCGACCCCGCGCAGCTCGGCATGGCCGTCTACTCGCCGCGTGCCCAAGCCCTCGGCGCCGCGCAAGGATCCACCGACTTCGGCGAATACTTCACCTACTTCAGCTTTTTCCTGGTGGTCTCCGCGCTGCTGCTGACGGGACTTTTCTTCCAACTCGGCATCGAGCAGCGCCTGCGCGAGATCGGCACTCTTCGCGCTGTCGGCTTCCCCGCCGCGCGCGTCCGCCGGCTTTTCGTCGCCGAAGGATTTCTTCTCTCGCTTGCCGGTGCCGCACTCGGCACCATCGGAGCCGTCGCCTACGCCTCTTTCCTCTTATATGGACTCCGCACCTGGTGGCGAGGCGCCGTCGGCACCGGACTCCTGACGCTGCACGTTTCGCCCGGCTCGCTCTTCGGCGGCGCGATCGCCGGAATGATCGTCGCGTGGCTCTGCGTGCTGGCCACGCTGCGCAGTCTGCGCCACTCCACGCCTCGCGATCTGCTCAACGGCGCCCGCGGCGCATCGCCTGAGCCGCAGCGTGAATCGCGCCTGCTGCTGATTGTCGCGGCCGTGGCTGCGCTCGCCGGAATTGCGATGGTCGCCGCCGCGTTCGCCAAGGCGATCCCCGATACCGCCGGATTCTTCGGCGCCGGAACTCTGTTGCTCATCGCCGCGATCTGCTTCGTCTGGTTGCGCCTGCGCGCGCGAAAAGCGCCGGTCGAATCCGTCGTGCGGCTCGGCATCCGCAACGCCGGCTATCGTCCTGGCCGTAGCGTGCTCTAGATCGCGCTGATCTCCTCCGCTGTGTTTCTGGTCGTCGCGCTCGACGCGTTCCGGCGGCCGCCCGTCGCCTGGTCGGACCCCAAGTCCGGCGCCGGAGGCTTTCCGTTCCTCGCCGAATCGCAAGTCCCGCTCTTCTGGGATCCCAACACCGATTCCGGCCGCGACAATCTCAACATCCGCAACATCGCCGGCGCGCATTTCTACGCCTTCCGCCTCCGGCCCGGCGAAGATTCCAGTTGCCTGAATCTCTACGAGCCCCGCACGCCGCGCGTCCTCGGCGCGTCGAAGGCGTTTCTCGATCTGAAGCGCTTCTCTTTCACCGAAGGCTCGTGGTCTCTGCTCGACGCCGCACCCACCGATGGCGCGATTCCCGCCGCTGCCGATGCAAATTCGATCACCTACGTGCTCCATAAGAAAATCGGCGACGTGATCGACGTCAACGGCGCCAAGCTGCGGCTGGTCGCCTCGCTCGACGACAGCATTTTTCAAAGCGAGCTCATCATCTCCGACGCGAACTTCGTCCGCGCGTTTTCCGCCGAACAAGGCTTTCGCTATTTCCTGATCGACGGCCCGCCCACACTCGAAGCGCAGCTTGAGGACGGACTCTCCGATTACGGCTTCGACGTCACCTCCACGCCCGACCGTCTTGCGGCCTATCATCGCGTCGAAAACACCTACCTCGCGACCTTCCAGGCCCTCGGCGGACTCGGCCTGCTGCTCGGAACCCTCGGCCTCGGAGCCGTTCTCCTGCGCAACGTGATGGAGCGCCGCAAAGAACTCGCCCTGCTGCGCGCCGTCGGCTATCGCCCCGAGCATCTCCGCACTCTGGTGATCGCCGAAAACGCATTTCTGCTGATCTTTGGAACCGCCATCGGTGCGATCTGCGCCTTCATCGCGATCGCCCCCGCATTTCTCGAACGCGGAGGCCATCTGCCGAACCCGTCGCTCGCGCTGTTGCTGATCGCCGTCCCGATCGCCGGAATGATCGCATCGCTCGCCGCAGTCCGCTCCGTCGCCCGCGCCCCGCTGCTTGAAACATTGCGCGCGGAGTGATGTATGCTTCTTCGATATGAGGACCGTCGCCCTCCTTGTGCTCGCTCTTCCCCTCTGCGCGGAAAACTGGCCCCAGTGGCGAGGACCGAATCTTAACTCCACCACTTCCGAAACCGGCCTCCCCGTCAAATGGTCCCCTGAAGAA
>JAIQFJ010000211.1 GCA_020073325.1 Terriglobia bacterium | reverse complement strand
ACACGGCCATCTTCTCCAGCGTGAGCACCCTGCTCCTGCGCGCGCTGCCGTACCACGACCCCGACCGCCTGGTGATGGTCTGGGAGGACGCCAGTTTTGCCAGCTTCCCGAAGAACACACCCGCGCCGGCCAACTACTTCGATTGGAAGACGCAGAATACGGTCTTCACGAACCTGGCCGCAACTCGCGGGGCGGTCGCCAATCTGACTGCCGACGGCCCACCGGAACAGGTGCTCGGCCGGCTGGTGACGGCCAACTTCTTCGAAGTCCTCGGAACGCCGCCGACGATCGGGCGCGCCTTCACCGAGGAGGAGGACCGGACCAATCCCAACCTGGCCGTGATCAGCTACGGCCTCTGGCAGCGGCGCTACGCGGGCGACCCCGGCGTGGTGAACCGCACGATTCTCATGAATGGGATCCAGTACACGATTCTGGGCGTTATGCCGCGCAACTTCGTGTTCCGCGATCGCGAGATCGACTATTGGGCTCCCGTGCATTTCTCGCCGGCAGATGCGGGCGCCCGCACCTCTCACTATCTGAACGTCGTCGGCAGCTTGAAGTCGGGCGTGTCTCTGGATCGCGCCCGCGAGGAGATGACCGTCATCGCCAAACGGCTCGAGGAGAAATACCCGAGCAATCGCAGGCTCGGCGCCGTGGTGGTGCCGCTTCGCGAGGAGTTTTTGGGCAGCACGCGGATTGGCCTGCTCGTTCTGATGGGGGCGGCCGGATGCGTCCTGCTGATCGCGTGCGCGAATCTCGCGAGCCTGCTGCTCGCCCGCGCGGTCGCACGGCAGCGGGAACTGGCGGTGCGCGCGGCTCTCGGCGCCGGACGCGGACGTCTGATCCGCCAGATGGTGACCGAAGGAATGCTGCTGTCGCTGGCCGGGGGACTGTTGGGGCTGGCCGTGGCTCCGCTCGGAATGCGTGTGCTGACGAGAATGGTGCCGAACGCGCTTTCTTCAGACGCGGCGCCCGCGATGGATTCGCGGCTGCTCGGCTTCACGCTGGTCTTGTCGCTGTTGACCGGAGTCTTATTCAGCATCGTCCCGGCGATGCAGGCCGCGCGCGCGTCGCTCAACGAAGTCCTGAAGCAGGGCGGACGCAGCGGCGTCGGCGGGCGCAGCGCCGGTGTGCGCGACGTTCTCGTCGTCCTCGAAGTCGCGGCGGCGTTGGTCTTACTGATCGGCGCAGGCCTGATGATTCAGACTCTGGCGAAACTGCGCGCGGTCGACGTTGGGTTCCGTTCCGATCATCTTCTCGCCGTGCGAACGGTGTTGCCGCGGCCGCGCTATGACGACGCACAGAAGCGGCTCGCGTTTTTCAGCCGCGTGCTCGAAGGCGTGCGCGCGCTGCCGGGAGTCGAAAGCGCGTCTTACACCAGCCTGGTTCCGTTTGAAAGCATCGGGAACACAAACGGATTTCTGATCGAAGGCCGCCCGCCCGACACCCCCAACGGTCCGTCGCAGGACGCGTTGCTGCGCGGCGGAACGCCGGAATATTTGAAGACGCTCGGTGCGAAACTGCTCGAAGGACGTTATTATAGCGACACCGACGGCCCCAGCGCACCCAAGGTGATCGTGGTGAATGAGACGCTGGCGCGACGCTATTTCCCGGGCGAAAGCGCGATCGGCCACCGCATTTCATTCGGCTTCCAGCAGCCGCAATGGCTCACGATTATCGGCGTCGTGCGCGACGTGCAGGAGCGCGGCTACGCGATCGAAATGAAACCCGGGGTCTATCTCAACTATCCGCAGACCCCCGATATCTGGGCGACGCCGGAGCGGCTGGTGATTCGCACGAAGACCGATGCGCTTGCACTGGCCGGTTCGGTGCGCGCGGCGATTGCGAGCGTCGACCCGGAAGAGCCGGTTTCGAGCGTCGAGACGATGGACCAGATCATCGACGAAAACGTCGCCGATCGCCAGCAGCAGATGACGCTGCTGGGCGCATTCGCAGGACTCGCGCTCTTGCTGGCATCCGTCGGTCTTTACGGCGTGCTCTCCTACGCCGTCACGCAGCGCAGCCGCGAGATCGGCCTGCGGATGGCGCTCGGCGCCAGCGCCGCGAACGTCGTGCGCCTGGTGGTCGGGCGTGGATTGGCGCTCACCGGAACCGGTCTTGCGATCGGCCTCGCTGCAGCGTGGGCGGCGACGCGCCTGATGAGCAAACTTCTGTACGGCGTCGCGCCGACCGATGCGGCCACGTATGCCGAAGTTGCCGCGCTGCTCGCCTTCATCGGACTGGCCGCGTGCTGGATCCCGGCGCGTCGTGCCTCGCGTGTTGATCCGATCACGGTCCTGCGCGAAGAATGATTTGCTGTGGGGCCGCTCGCCAGAGCGGCGAGCCGGTCGCCCGACCGGCTTTTGCGAGTCAATACGAGCAGCCGGTTTACCGACCGGCTTGCGGCTCTGGCGAGCCGCCCCACCGGGGTCGCGATACAATGTGCGTCAATGTCCCTGCGTTTTTTCGCGCCTCTACTCGTCGCCGCGACGCTGCACGCCGCAAGCCCCACGGCCGATCTTCTGGTCGAACTGATTCGCGTTGACACGTCGAATCCTCCCGGCAATGAAGGCAAACTCGACGACCTGATTGCCGCCAAGCTCAAGCCGCTCGGCTTCTCCATCGAAATTTTCCCCACGCCGCAGCCTGGAAAATCGCACCTGATCGCACGGCTCAAGGGCGACGGATCCGCGCGACCCGTGCTGCTCGCCGCGCATGCCGACGTCGTGGGCGTCGAGCGCGAAAAATGGAGTGTCGATCCGTTCGCCGGAATCATCAAGGACGGCTACGTCTACGGCCGCGGCGCGATCGATTTCAAAGGCGGGCTCGCCGTTTTCGCCGAAGCGGTCATGCGCCTGGCGCGCAATAAAGCTCCACTCAAGCGCGACGTCATCTTTATGGTGGAAGCCGACGAAGAAGGGCAGCCACTGAATACGTCGTGGCTGGCTCAAACGCAGTGGGACAAAATGGACTGCGAATTCGCTCTCAACGAAGGCGGCTGGATCATGAAGCGTCCTGACGGCCGCGCCAAAGGCGCGTCTCACGATGTCCGCTATGTCAGCATCTCGACCGCCGACAAAACTGCGATTTCGCTGGTGCTGACCGCGAAAGGCACGTCGACGCATTCCTCCATGCCGCGGCCCGACAGCGCGATCTTCCGGCTCTCGAAGGCGATGGCGAAGCTGGCCGATTACGATACGCGGCCGGAACTCACCGCGTCGACGCGCGAATTTTTCCTGACGTTGGCCAAAACCAGCGAGCCGCCCATGTCGACCTACTTCACCAATCTCGCCACCAGCAAGGATCCCAAGAAAGTGGCCGAGGCGGATCGCGAAATCAGTAAGGATATTCTGCTGCACGCCATCATGCGCAACACCATCGCCCCGGTGCTGATGAACGCGGGATTCCGCGGCAACGTGATTCCCGGCTCCGCTGAGGCGACCATCAATTTCCGCGCGATCCCCGGCACCAATGCCGCCGACCTTACCGCGGAAATCAAGAAAGTGATCGCCGACCCCGACATCGAGATCACCGTGGCGGGCGCCGGGCGTGGCGGACGCGGCCTCTCCTTCGACAACAATACACGCGAATCGAAAACCACGACGGATCTGTATAAGGCGCTGGCCGACTCGGCGCAGAAGGTCTGGCCCGGCGTTCCGGTGACTCCCTATTTGTTTCAGGCAGGCACCGATGCGGGCGCGTGGCGCAGCCGCGGGATTCCGGTGTACGGGATTTATCCTTATCCCATTTCGAACGAAGATCTGTCGCGTATGCACGGCAACGACGAGCGCGTTCCGGTCGATTCGCTGGAGCAGGGAACCGACCTGATTTATCGCACGCTGCTGCAGGTGGCGGCGAAATAACTCACGCGATCATTTCGGCCCAAGCCTTCGCATCGTCGCCGGCGCTCAATTTGTTTCCGCTGCGCACCAGCGGGAGCCGCAGCAGCGAAGGATCGCGCTCGATCTTTGCGATCAGGTCGGCGTCCGCCATTTTCAGGTATTGCATTCCGCTCGCGGCATACGATTTGCCTCCGCGATCGATCAAATTGGCCAGGCCGAAACGATCGGTGAATCGTTTGATTTCAGCCGGAGCCATGGCGCGCTGGCTGAGGTCGACAAATTGAATTGGGACGCGCCGTTCTTTGAAGAATCGCTCCGCCGCGCGCGTCGTTTGCGATTTTTTCAATCCGAAAATCTGAACGTTGACCATGACTTACGCATTCGAGGTTACCGCAGCGAAGAACGCATCGGGTAGATTGAGATACGACCATGAAATTCGCGCTGCTGCTCGTGCCGATCATCGTCCTGGGACAATCCCCCGATCCGCAACTGATGACGGAGATTCATCGGATTCGTGCGATCGACAATCATTCGCATCCGCCGCGCGTGGTGAGTGCGGGAGAGCGTGACGACGAATTCGACGCGCTCCCCTGCGATCCGCTGGAACCGACCGAGCCGAATACGATGACGCGTCCCGAAAATCCGATGTATCTCGCCGCGTGGAAGGCGCTGTGGGGCTACGCGTATTCGGACGCAAGCGAAGCGCACGTGCACGAGCTGATGGCGACGAAAGAACGCATCCGCCGCGAGCAGGGCGATCGCTATCCGGCGTGGGTGCTGGATCGTCTGGGGATTGAAACCGAGTTTGCGAATCGCGTGGCGCTGGGCCGGGGACTTGCGGCTCCGCGCTTCCGATGGGTGCCGTTCGACGATGCTTTGCTGTTCCCGCTGGACAATTCGGGATTGGCGAAGCAGACGCCGGATCGAAAATTCTTCTTCAGCCGCGAAGCCGCGCTGCTGGTCCGGTATCGAACCGAGCTTGGCGTTTCCGCTCTGCCTGGGACGTTGCGCGAGTATCTGTCGCAAGTGGTGACGCCCGCGCTCGATCGGCAGAAACAACAGGGCGCGGTGGCGATCAAGTTCGAAGCGGCTTATCTGCGGCCGCTCGATTTTGCGCCGGCGGACGGATCGGAAGCGGCGGCGATTTACGAGAGATATCTCGGCAAAGGCGTGCCGCCGGGGCGCGAGTATGCAGTGCTGCAGAATTTCCTGTTTCATCACATCGCTTTGGAAGCGGGACGCCTGAAGCTGCCCGTTCAGTTGCATACTGGAGCGGGCTGCGGCGGCTACTTCAATTTGAAGGGCGCCGACCCGCTGCTGCTCGAACCGGTGTTGAACGATGCGACGCTTCGCGCGACCACGTTCGTCCTGCTGCACGGCGGCGCAGTGGCGTTTACGCAATCCGTTCCGTTCCTGACGATGAAGCCCAACGTTTATGCCGATCTGTCGCAACAGACCTGGATGCTTTCGCCGCGCAAGCTGAGTCAGGTCCTGCGTGACTGGCTCGAATGGTATCCGGAAAAAGTGCTGTTCGGCACGGATCTCTACCCCGGCTCGGGGGCTTACGATTGGGAAGAGATCGGTTGGCAGACGACGGAAACCGCGCGCCAGGCGCTCGGGATGGCGTTGACAAGTATGATGCAGGACGGCGAAATTAGCCGCGCGCGTGCCGTCGAGATTGCGCGCAGGGTACTTCGTGAGAATGCGTTGAAGCTGTACGGTCTGGGCACGGCGCAACGTTGAATCGCTATCGAGCCGTCGCCGTCGTGGCACGAGGAGGCGAAGAGAGCACTCGCACGGCCGGCAACCGCGCGAAATCGATTTTTTGGCCTTCTTTGTAGACCGCATTCAACTTGCGGATGTTGTGAATATCCGTCAGCGGATCGGCATCCAGGATCAGCAGGTCGGCCAGCTTGCCCGCCTCGAGCGTCCCGAAATCCTTTAGGCGACGGCACGCGATGGCGCCGTTTTTTGTGGCGGAAACGATCGCCTGCGAGGGCGACATTCCCAGTTCGACGAGTCCTTCGATCGCCAGAATCGTACCCATGCCGTGATCCTGATTCCCGGGCTTCGGCTCGCGCGCGAGTTCCGGAGCCGAGCCCCAATAGCTGTCTGTCCCGGGCGTCAACACACAACCGGCCTGGATCAATTTCTGCGCGTTGCGGCGGCGCGTTTCAAGGTCGGTTCCTAATTCCGCGGCGCGCCTGCGCTGCTCGGTGAACGTGAGCGAATGAGTGAGGCTCGCGTCCGCCTTTTCGAACTTCTTCTGCGCGTCTTCTTTCGATTTCAGATGCTTCGTCCATGGTTCGCCCGTGATGGTGCTGACCAGCATGGAGCCGATCACCTTGCGATCGCGCATCAGCGCGACCAGATCGTCCGGCATTTCACGCGGTGTGAGCAGTTCCGGATGCTGGATCAAATCGACTCCCGCCAGGATCGACAGGCGCAGGCCTTCGATGGTGGTCGAATGGGTTTCCGCGCCGCGGCCGCGCTTGTGCGCTTCGTCGACCATCACCTTCTGCGCTTCGGGCGAGAAGCCGATGTAGGTCGGCTGCGAGAAATGGCTGGTGCCGCCGTATTTGATGAAGTCGGGCCCTTTGTCGAGATACTTGTTGATCGCCACGCGGAGCTCTTCGGGCGTCATGTCGTTCAGTTCTTCGCCCGCGCCTTGCGCGACGGCCTCGTTCATCTGTTCCTGAAACAGTGTCAGATCGCGATCGGGAGTCAGGCTGAAGCTGATCGAATACGGTCCGCCCCATCCGACGATATTTCCCGCGGCGAGGATGCGCGCGCCCGTCGCTTCACGGCGTGCGATCCGGTCGCGGACCTGCGTCAGCGGGATCAGCATCCCGTAGCTGTCGCGAACGGTGGTGATGCCGTGGCTCAGGTCGATCTGCGCGGCTTCCAGAACAATCTCGTTCTGGCGAGGGTTGTAGCGGACCAGCGATTCGTAGCGATCGCGCGCGCCGCCATAAAGCGACAGGTGCACATTCGTGTCGATCATGCCGGGCATCACATATTTGCCGGTCGCGTCGACCACCGTCGCGCCCGCCGGCACCCGCACCGAGGCGCGTGGTCCGATAGCTGTGATCGTCTGCCCGCTGATCACGACGATTGCGTCTCGCACCGCGGGTCCGCCGTTGCCGTCGATCAGCGTGCCGTTTTCGATTGCGACGACGCCGCTCTGCGCGAACACAAGCGCCGCAGCGAAGGGAGCAATGGCCAGCCAGCTTGCGCGTCGCAAGCCCCTGTTCTGAATCATGGCGCGTATTTTAGCAGCAAAGCGGTGCGTCACTGTGCGCTCGGTCCCTGGTCCGTGAAGTGTCGACAATGGACCGCGACTGAAGGAAGCAGCCGAACTCCGGCCTCATGGCCATGCCGAGCAGCCGCCTGTAAGGGCGGGGTTGAGCGGCGAGGGTTCCATCGAACGCCGGCCTCATGGCCGGGGCTGTCCATGCAACGGCGAGGTTGAGCCGCGAGGGTTCCTCCGAACCCGCCGGGCAGCCGCGCCCGTGAGCGACTGTGTGAAAAGTTAAGCGTGGGCTGAGTCGTAGTCCCTTCCGGTACGCATCCTCTCGTTCAGCACGACAAGCATTCGGCTGGCGACGGCCGTGAGTGCCAGCTGGTGCGGTTCGCCGCGGAACTTTCCGGCTCGCACGGCGGTCCAACTGGCCAGATAGAAGGCGCTGCGAACCACCGCCCAGGCAAACGGAGCCAGCCCCGCTATCGACGCAATCTCGCGCCGGCTGGCGCGACCCGGTTCCGGCAGGTGCGCCAACAAAACGCGCGCGGTCTTCACTCCCACGCCGGGCATCGATCGGAGTCGCGCCTCGGATTCGCGCCGGGCCGGCTCGCGCTCGCTCCACCCCGCCTCGATTGCCCGTTCCACGCGCTCCAACTCGCGCTCGAGAAAACCGAGCGTGCGCGGAATGCTTCGCGACACCTGAGGCGATGGGGCGCGCCGCAGACGATTGCGCTCGGCCGTGCGCAGCGCGGTTAACTGCTGCTGACGCGCGACCCAGTCGGCCAACTGCTGCCGCTGCTCATCCAGCCATACACGCGGGCACGGCTGCATGCGCTCGCCGAACAGCGCCAGAACGCGCGCGTCGATCGCATCGGTTTTGGCGAGCACTCCATGTGCGCGCGCAAAATCGCCAACGCGTTTCGCATCGATCCGCAGCGTCACGATCCCGGCGGCGGCCAGCGCCGCGCCCACCATCCGTTCCAACCCTCCGGTGGGCTCCACAATGACCCCGCTCACAGCGTGGTGCTTCAATCGATCGGCCACTTGCCGGAGCGCCGCCGCCGATCGTGTCGAGCGCCATTGCTCGATCATGATGCCCTGGCGCACCGCAGCCACGTCGATCCAATCTTGAGAAACATCGATACCTGCCCATACTGCGTTCGAATCTGGATGCACGGTTGCCCTTCCTTGTAATGCGGGCTCGGTTGATCGCCGGCCCTTGCGACTGTTCGGGTTCGACCGGAGCAGGCAACGCAGATCCAGCTTACGGACCGTCTTAACTACCGACCCAGGCCGGGGACACAGATTTAAGCGCACTATTCCGCGATCGCGCGAATCGTCTCGATCGCGTTCCCTTCCAGCCGGTTGTTGATGTGGATATACGCCTTGCGCGCGCGCTCCATCGATTTTTGAATCATGCTGCGTAGCGCCTCGCGACCTTCCGGGTATTCCTCGCGGATTTCGCGATACGGCGAAAACGATGCGACGGCCTGCTCGTAGACGCGTCCCGGCCGCAGCAATGCGCGCGCGACGGAGAACGGCGCGGTGAACGCGTCCTCAATTTCGAGCTGTTCACGCAAGCTCGGCATGCGTGTCCAGGAGTTGAACACGTGCGCGACTCCGTTCGTTCGCAACACGTCGAAATAGCCTGCCTCCAGAAATTCCGGATTGCGAATCTCGACGCCGTACGCGACCGTTCGCGGCAGTGTTTCGAGAAACGCGCCCAGATCGTCGAAGAAGGCCCGCGGATCGGGATAGGTCTCGCGCGAGAAGGTTCCGAATTCGAACATCACCACGGCGAGCCGGTCGAAGTACGGCGACAACGGATCGAGAAAGGCCGCTTCAAACGCCCGGGCGTCGAGAAAGACCGGATTCATCAGCCCGCGCCGCGGACCGTAGCGGGGATGCTGCGGGAATCGCTTGCAAGTAAAGTCCTCGGGCGCCTTCAGGCTCCATTTCAGTTCGCGCGGAGCCTGCGCGAAAAGCTTCACCCAGAAATCGGGCGGCTGCGGAGCGTAAAAAGAAAAATCGCCGCCGACGACGGGAAAGACCTCGGCGTATTCCTGAATGCACTCCTCGTGAAATTTCTTTTTCGAAAAGCGGCCGCGCGAGAAGTAGCGCTCCGGCGTGTAGAACTGCCCGAGCCAGCCTTCGTAACGCCACGAACTCGTGCCGATGAATACATTGCGCTGCGCCAGCGCGCGGACCGCGGTCCTCAGCGATTCGCGAGGAAATGCGGTCTCCGGCTGGAATAGCGACGGCTGAATCGGCCCCACTCATTTATGATCGTTCAGAGCAACGCGATGCGGAGGTGGACAATGCAGCGATCGAAGATCGGCGCCGGGATCATTATTTGTGCCTGCGTGCTGGCGCCGTTGGGATGTCGGGCGTTCGGGGACGAAATGTATCCGCACGCCTTTCCGCGCACCGGAACGGTGAAGCCTTTCGAAAACGATCGAGTCACCGTCTGGGAGGTCAACTGGCTGAAGGGCGTCATGCAGCCGGTTCATCGCCATCGCTACGACATGGCCGGCGTTTATTTGCGATTCGGACAGATCACCGTCACGGGACCGGACGAGCCGGTTCCGGCGAGCCCGAAGCCAGGACCGGTTTTCGAGATTCCGCGGCCGTATTACCAGCCGAAGGGCGTCACGCATCGCGAGGTGGCATTCGGCGGGCCGAACGATCCGGAACGGCTCGGCATCATGTGCGATCTGAAGGACTCCACGCCTCAGCCGTTCGAGGTCCCGCCAGGGATGATGACCGCATTTCCACGCGAGGGCGCGAAAGATGTGCTCGACAACGCGCGCGTGATCGAGTGGGATTATACGTGGAAGCCGCACGCGCCGGTCGCGCGGCACGTGCACGATAAGGACTCGATCGAAGTGTTCCTCGAAGGCGGGACCATCAAGCGAACCATGGCGGAGGGACGCTAGGAAACCAAGGCCGTCGCTTTCAAAGACGCGCGCTTCGTTCCGCGAGGCCAGGTGGATACGGAAGAAGCAGTCAGCGGTTCGCCGCGCGCGGTCGTCATCGAGCTGCGATAAGACCTAAGCCGCCGCGAGCTGCCGGGCAACTTCGGTGAACATCGCCGCAAATCGCGCAATGATGTTCGCGTCAATCGCGTCCGGGCCGCGATCGGCGGGGTTGTGGAACAGAGCGTTGCGGCCGATCAGCGACATGTAGCGCCCGCCGCCGCGATGTACGACGCCTGCTTCGCCGCCCGGAATCGTTCCGCGCGGTACACGGCGGTCGATTTTCAAACCGGCCGAGGTCATCGCCTTTGCGATCACGGCCTCCATTTCGTCATCCGACGCCTGAATCGTGTTGCCGGGGTCCTGAGCCGCGCCGATATTGGCGCCGAAATGAATCCAGGCGCGGCTCTTCGCGATCCGGTCGGGGTGACGCCCGGCATAAATTTCGATGCCGAGCTGACCCAGCTCATGGCCGCTCGAGGCGACGAACAGAATCTCGCGCGCGGGCTTGCCGGTGCGCAGCGCGCGCATCAGTTCCAGCCAGGATGCGATGCCGCCGCCGCGCTCGCTGGCGCAGGTCCACCAGCCGCTGCGCGGGGTCATGATCACCAGCGGAGGAAGAGACTTGTCCGATCCCGCGATGCTCGCGGTCACGTTGAACGCCTCGGCCGGCGTTCGCTTCACCTGCGCCACCACCACGACTTCGGCGTTGCCGCGCACCGCCTCCTCCAGGCGAGGTTTGTCTTCGCTCGACACCTGCAACACCGGCGGACCGAAGGGATGCAGGAAGCTTTCGGCATTGTTGGGGCACAAGCCGGGTCTGCCTCCGCGCGTCACCAGGAGGATCGCGCGATGGCGATTCTGGCGACGTGCCTCGCCCAGCGCGCCGGCTCCGCTCGTATTCGGCGCGGCCTCGGCCAGCGCGATTTCCGCATCGCTCCCCAGCGCGCCCAGGCGTCCGCGAATGCCCTCGGGCGACGTAGAGCCGCCATCGAACAGCGGCAGTCCTTCGATCCTGTTGCCGTCGATCACGGCGTGCGCCGCAACCGGATCGATCCGGCTCAAGGAAAATGTCTCGCGCGACGGTTCGAGCCCTGCGTCGCGCACCTGCGCTGTCAGCCATTCGCCCGAGTTCCGATCGACATCCGTGGCGGTTCGATGAATGCCCTGGCTTTCGTAGGACCGTATGATTTCCGCGATTCGCCGGGATTCGCCGGAGTCCGCGCGCTGCGCAACCAGCACGCCTGAGCCGGCCAGGGCGAGCCATTCGCGACGTGTGATGGGAACCACCAGATCATCATATCCGACAGGTCGCGCGAGCGATTATCATTTGTGTGGAGGTAG
>JAIQFJ010000210.1 GCA_020073325.1 Terriglobia bacterium | reverse complement strand
CGTTGGTGAAGCTGCTGCGCGCGATTGTGCCGAAGCTATCGGTCGCCTCCGGTTGACGTCGCGGGTTTGTACTGATCGGTCAGTGTTTTCAGGAACGCGACGATCGCGTCCTCTTCCTGCGGCGTCAGCCCCAGATTGCCGAGCTGTTTGCGATTGAGATTGCGCGCATCCTCGGGCGCGGGCCAGCACGTCGTTTTTTCTCCCGGATCGCCCTGCGTGCAGCGGCGCAGCGTATCGCGCGTGTTGTAGAAATGCACGACTTCTTTCAGGCTCTTGAAATAGCCGTTGTGCATGTACGCCTTGACGAAATCCGGACGCGGCCGCTGATCGACGTCGCGCAGCGTCGGGACCTGGAATTTTCCGATGAATTTCTGCGCGTAGCGTCCCCACAAATCGTTGGGATTGATTTTGCCGCTCAGTTCAGGCGATTTTTGGAGGAAGCCGCCGACACCCGGATCGACATAGGACGCGCCCGCCGGATTCGCCGCGTAGCCCGATGGGTCGGGTTTGCTTTCGCCGTAGAACGCGACAGCCGCATTTCGCGGGACGCCCAGATTGCTCGCGGTGAAGTCCGTAAATAGCGGTTCTTCGCCGGGACCTCCATCGCGATGACACTCGTTGCAGCGCGCTTTGCCGCGGAAAAGATCGTAGCCCGATTTTTCCTGGACCGTGAATTTCGCCTTGCCGGCCTGGACGAAATCGTATTTCGAATTGAACGGACTCACTTCGGTTGACCCTTCGTGCGCCGCGATCGAAAGCGCCATCTGATCGTACGTCGTCATCGCGCGGCCTCGATCGGCGGCGCTGAGCCGCACCGGATTCGGCGACGGCGGCGGCGCAGGCGTGCTGCACACCTTTTCGACATCGGCCGGCCACTGGATCACGAACGCCTGCGCGCCCCAGGTGCGCTCGAACAGCGGACGGTACGGACGCCGCGAAATTCTGTAAACGACGCAGGCGATGTCGGGCAATCCCATCTCGACCGGATTGGTCGGCGGACCCTGCGCCTGCTCGGCGGCCGGACTTTGCAGGTGCAGGCCGGTCGCGCGCATGTCCCAGAAATTTCCGCCGACGAAATCGCCCTGCAGTTCGTTGTAATGGAGCACGGGCGAGAAGGTCGAATAATTGTAGCTCTGCGGCTTGCGCTGGCTGAAACGCGCGCGATCGGACCCGGGATAGGAAACCGTCGTCCGATTGAGCGTCTCCGACGGACCCGTGTATCCGGTCTCCGGCATATGGCACAGCGCGCAGGCCTCGTTGCGATTCACCGACAATTCCTTGTCGTACAGCAGCAGTTTGCCGAGCGTGACCATGCGGCCGTACTCGTCACGTGTGGTGGAATCGAGCCCCGCCAGAGTCGCGGCTTCGATCCGGTCGACTTCGGCGGCGGCAGTGCGGAGCTCTTCGTCGGCGCCGGCCGGCAGGGTTTGTGCGCACCCCGGCAAAGCGAGCAGCAGAAGAAATCTCATGCCCGATTAGATGCCCGAACCGCCCACGAAAGCGCTGAGAAATCGACGGAGTGACGTTACGGCTCACTCGTTGCGCGGACTCGATTAGACTAGATTCCATGTATCGAGTCGCCCGCTGGATCGCCCCCGCTGCATTCATGCTCTGCGCCCGCGCGCAGACGCCGGACTGGCCGAAAATCAACGCGGAAACGCTACGCCACTACACGGCTGTGGTGCAGATGGACACCACTGATCCGCCGGGAAATGAAACCAAGGTGGTCGAGTACGTAAAGAAGGTTCTCGAAGCCGAGGGGATTCCCGTCATGACGTCGGCCAAGGATCCCGCGCGCGCGAATCTCATCGCGCGGATCAAAGGCAACGGCTCGAAAAAGCCGCTGCTGATCATGGGCCACACCGACACCGTGAAAGTCGATCCGACGAAGTGGGGCAAGTTCGGTCCGTTCAGCGCGGCGCGCGACGGCGGCTATATTTACGGCCGCGGCACGCTGGACGACAAGGACAACATGACCTCCGGCATGATGACGATGATCCTGCTGAAGCGGATGAAGGTGCCGCTCGATCGCGACGTGATCTTCGTTGCCGAAGCCGGCGAGGAAGCCGCGGCGAATTTCGGGATCGGTCATCTGGTGGAGCAGAACTGGTCCGATATCGAAGCCGAGATTTGTCTCGCCGAAGGCGGCCAGGTTTCGCGCCGCAACGGACAGGCTCGCTATGCGCTGATCCAGACGGTGGAGAAATTGCCGCGCGGCACGCAGCTTGTGGCGCGCGGAGTCGCCGGGCACGGGTCGCGTCCCTTGCGCACCAATCCGATCCTGCATCTTTCGCGCGCGATCGAAAAGGTCGCCATGTGGGACCCGCCCATGCGGCTGAACGACACGACACGGTCGTATTTCGAAAAATTGTCGGTGGTGAGCGATCCCGCGGACGCGCAGCGCTACAAGGATCTGCTGAATCCGGCGAAGTCGGCCGCGGTGCGCGAGTATCTTGCGGAGCATGAGCCGAATCAGTACTCGATGCTGCATACGTCGATTTCACCGAACATCATCAACGGCGGGTATCAGTCCAACGTGATTCCTTCGGAGGCGAAAGCGACGCTCGATATTCGCGCGCTTCCCGATGAGGATATGGATAAGTTCTACGAGCTGATGCAGCAGGTGATCAACGATCCCGCCATCGAGATCGTCCGCAACGACGCCAACCGCCGTCCCGTCGCGCCGCCTTCGAGAATCGACAACGAAGCGTTCAAGATCATCGAAGCGGCCAACAAGAAAATCTACAACGTCATTACGATTCCGCAGATGAGCACGGGCGCGACGGATATGTCGTTCCTGCGCTCGAAGGGCGTGCAGTGCTACGGGATCGGTCCCATGGTGGACGAAGAAGACGCTCCCAAGGGGTTCGGCGCGCACAGCGACCAGGAGCGGATCATCGAAGACGCGCTGTACAAGTTCGTGCAGTTCAATTGGCAAGTGGCGACGTCGATCGCGGGGTCGAAGAAGTAGTGCGTCTTCTGAGCGACCTCTTTCAAAACAACCGCGAGTGGGCGCGCGGCATGGAGCAGCGCTCGCCCGGATTTTTCGCAAAACTTGCCGAGCAGCAGACTCCGGAATATTTCTGGATCGGTTGCGCCGACAGCCGCGTACCCGCCAACGAAATCGTCGGCCTGATGCCGGGCGAGGTTTTCGTGCATCGCAACGTGGGGAACGTGGTGAACCCGCTCGACCCGAATTGCATGTCCTGTTTGCAGTACGCGGTCGAGGTTCTGCAGGTGAAACACGTGATGGTGGTGGGCCACTACGGCTGCGGCGGCATCCGGGCGGTCCTCGAAGGACAGTATCGCGGCCGTGTCGGCGAATGGCTGGCTCCCGTTCGCGCGATTTATCAGAAATACGCCGCCTCTCTCGACGGCGACCCGCAACAGCAATGGAAGGCGCTGTGCGACCTGAATGTGGTGGAGCAGGCCGCCGCGGTATGGCAATCGTCCGTGGTTCGCGATGCGTGGGCCGCGGGCCGGCAGGTCGCCGTGCACGGATGGATTTATTCGGTCAGCGACGGATTGCTGCGGGATCTGAACGTCACCGTCGCGTCAAGCACGGACGCGGAAGAGATTCGCCGAAAAGCGATCGATGAAATTCTCGGCGCGCGTTCGCGCTAGCGGGCTGGGTCCAGCGGCTCTCCGCGATACGCGCGCTCCCATAGCTCGACGTTGCGCTCCATGTTGCGATGCTCCATGACCCAGTCGCGCTGACTGCGGGCGAGCGAGACACGATCGGCGTCCAGCAGAAATTCCAGGCGATCCCGCCACCACTGCTGATTGTTCTTCGCCGTAATCGGGACCTCTTCCGAATAAGGCAGCACGTGCGAGGCGAGCGTCACCGCTCCCGACATCGCGTATTCGTAATACTTGATGCTGCTCTTGTTGCGGTTAAACGCATTGTCCACCAGCGGGGCAATTCCGATGTCGAGCGCCAGGTCACAGACCTTGCGCGAATGCTCGCCGACCTCCACCATGGGATGGAATTCGTAGCGCATCCCGGCCAGTTTATCGAGCAGTCGCTTCACCGATTTCCCGAACGGCGACTGCTCGAACGGTTTGCCGCTCAGTGTGGCGTGGAACTGATAGAAATCCTCGATGGTGTCCTCGGAGCAGATCCCCTGCAGGACGAAATTGAAGGCGCGCTTCTTTTGTACTTCCCGAATCGCGTCGAGCGCGACGGCCAGATCGTGAAAATGGGTTGCGCTGCCGGTCCAGCCGACGCGGATTCCCTCCGGTCGCGGCGCGATGGTCCATTCCTCCGGATCGACGCTATTGGGAAGAATCGCGATGTTCGGGTTCCATTGGCGAAGATTGTCGGCCAGCGCCGCGGTGGTGGTGGTCACCAGGTCGGCCTGCTCCAACAGGTACTGGTACAGCGCCCCACGTTCCTTCAGCCCGCGATAATTCAGATTTTCCCGCGGAACCAGGTCCAAGGCGTCGTCGGTATCGAAGACGATGCGGATGCGGTTGGCCTTGGCCCAGTCCAGCAGTCGCTCCAGCTTGGGATAGTGAGTCCGAAATACTACTAAAGCGTCAGGAGCATCGTAATTCTGTAATTTGTCAGAGAAAATCTGAATCGTGTGTCCTCTTCTCTGGAGATATTTCCCCGGAATGCCGGCACGCCACTTGAAGCAGCCGCTTTCGGTCTCGGTGAGGAAGAAGATGTTCATCGAGGACACATTATATCCGGAGTTGCTTGACACCTTAGGACTTGTCTCCCGCGGAGCCCTGTCTTCAGGATACAAACGCCACGATGTTAGGACAAATCCACAGGGAAAACCGTGCTGGTATCGCTTGACAAGTTCCTCTGTATTGCCCTAAACTATTGAAACAGAAACAAAAAAATGAGGGAAGGGATCCAGTTGGAGGGCTGGTTCACCTGGCAGGATCGGTGTTGCTTAACAACGCGAGACGCATACTGCTGGTTGACGATGACCTCGAATTCGGGGTCATGATGCAAGCTCTGCTCGAACGGGAAGGATACGCAGCCAGTCTGGCCAACGGTCTTCCCGAAGCGCTCGAAAAAATTCAAAACTGGAATCCGCACGGGATTATCCTGGACTTAGTTCTTCGCGGCGGCCAAAGCGGGATCGATCTTTTGGCCGATTTACGCAAAGAATCCTCCGTCCCGATCATCATGCTGTCGGGCTATTCCGATGAAGCGGTACGCATCCGCGCGCTGACGATGGGCGCCGACGATTTCGTGACGAAACCGTTTTCGCCCGGCGAACTGATGGCGCGTCTGCAGAGCATTTTTCGCCGCGCTCCCAATACCGACACATTGCAGTTTGCCGATCTCACGCTGGACCGCGCGACGCATCGCGTCCTGAAATCGGGCCAGGAAGTTCCGCTCACCAAGAAGGAATTCCTGATTCTCGCCTGCCTGACCGAGAAGTGCGGATCCGTGCTTTCGGCGGAAGTGATCCTCACCGAAGCCTGGGGACCGCAGTTTGTACACTACGTCCAAACGCTGCGCGTCCACATCGGTAACTTGCGGAAAAAGCTGGGCCAATCGCCGGACGGCGACGATTACATCCGGACCGTTCCCGGGGTCGGCTACAGCCTGGAAGCAAGGCGCACCAAGTCGGCCTGACCGCCGAAGTTTCTTTATACGAAATTTATCTAATCTCGCCGGATTCGTCCGATGGTCCTACCCGCGATCCGACGATAGATAAGCGCACTCTTAGAAAAGGTCTTTCTTATGGCAGCTACCGCTGATGCCATCTCCGGTCTCGAGAAGGTCGCGATCGTGCTCATTTCGATGGGCCCGGGCGCGAGCGCCGAGATTTTAAAGCATTTTTCCGAACAGGAGGTGGAGAACGTCACCTCCGCGATCGCCCGTCTGGGCCACGTCGATGCCGAACGGGTGGCGAGCGTTCTTGAGGAATTTCACCGTACCGCCAGCGCCAACCGCTTCACCATTAGAGGCGGCGCGGCGTCGGCCCAGCAACTGCTGACCGGCGCCTTCGGGGCCGACACGGCTGCGCGCATGGTGGATCGCGTGATGAAGCAGATGGGCGAGGAAGTCAACTTCGACGCGTTCCGCAACGTGGATCCGCAGCAGTTCGCCGGCTCGATTCAGGGCGAGCATCCGCAGACGATCGCTCTGGTTCTTTCGCGTTTCGACGCGGCGCACGCGGCCCGAATTCTGAAGTGCCTGCCGCCGGAGACGCAGCCCGATATCGCGCATCGCATGGCGACGCTCGACCAGATTTCTCCCGAAGTGGCGCGCAACGTGGCGACGGTGGTATTGCAAAAGCTGCGCTCGTTAGGCGACGCCCCCCGGGAATCGTTCGGAGGCGTGCGGGCGGTGGCGGACATCCTGAACCGGCTGGATCCGGATTCGTGCGCGCAGTTGCTCGATTCGCTCGACAACGTCGATCCCGGAGTTTCCGACAACGTGCGGCGATTGATGTTCGTGTTCGAGGACCTGATCAATCTTGATGCGAACGCGATGCGCGAACTGTTGGCCCGCGTCGATCGCAAGGTTCTGACGACGGCGCTCAAGGGCACCAGCGACCAGCTCAGGAAGCATATTTTCGACTGCCAGACGCAGCGCAGCGCGGAGATGCTGCGCGAAGATCTGGAAGCGCTCGGCCCGGTAAAGATCCGCGACGTGGATGAAGCGCAGCAGAAAGTGATCGCGTTCGCGCGGCAGCTGGAAAAAGACGGAGTGATGAGCCTGAAAGGATCGTCGGCCGACGAAATGGTCAACTGATTTCCATGCATGACGTAAGCAATCTGAAGGCGATCGAATCGGTGCCGATGCCGGTGCACGCGGTGCTCGATCGCAAGGTCATGAAGCTCGGCGAGCTGATGAGCCTGCAGGAAGGCGACGTGGTGGCGATGCCGCGTCCGGCGGGAGAAAACGTCAGCATCTACGCGGGCGGCGCGCTGATCGGCTGGGGCGAAGTGGTGCTGATCGAGGGCGCCATGGCGGTCCGCGTGGCCGAATTGCGCGATCCGGCGGCGGAAGCGAACGGGAGGACAAGTTAATGCAGAACGTGACGCGGGGCGTGAACGCGTTCGCGCGCGGCTGGTGCGACGCGTTTTCGCGCGTCTGCGAAATGGCGACTGGCGCGCGTCCGGAACTGAGCTGGCAGAGCGAAGACTCGCTCATCGCACCCGATACCGAAGCGAGCGATACGCATTTCTGGTGGAACCAGGTCATCGCGAGCGACCAGGGCGAAGCTCCGGTGTGGGTGGGAACGCCGCACGCGACGTGGTCGAAGATCGTGGAAGTTCTCGGCGTCGGCGAAGGCGAGGAAGGGCGGCAGGCGTATGCCGACATTTTGAGCCAGACGCTGATGGCGCTGGCGCAGGAGATCGCGGGCCGGAAACGCATGCGGCTGACGGTGCCGGCGGGCCGCGCGGGCACATCCGAACAGCCCGCGGAGCTCGCCTTTCGAACCGTGCGCATCGCGATGGCGGGCGAAGAGCTGCCCGACCTGATCGTCGGCATCGATTCGACATTCGCCGCGGAGATTCCCGACGGCGCGCGCGCCGGGGAGACCACCCTGAACCCACCGCGGAGTCCGCTGATCGACCGGCTGAGCGATCTGGAACTGCCCGTGTCGGTGGTGCTCGGCCGGGCGACGCTGCCGGTGCGCGAGGTGTTGAACATCACGACCGGATCGTTGATCGAATTGGGACGGCAGGCCGGCGACCCGGTGGAGCTGGTGGTGGATCACGCGGTGGTCGCGCGCGGCGAAGTGGTCGCGGTGCGCGGAAACTACGGCGTGCGGATCCATGAATTGATCAGCCGGCAGGATCGCCTCGCGCTCGATCCGGCGCGCGCGGCAGAGGCGGGACGCTAACATGGCCGCTGTACTGGAAGCGCTCGACTTCAGCCGCCTGGACCGCGTTCCCAGCGCGCAGCTTCGAGCCGTGCATACGTTGTATGAAGACTTCGCGCGCAGTTTAAGCGCAAACCTTTCAGCCTACTTGCGGAACACGGCTGAACTGAGCGTGGCGAGCCTCGACCAAACCTCCTACTCCGAGTACCTTGAAGGGCTCGCCTCGCCCACGTGTCTGGCTTACGTCAGCCTGAAGCCGCACGACGGCGCGATGGTGATGGAGATCTCCACGCAGCTCGCGTTCATGCTGGTGGAATTGCTGCTGGGCGGTCCCGCGAAAGAGGCGCCGTCGTTCGAGCGCGAAATCACCGACATCGAAAAAGGAATCTTGCAGGGCGCGATGCGGGTTGTGCTCAGCGAGATGCAGCAGGCCTGGAAACGCATCGACGAGATCCGCTTCGCGCTGGTCGCTCTGGCGGGTGAGCCGCAGACGATTCAAGTGGTGGCGCCGGGCGAGCGCGTGTTGTCGATCACGTTGGATGTGAAGATCGGTCCGGCGGCGGGCGTGGTGCGCCTGGCGATTCCGTCGGGCTTGTTCAAGCGGCTGCGCGGGCGATTCGAGCAGAACGGGCCGGCGCCGCAGAAGGCCGACGGCAGCGAACAGGATCGCACCCGCATGACGCAACTGATTTCCGACGCGACGCTTGCTTTCGAAGCGCGCCTGGAGCCGACGCGCGTTTCCGCGGCCGACCTGGTGGACCTGGAGCCGGGCGACGTGCTCATGCTGGGGCATGCGCTGGACCGTCCCGTGATCGGCACCTTGAACGGGCAGCCGGTATATCGCGGACATCTGGTGATGCACGACGGGAAATTCATGCTGCAGGTTCACGACGCATCCCCCGAAAGTACTAAGAACAAATTCGTGCGTCCACCGTCGATCTAGGGCTCTAATCGGACCTGGATCGGTCGATATGGTTCGCATATGGGAGCCGATCCGATTTTCCTGTCTGACGATCCGTCAGCGCAACGGTTCGACGCCCATTGCAGGAGGGTGGCCGCGTGGACGGTAGAGCTGGCTCGCGCCCGGCAGTTGAACACGGACGAGATCAAGAGCCTGGAGCGCGCCGCGCTGCTGCATCACAACCTGCTGGCGGTGCTGCAGGGCGATGCCCGCGAGCACTTTCTGTCGGATCTGGGGGTTCACGAAGTGGAGACCGAGCCCGCCCCGGGGGGCCGGCATGAAATTCTGGAGATCGCCAACGCGCTCGACGAGCATTTCGAGTGGGAGCCGTTTTCCGATCATTCCGAAAATGACGTGAATCCGGCGGCAGCGGCGGCGCTCGACTGTCTGCGATGCGCGGGAGAAGCCGATCTGCAGTCCGCGCTGCGGCGCCTGCCGGTGTTTCCCGTCGCGGCGCAGAAGGCGCTGGCGCTGCTGACGCGCGACGACTGGAACGCCTACGATCTGCGCGTGGTGGCGAGCGCGGACCAGGTGCTGGCGTCGGAGATGATCCGCGCGGCCAACTCGTGGGCCTTCGCTCCGCTGCAGCCGATCATGACGCTGCCGCATGCGATCACCTACATCGGCGCGGACCACGCCTCGAAGATCCTGCTGGCGGCTTCGCTCAAGCCGTTGTTCGCCTCCCCGAAACTGGGCGAGATCTGGAATCACGCGCTGGAAGCGTCCGAAGCGGCGCAGTGCATCGCGAAGCTGTCGGGCCGCGTGCATCCCGAACAGGCGTTTCTGGCGGGACTGGTCCACGACATCGGCAGGCTGGCGATGGCGCTGCTTCCGCCCGAATTTCAACGCAGGTCGGCGAGGCTGCTCGAAAAAGGCTGTGAGTTGATGCTGGTGGAGCGCGCGCTGTGCGGGTCGAGCCATGCGGAACTGGGCGCGGCCGCACTTCGCCAGTGGGGCTTCCCGGACACCCTGATCGACGCGGTGCGGTTCCACCACGAACCGGATCTGAGCGATTCGGCGCTGGCCTCGGTGCTGTATCTCGCCGAACGCTGCACGAACCCGTGGGAGGATCTGCCGTCGATCGTGCGCAGGACTGCGGCGATGAACCGCCTGGGACTGCAACATGAAGCGCTCAGCTCTGTAGACCGTTCGTCGAAGCTCGACGGGCTGCGATATTCGCGGTAGCGCTAAGGCTTGAACCGCTTCCCGCAGTCGCGCTGTCGCGTACTCGACAGGCGAGCGCGTACGAATACAGTTCCCTTCGATTTCGGTCGAAAGAAGACTTAGCCCCATGCAGAGCACTCGATTTGCGATCCTCGGAGCCGGACCGACCGGTATCGGCGCCGCGCTGCGGCTGCTTGAATTGGGCGAGCGCGATTTCGTGCTGATCGACGCGGCGGATGCCCCCGGCGGCCTGGCGGCCTCGTGCGTGGATCCGCAGGGGTTCACGTGGGACCTGGGCGGGCACGTTCAGTTTTCGCATTACCGCAAGTTCGACGAATACATGGACCTGGCGTTTCCCGCCGACGAATGGTTGTGGCATGAACGCGAAAGCTGGATCTGGCTGCGGGATCGCTTTGTGCCGTATCCGTTCCAGAACAATCTGCACCGGCTGAGCGCGGAGGATCGCTGGAGCGCCGTGCAGGGGCTGGTGGCGGCGCATGCGGCGTCGCATCGCGTGTCGCCGAAAAATTTCCGCGAATGGATCCTGGCGACGTTCGGCGAAGGCATCGCGGCGCAGTTCATGCTGCCCTACAATTTCAAAGTCTGGGCGCATCCGCCGGAGACGATGAGCTACCGCTGGATCGGCGAGCGTGTCGCCGTGCCGTCGCTCGACGATGTGCTGCGCTCGATCTGTCTTGGCCAGGACCAGGTTTCCTGGGGGCCGAACCGGCGCTTCCGATTTCCGCTGCGCGGCGGCACCGGAGCGATCTGGAGGTCCCTCGGCTCGAAGATTCCGGCCGGGAATCTGAAAATGTCGGCGCGCGCGGCGTCGATTGCGGGACAGAGCATTACATTCGAGGACGGAAGCCGGTTGCGCTACGAGGCGCTGATCAACACGGCTCCGTTGAACTGGCTGGCGCGCGCTCTGGGGGATCCGGTGCTGTCGCGACGGACCAGCGGGCTGAAATCGTCGACGGTGCACGTGGTCGGCATCGGCCTGCGCGGCGCGCCTCCGGAAGCGATCCGTAAGATGTGCTGGATGTATTTTCCGGGCGAAGAAACCAGCTTCTATCGCGTCACGGTGTTCAGCAACTACAGTCCTTACAACGTTCCCGAGCCGGGCGCGATGTGGTCGCTGATGGCGGAGGTTTCCGAATCCGAGCATGCTCGGCGCGATCGCGCCGGGTTGATCGATCGCGTCGCCCGCGAGATGCGCGGAGCCGGTCTGATTCGCGACGAGCGTGAGATCGCGAGCCGCTGGCACAAGGTTCTGACGCCGGGATATCCGACGCCGTCGCTCGAGCGCGATGCGATCCTGAACGACGTTCTGCCGGCGCTCGAAGAGAAGCGCATTTATTCCCGCGGGCGGTTCGGGGCCTGGAAGTACGAAGTGAGCAATCAGGATCACTCCTTCATGCAGGGCGTCGAGGTGGTGGATCGATTGATGCTCGGCCATGCGGAACCGACGCTCGAACAACCCGAAGTGGTGAATCGCGCCGCCTGACGTGGGGCCGCCAGCCATGGCGGCGAGCCGGT
>JAIQFJ010000209.1 GCA_020073325.1 Terriglobia bacterium | reverse complement strand
ACGCACTGGCGCGAACGGCGGATGGCGGCGCTGGTGACCTCGTCGCTGATCTGGAAGGCGATCGAGACGGCGGGGGACCGGGAATATTCGCGCATCGTGATCAAAGAGAAGCACACGCCTCCCAAAGTGCTGGGTCTTTTTGTGCGGCACGGATTCGTGAGGGATGCGAAGAATCCGGACTTGCTGTATTACCCGCTGCAAGGGGTCGAGTGAGTGGGACGGCATCCTTGGCGGCTTTTCGGAGGGCTGACCATTTTAAATTGCTCAGCCGGCTGGGCAGCCGGCTTGTCGGCAAGCTGCCGGCCCCACGGGACTGCACTATGTTGAGGACGATCGGCGTTTCCAATCGAACAGGACGATTCCTGCCGCCACGCTGACATTCAACGAGGCGACCGCGCCCGACATTGGGATCCGCACCAGGAAGTCGCAATTCTTTGCCACGCGTTCGTGCAGGCCGTGACCTTCCGCGCCCAGGACGATCGCGGTCGGACTGGTGTATTCGACCTTGTCGTATTCGTGCTCGCCGCGCTCGTCGAGGCCGTAGATCCAGTAGCCGGTTTCCTTCAATTCCTCTAAAGCGCGGTTGATGTTGACGACGCGCACCACGGGAAGATAGGCGAGCGCTCCGGCTGCCGTGCGCTCCACCACTTCGGTCAATCCGGCTGCGCGGCGTTCCGGGATCACGACGGCGCCGGCTCCGGCGGCATGCGCGGTGCGGACAATCGCGCCCAGGTTGTGCGGATCCTCGACACCGTCGAGAACCACGTGCAGGCCCTTGGACGACGCGGTTTGCTCGAGGCTCACGTATTGCGTCGCCGCGCCGAGCCCGACGACGCCCTGATGATTTGCGCCTCCGGCAGCGCGGTCCAGATGTTCGCGCGGCTCGAAGCGGACGGGAATATTTCGCTCGCGGCAAAGGTCGATCAATTCCTGAATGCGCGCCGAAGCGGCGCCTTTGGCGATCAGGACCCGGTCGAGCGGCCGGCCGGCCCGGATCGCCTCCCGGACGGGATGGATTCCTGCGAGCGAAGACATTATGATAAGGGTACTCTCATGAGCGCGCACGAAAACATCCCGATGCAGCCGGCGTTTGAGATTCCGGATAAGCTCTACTTCCGCATCGGCGAGGTCGCGCGTCTGGCTGGCATCAAACCGTATGTTCTGCGCTTTTGGGAAACGGAGTTTCCCGCGCTCGGCCCGAAGAAATCGGGAACCGGCCACCGCCTGTATCGCCGTAAGGATGTCGAACTGGTCCTCGAAATCAAGCGTCTTTTATACGAAAAGAGATTTACGATCGAAGGCGCGCGGAAGTTTCTGGAAACTCGCGGAAAATCGGAACCCGCGCCGCGCGGTCCGAAAGCGGTGAAGCCGGCCAAAGCGCAGGGTGACCTGTTTCCGGATACGTCCTCCAACGCCGTGCTCGATACGGTCCGCAAAGAGCTGCTGGCTCTGGCCGAACTGCTGAAATAGACCTGGCTGTCGACGGCCCTCCTCAAGACAATACAATCGTCGCCGATAAGCGCGCTGTAGGCACGCTTCTTCACGTCTCTACGGGAGTTCTGGACTGGTAGGCGATGATCCACCTGACGCGCATCAATCACGTTCCGATGGTCCTCAACTCGGACCTGATCGAGCACATCGAGGCGACGCCCGATACGGTGATCAGCCTGACGAACGGCCAGAAGCTCATCGTGCTGGAGACCGCGGATGAAATCATCCGGAAGGTGATCGACTTCCGGCGGAGGATTCATCCCTGCGGAGCGGTGCCGCCGGGCGAGTGATGGCAGAATCTACCAAACCAGAAAAAAGGGCTCCTGCAAAACCTTCGCTGCGCATGGATTTTGCATCGGCGGGAGGACTGGCGCTGGCGCTGCTGGGGATCCTGGGCGGGCTCCTCATGGAAGGCGGAAAGATCCGCGATGTCGCGCAGATCACGGCGGCGATCATTGTCCTCGGCGGGACGTTCGGTGCGGTGCTGGTCTCGACGCCGCTTCCGGTGGTGATGGGTGCGATGAAGCGCGTCGCCGGAGTGTTCACCGAGCACGGCAGCACGCTCGGCGCGCTGCTCGATGAAGTGACCGGCTACGCGTTGAAGGCACGCAAGAACGGGCTGGTGTCGCTCGAACAGGATGCCGACAACGTCCAGGACCGTTTCCTGCAAAAGGCTTTGAATCTTGCGGTCGACGGCACGGACCTGCAGGAGATCCGGCGCATGCTGGAACTCGAAATCGAGCTCGAAGAGCATCATGCCGAAGCCGAAGCCAAGGTGTTTGAAGCGGCGGGCGGCTATGCGCCGACCATCGGGATCATCGGAGCAGTGCTCGGACTGATTCAGGTGATGAAGAACCTGGCCAACATCGAGGAAGTGGGACATGGAATCGCCGTGGCGTTCGTCGCGACGGTGTACGGCGTCGCATCGGCGAACCTGCTCTTTCTTCCCGCGGCGACGAAGATCAAGGCGCGGATCGCTAGCGAGATCCGGCGCAAGGAACTCATCATCGAGGGGGTTTCGGGAATCGTCGAGGGACTGAATCCGAAGCTGATGCGGGCGAAGCTGGAGGCTTACTCGATGGGCGAGCCGGAGAAGAAGACTAAAGAGAAAAAATCGCCCGAACGCGCGCCGGAGCCCGCCAAGGTCTGATCGATGGCACGCCGGAAGAAAACTCCCCCACCCGAAAATCACGAGCGCTGGATGATCTCCTACGCGGATTTCATTACGCTGCTGTTTGCGTTCTTCGTCGTGATGTTCGCCAGCTCGCAGGCGGATAAAGGCCGCGCCCAGGCGGTTTCCGATTCCGTCAAGAAAGCGCTGGAAGGCGAGAGCATGAAGCAGGCGCTGGCGGTTCTGCTGGGCGGCACGCGCGACGATTCGGGCAAGGGCAACGCGATGCTTCGCGGTCCCGGCGGCCGCCATCGGGCTCCGGAAGAAAAGAAAGAGATGAAGGCGGCGGAGCTGATTCCGTCGCTGAAGGTGCGGAGCGAAGAATTGAAGACAGAGATCGCCGCCGGAAATATCCAGATCAGCATGCAGACGCGCGGACTGGTGGTGAGCTTCAACCAGGCGGCGCTGTTTCCGTCGGGCGAGGACGTCATCTCGCCGCACGCTTACGACGCCATGCAGAAAATCGCCGCCGCGATTTCGCTCATCCCGAATCCGGTGCGCCTCGAGGGCCACACGGATGCGATCCCCATCAGCACGCCGCGCTTCCATAACAACTGGGAGCTTTCGGCCGCGCGAAGCATCGCGGTGATGGAGCTTCTGTCGACGAAATTTGCCGTCCCCAGGGACCGCATGTCGATCGCAGGGTACGCAGAGACGGCCCCGGTCGCATCGAACGAGACAGAGTGGGGCCGCGCGAGAAACCGGCGCGTCGATATCGTGATCCTGAGCGAACAAGGCCTGATCGCCGAACCGAAGTGATCCTCTAACCTGAATAGGTGGACCTGCATCGACTCCTGAAGCAGCATTGGGGCTATACCGAATTTCGCGCCAAGCAGGAATCGATCGTCCGCAATATTCTCGACGGGCGCGACGTCGCGGTGATTATGCCGACCGGCGGCGGAAAATCGCTGTGCTACCAGCTTCCGGCGATCGCCATGGACCGGACCTGCATCGTGGTCAGCCCGCTGATCGCGCTGATGCAGGATCAGGCCGCGCAGCTGCAGCAGGCCGGTGTCGCGGCGGCGTTTCTCAATAGCTCGCTCGATCCGGCGAGCCAGCGCGAGATCATGCGGGGCGCACAGTCCGGCGCGTTCCGGCTGTTGTATCTTTCGCCGGAGCGGCTGGTCCGCGGCGACGTTCTCGACTGGCTGAAGCGCGTCCCGGTGGGATTCTTCGCCATCGACGAAGCGCATTGCATCTCCGAATGGGGCCACGAGTTCCGGCCCGAGTATCGCCAGCTTCGCGCGCTGCGGGAATGGTTCCCGGAAACTCCCATCGCCGCCTTCACCGCCAGCGCGACCAGCGCGGTGCGGCATGACATCGTCGCGCAACTCCGGCTTCGCGATCCGGCGAAATTCGTGATGAGCTTTCATCGTCCCAACCTGCGCTACATCGCGCGCGAATGCGGACCTCGCGAGCAGGAGCCGCTGCTCTATGCCGCGCTCGATTATTACGATGAGGGCAACGTGATCATCTACGCGCCGACGGTGAAGGGCGTGGAGGAAACCGCCGCGCTGTTGTCGCATCGCGGCCTGCCGGTGGTGCCCTATCACGGCCAGATGACCAACCCGGCGCGACAGAAGAATCAGGAAGCCTGGATGGCCGGCGACAAACGCATTCTGGTGGGGACCATCGCGTTCGGGCTCGGGATCAATAAACCGGACGTTCGTGCCGTACTGCATCTCTCCCTGCCCAAATCGCTCGAACAGTATTATCAGGAAGCCGGCCGCGCCGGTCGCGACGGTCTGGAAGCCGATTGCATTCTGCTGTGGCAAAAGCGTGATGCGGGGCTGCTGGCGCATTTCATCCAGCAGCTTCAGGATCCGGGCGAGCGCGAGCGCTCCTGGCAGCGCTACCACGCCATGCGTCGCTTCGTCGAAGCGGACCAATGCCGCCATCGCCAGATCTGCCTGCATTTCGGCGAAACGCCCAAGTGGGAACGATGCGACGCGTGCGATCGCTGCGGCGTCGAGCTGGACTGGCTGGCGGCGCGCGCGGAAACACCCGAGCCTGCCGTCGCCGCGCCGCGCCGGAAGGCCGCGAAGCCCAGGGTGATCGAGGGCGACATCGATTCCAAAGCGCGCGAGGCGCTGCGCGAATGGCGGCGCGCGATGGCAAAGGAAATGGGAATGCCTCCGTACGTCGTGATGCACGATTCGACGCTCGATGCGATCTGCCGCCGCTCGCCGTCGAACATTGAGCAGTTGTGCGAGGTCCCCGGGATCGGCGAAAAGCGCGCGGAGCGGTTCGGAGCGGCGATACTGAAGGTCCTGAAGTCTCTGCGTTAGGCCCCGATTTGCGATATCTTGGTCGAATCGGCCATGAGAGCACTTCTCGCAACCGCTGTAGTCGCCATCCCGCTGCTCGCGCAACGTCCCGCGGAAACGAAACCGGAAGAAGGCATTCCTGTGACCGACGCCCTGGTCATCCAGAAGTGCGGATCGTGCCACACCAAGGACGATAAGGGCAACCTCAGCCGCATCTCCTGGGAACGCACGACGCCGGAAGGCTGGGAAGAAGCCATCAAGCGCATGATCCGCCTGAACGGGCTGACGCTGAAGCCCGAGGAAGCGCGCGCGATCGTCAAGAGCCTCAGCACGACGCACGGCCTGGCGCCCGAGGAAGCGAAGCCCGTGATGTACGTTCCGGAGCAGCGCATTCAGGACGAAACCATGGACGACGCGGTACGCGGCGCATGTGCTTCCTGCCATGCCATCGGCCGTGCGCGATCCTGGCGGCGATCCAAAGACGAATGGAATCTGCTGGTCGCGATGCACAGCGGATATTTCCAGGTTGCCGATTTCATGTCGTTCTATCGCTTCATGCCGCCCTCGGACGGCCCGGCGCCGCCTGGCCAGGAACAGGCACGAGATCGGCGCCAGCCTGTCGACGTCGCCGTGGAATCGCTTTCGAAAGATCTCCCGCTGCACACTCCCGAGTGGGCTGCGTGGCGAGCCCGCATGCGCGCTCCGAAACTCACCGGCCGCTGGATCGTCTCCGGCTATCAGGCCGGACGCGGCAAAGTGACCGGCGAAATGGTGATCGAACCGGGCGCCGCTGAAGATGAATTCAGCACCAATCTCAAGCTGACCTACTTAAAGGACGGCGCGACCGTCGCGCGCACCGGAAAATCGTTGGTCTACACGGGCTATACGTGGCGCGGCCGCTCGCGAACCAACAGCGCCGTCGCGCCCGCGCCGGGCAACGCCGGAGGCAATCCCGCCGAACTGCGCGAAGTGATGTGGGTCGCGCCCGATCAATCGAGCATGGAAGGCCGCTGGTTCTGGGGAGCCTACGAAGAATTCGGCTACGACGTGAAGCTGACGCGCGCCGGCGATGGGCCGATCGTCACCGGCACCGATCGCGCCATGCTGAAATCCGGTTCGGCCGCGCAGCGCGTCCGCATCTACGGCGACAATCTCCCGAAGGCGGCCGCCGCCGAGATCGACTTTGGCACCGGCGTCGCCGTCAAGCGAATCGTCGATCAGAGTGCGTCGCAGATTACGGTCGAGGTCGACGTGGACGCGAAAGCGATTGGCGGCAAACGCGACGTTTCGGTTCGCCGCACGGTGGCGCCGAACGCGATCGCGATCTACGACAAGGTCGACTATATAAAGGTGAAGCCCGACACCGCGCTCGCGCGCCTGGGCGGCGCCGGGCATCCCAAGGGATTTCAGCAGTTCGAAGCATGGGCCTACAATCGCGGCCCTGACGACAAGCCGAACACACCTGACGACATCGAACTTGGTCCGGTGGACGCGGAGTGGTCGGTGGAAGAGTTTTACGCCGTCTACGGCGACGACGATAAAGGATTCGTCGGCGCGCTGAGTCCGCAGGCGTTTTTCACGCCGGCCCAGGAAGGTCCGAACCCGAAGCGTCGATTCAGCCGCAACAACTACGGCGATGTTTGGGTCGTCGCCACATACAAAGAGGATGGCAAACCGCTCACCGCGAAGTCGTATCTGGTGGTCACGGTGCCGCTGTATGTGCGATGGGATCAGCCGGAGGTCGCCCAATGAATCAATATCGACTCGGCGAGTTTCACCCCTTCGGCGGCGGACGCTTTCTTTATTTAGTCCCGAGCGCCGGTATATTCGAACTCGACGACGCCTGCCGCGCCGTTCTCTCGCGGCTCGAAAAGGGCGAAGCCTCGCGCGAAGAACTGGCCGCGATCGCAGGGCCCGACGTCGTCGATGAGTTGCATCAGGCCCACGCCATCACCACGAACGGATTTTCCCCGCAGCTTCAGCAGCCGCCTGCCGATTTTCCGCTGCAGACGCTGGTGATGAACCTCACCAACCAGTGCAACCTGTCGTGTCAATACTGCTATGAATTCGGCGAGGACAAGGTCGCCACACCCGACGGCAAACCGAAGTTCATGGATTTTGAAACCGCGCGCCAGTCGGTCGATTATTTGTTGACGTCATCCGAAGGCCGTCGCGCGATCCACATCACGTTTTTCGGCGGAGAAACGTTGATGAATTTTCCGCTGCTCAAGCAGGTGGTCGATTACGCGTCGAAAAAAGCCGCCGAACAGGCCCGCGCGATCGACTTCAGCCTCACCACCAACGCTACGCTGCTCACGCCCGCGATCATCGACTATCTCTCCGAGAATCGCATCGGCGTCACCGTCAGCATGGACGGTGCGAAAGAATCGCACGACCAGTTCCGCGTCTTCGCCAACGGCCGCGGCAGCTACGACATCATCGAGCCGCGTGTGCGCGCGCTGATCAAGCAGCACAAGACGCGTCCCATCACGGCGCGCGTCACCATGACGTCGCAGGCGATGGACGTGCTCGGAACGTACAAGCATCTGAAGCACGACCTCGGCTTTCATGAGGTCGGATTCGCGCCCGTCACGACGTCGCCGAATCGGCTGTACTCGATCAATGAGAGCGGGCTCGATTCCGTGCTCGACCAGTTCCGCTCCCTGGCCGATGAGTATCGCGACCATGCGTTGCGCGGCAAGCATCACGGATTTTCGAACGTGAGCGACACGCTGGCCGAGTTGCACCAGGGCGTCAGCAAATCGCACCCGTGCGGCGCGGGACTCGGACTCGTCGGCGTCGGACCCTCCGGTGATATCGCTCCGTGCCACCGTTTCGTCGATTCCGACGATCACAAGCTGGGCCACGTGTCGACCGGCCTCGACCGGGCTCGTGTAAGTGACTTCCTCGGACGCGGACACATCAACACGAAAACCGATTGCAGCACCTGCTGGGCGCGTCCCGTGTGCGCCGGCGGCTGTCATCACGAAGCCTACGTCCGTTACGGCGACACCGGGCATCCCAATCTTCATTACTGCGACTGGATTCGCGGCTGGACCGGCACCTGCCTCGAAATCTACGCCGCCATCGTCGAGCACAACCCGAGTTTTCTTCAGCATTTCGCAGACAGGAAGGCCGCATGAAACATCTCCGCGCCATCAATCAAAAGGCCCGCCGCATCGACGACCACGTCGCATCGCAAACCGACGACGTCGTCGCGCTGCAAGGTCCGCCGCAAGGCCAGCAGCGTCCGCATGTTCCGATGGGCTGCTCGCTGGTGTTTTCGCCCGGATGGGAAGTCGACTCCGCGGGCGGCACCGCCGGCTTGTGCCAGCCGGTCGAGCGCGATCTCTACGATTGCTACATCACCTGCTACTGGCCCGCGCAGGTGCCGGATCATCTCAACAATTATCCGGACTGGACCGCGAAATGCGCCGCCGCGACAAAAGACTGGCGCAACATCGATCTGGTTTTCCCATAATGCTCAGGAATCCGATCCGTCTCCTGTTTCTCACCGCTGCCGCAGCTTTGGCGCAAGGCACTCTATTCGTCGGCACCTGGCCGCATACCATCCAGGTGATCGACGAATCGAAACAGCAGATCGTCGATAAGATCGAGCTCTCCACCGGCGTCCCCGACGGCATGGAACTCTCCGAAGACCACAAGACGCTGTTCGCGATCACGCTCGAAAAAACCGGCTTCGAAACGATCGACATTGCGACGCGCAAGGTGACGAACACGTTCACCTTGAACGAAGGATCGAAACAATACCGCATCCGCGGCGGCGCTTTCGATCCCCAGGGCAAGTACGTCTACATTCTTTTTCGCACCGTTGAAAAGAAGCAGGACCGTTTCGAGATCGGCAAGGAAACCAAGTTTGGCGTGGTCGACCTGGCGCAGAAAAAAATCGTCCGCACCGCCGATGTCCCCAAGGACGAAGACCAGCCCGGCTTCGGTTTCGGCGGCCAGATGCGTCTCTCGCCCGACGGAAAATTTCTGTACGTCTTCCGCAACAACGTCTTCATCTTCGACACGACCGATTTCAAGCTTGTCGATAAGATCGAACTCGCCAAGCCGCAGATTCCCGGGATGCAGAACATCGGCATCGGCGCGCCGCTCGATCTGATCGCGCAATCGGGAATGCTGGTCAGCGTTTTCAATTCGCAGGATCCGGTGGTGCATCGTAACGTTTTCGGAATCGCCCGTTTTGATTTGCTGAAACGGACGTTCGACTTCACACCGGTCGGTCCCTCCACCACCGGAATGACCAGCCTGCGCGTCACGCCGGATCGTAAGAAGGGTTACCTGGTCGCGTTCAACGGGCAGGGCGGAACGCGACGCTGCGAATTCTGGGAGTTCGACCTCACCACCAATCAACTGGTCCGCAAGCAGGAATTCGACGGCCGCCCGCGCTTCAGCTTCGACATTTCGAGCACCGGCAAGGAATTCTACATCTTCGGCGCCGGATACGACGTCGAGATTTACGACGCCGCGACCATGAAACTGAAAAACACGATCAACCTGAATGCCGACACCACGGCCGGCATGGTCGTGCTTCCGGCAACACGTTGACGCTGCCGCTCGCCGGGTACCGCCGCGCGCTGGCTTACATTACTCCGTACTGGCCGCGGCTGGTGCTGATTCTTCTCGCGGGCGTCATCGCGACCGCGTTCGGGCTCGCGCAGCCCTACATTTCGAAATTGCTGATCGACGACGCGCTTTTGAAGCGCGATCTGCATATGCTGATCGCGGTCAGCATTGCGATGGTTGCCGTCACGGTCATCGGGTTCGTTCTGAACATTTTTTCGAGTTATCAATATGTCCGCGTCTCGGCGTCGATTCTGTTCGACATGCGGCTCGCGCTCTACCGCCACCTGCAGACGCTTTCGCCGCGATTCTGGGCGAGCCGCCAGCTCGGCGACGTCGTGTCGCGCATCAACAACGACATCGCGGAGGTGCAGCGCGTCTCCGCCGACAGTCTGCTCAGTGTGCTCTCGAACGTCGTCTTTCTGATCGGCAGCGCCGCCATCATGGCGTCGCTCAGCCCGCGGCTTTTCCTGCTCAGCGTCGCTGCGGTGCCGGTCAGCGTGTGGGCGCTGCGGCATTATCAATCGCGGCTCGCCGAACGCGTCCGCGCCGTCCGCGAGCGTAGCGCCGATATCGGCAGTTTTCTGCTCGAAACACTGCTCGGCGTGCGCCTGGTTGTTGCCTCGCACGCCGAAGTGAGAGAAGCCGAGCGATTTCGCCAGCGCAATCAAGGTTTCATCGACGCGCTGATGCGCATGCAGCTCACGTCGTTTCTCTCGGGCGCCGTGCCCGGCACTGTCTTGACCCTCGCCACCGCGGCGATCTTTCTTTACGGTGGAAAACTCGTGATCGACGGCGCGCTCACCACAGGATCGCTGGTGGCGATCATGGCCTACCACATGCGCCTGCTCGCGCCCGTGCAAAATCTGATGAGCCTCTACACGAACCTCGTTTCCGGAGGCGTTTCCCTCGGCCGCGTCTTCGAACTGTTCGACACGAAGCCCGAAATCGCCGAGCGTCCCAAAACAATTCCGCTGACGATCGTCCGAGGCGCGCTCGAGTTCGATCGCGTCTCGTTTCGTCACGGGACCGATGTCATCCTCGACGCGCTTTCGTTTCACATCGAGCCCGGCACCATCTGCGCGATCCTCGGTCCCAGCGGAGCAGGGAAATCGACGATCGCCGATCTCCTGGTCCGCTTCTACGATCCCGAAGCCGGCGCGATCCGCCTCGACGGCATCGACCTCCGCGATCTGTCGCTCGCCAATCTGCGACAAAACATCGTGCTGGTCGATCAATCGCCCTACCTGTTTCGCGCCAGCGTCCGCGAAAATATTTCGTATGCGCGGCCGGGCTCATCGGGCGAACAGGTCGCGGAAGCCGCTCGCGCCGCCGCGGTACACGATCGGATCGCGGCCCTGCCCGGCGGTTATGACACGATCATCGCCGAGCGCGGCCAGACACTCTCGGCCGGCGAACGCCAGCGTGTCGCCATTGCACGCGCTTTGCTCACAAACCCGCGCGTGCTGATCCTCGATGAGCCCACCTCCGCTCTCGACGAAGCCAATGAAAAAACCATCGCCGACACGCTGGTGCGCATCGCCGAAGGCCGCACGGTGGTCGTGATCACGCATCGGTCGTCTCTAGCCCAGATCGCTCATCAGACGATCCTCCTGGAAGGCAACAAATGAGGAGCCACACTCATGAAGATGCTGAAAAATCGCCGCATCGACAGCCCTGGCCGTGAGGCCGGGGGTCAACAACCTCACTCGTGCGTGCCGTGTCGACGATCAGGTGCCGTGCGTGAGGTCGTCGTATCGAGACGAGTCTCGACACAACGTTCTGCAGCCCCCCACAAAACGCCATGAGAATCGCGATCATCGATAGCGGCATCCACGCCGATCATCCTCATGTCGGCGGAATCGCCGGCGGCATCGCGATTGCTGGCGACGACCTGACCGACCGCTTGGGCCATGGCACTGCCGTTGCGGGCGCGATCCGCGAAAAGGTTCCAGACG
>JAIQFJ010000208.1 GCA_020073325.1 Terriglobia bacterium | reverse complement strand
ATGCTCGGTTCGATCACCACGCGGTCGCTCGCGGCGAGATTGTGCACGCCCGGGCCCACCGCGATCACTTCGCCTGCCGGCTCGTGCCCCAGGACTTGCGGATACGTCGCGGGAATTTCGCCGATGCGCCCGTCCTGATACCAGTGCAGATCGCTTCCGCAGAGCCCGACGGCGCGGATCCGCACCGTGACTTCGCCGTGGCCGGGATCGTGCGGCTCAGGCATCGGGCGCTCTTCGAGCACTCGCGGGGCGACAAGCTGGATCGATCGCATTCCCCTATTCGACCACTTTTGCCGTAACGACAAGAATCAGCGCGTCGTCCGAGCCGTTGATGCTCGATTTTCCGACAACCACCTTCTGTCCTTCGCTGATGTCGAGATCCGTATTGATGGACGTGTTGCTGGTGATCACGCGTCCTTCCTTGTCGACATTTCTCGTCGGTGTGCGGATCACCAGAGTTACGCCGTCGAAGTGTACCGTTCGCGGCGTTCCCGCGGAGACGGTAACCGAGCGGTAACGGAAATCGTAAGTCGAATTGCCGCCCGGCAATGCGCCGTTCGTGCCTCCATCCCGCCCGTCGCGGCCTCGCTGCACAAACGATTCCAGCACCCGGTAGCCCTTGTAGGGGAACAGCGCATGCAGTTGTTTTGCGGTCGGCGCCAACTCCTTGGGGACGTCTTCGGCGGCATTTTGCAGGGAGCCGCTGATGAGATAAACGCTCAGCTCGATATTGGGAGGCGCGACGTCGAGCTTCCTGATCATTTCCTCGACAGCCGCGACCGCGTCCTGAGTGCCGCGCACCACGATCACGTGCATCCCCGAGTCGTACTGGATCGATAGCCCAGGACTCTGGACCAGGTGAGCCACACGATTGGCGTCGGCGTTTCTTACCTCAACCATTTTCTGTACGATCTTCGGCACCTCCGGCGTGGTTGCCTGTCCACACGCGAGCGCCGCAGCTCCGATTAGTATCCACAACATGCGTTTCATTCTCATTCTGTCTTCTCCTATTCCTCTACCAGCCAATAAATCACCACATCCGGATCATCGGTGAACATTTTCACCTTCAACGTGTCCGCCGGTTTGCGATGGGGGGCGGACCGCCTGGTCCGCGGGCGATCCCCTGGTCGCCCTACGGAAACTTCCGCGGACTCGATCTTCGGAGGAGCGTACGCGATCAGGGGATCGCGCGCGGGCCCGGGGGGCCGCCCCCCTCGAGGCCATGCATAGAGCAGTACGAGCACCATCGCCGCGGCGGCGAGCGCCCAGCCCCAACGCTGGATCTGACGGCTACGCGATTGCGCGCGAATCTCCGCCGTCACGCGATGCCCGACGCGCGGCAGCGGATCGTCCGCGAACGATGCAATCGCGGCTGCGTTCTCGCGCATTTCATCGGCGAGCGCCCGGCATGCGGCGCACGTCGCGAGATGTTCCGAGACATCCTGCTCCAAACTCAAGCGAAGTTCGCATTCCTGACAAGTCATTTGCGATCCCTCACATATTTCGCCAGCTTCACGCGGGCTATCGAGATCTGGCTGCGCACGGTCACTTCTTCGACGCCCAGAATCGCGGCGACCTCGCGCGTCGACAATCCTTCAAACTCGCGCAGCACGACGGCGGCGCGTTCGCGCTCGGCGAGCGTCTGCAATCCTTCCATCAGCAGCCGTTTCCGCTCATCCATCGCCATCACGCGCTCCGGATCGGGCGACGGATCGGCCCGGCTTTCATCCGGCTCAGCCACGGGAGTTCGACGCCGGTGGTGATCGTTGCAGATATTCACCGTCACCCGATAGAGCCACGCCCGCGGATCGCCGTCGATGCGATCGAAATTCTTGAACAGTCGAAGAAAAACTTCCTGAGCCGCGTCCTGCGCATCTTCAATCCGGCCAAGCAAGCGGTATGCGGTCCCCACCACCATGCGGTCGTTGGCGGCCATGACTTCTTCGAACGCCACAGCCTCTTTGCGGGGTAGGGTCGCCAGCGCCAGCTCCTTGGTAGCCACTCACAAAGAGATACGCACGAGGACGGCGAAACGTTGACTCGTAAGATGTCCCGGCGATTTCGAAAGTGGAGCTAACCACTCGCGGGCGCTCGTGGTTCTGTTGGTCTGCTCTGCAACTCCATACCTGAGCACTGAACCGCGAACGCGAGTGAGCGTGCCCGTTCGCTTTCGAAATTACTAACTTCTGGATTCGTACCCGGAGCGGGTCAACGCTTCGATCGCCGAGGCGCGAATTGCGCCGACTTCTTCAGAAGATAGCGTCCGGTCCGACGCGCCGGCCGTAATGCGGAAGGACAGGCTTCGGCGTCCGTCGGGGAGCTCAAACTCGCGCAGGAAGTCGATCGACAGAATCCCGGAAGATCGCGGAATGGCCGACTGCACCGCCCCGATCGTCGCGCGCGCTTCGCCGACCACGGTGATGTCGAACGCGCTGGTCGGGAACCGCCGCAGCGCCTGGTAGCGCGCGACCGGAGGCTGCGACTTCTGCAACAAAGGCAGATCCAGATCGAGCACCGCCGCGCGTCCGCTCTCCACCATTCGCGGATGAAATTCGAACAGCCGCCCGATGCGTGTGTCGCCGAAATACACGTCGCCCGCGCGCTGCGGATGCTCGTAGGATTGCGCCGCCGCCGGCTCGACGCGTATGCCGCGCAGCAGGCAATCGGCGAGCCGCTTCAATTCGAGCAGCCCCGCCATGCCGTCGTCCTTGGCGAAAATCGCCGCAGTAAAATGCGGGATTTCGCGATCCTTGTGAATCTCGCGGCCGATCTCGAACAGGCGGAACGAGTCGAAGTTTCGCGTGTTGTCGACGATGCTCTTCCAGACTCCGGCGAGCAGTGTGGGACGCAGAAGATTCTGATCCGCGGCGATCGGATTCGCCACCTGCACCAGCTCCGCCGGATCGAATCCAAACGCACGCGCGCGATCTTCGCTGATGAAGGAGTAGTTATAAATCTCGCTGAATCCCTGCGACGCGGCCGTTTCGCGCACGCGATGATGAAACGCGCGTTCTTCGTTCGCAGGCGGCACGCGCGCCGGAGCGAGCGGAGCCGTCGGCGTGATCGTCCCGTAGCCGATCATGCGCCCGACTTCTTCCGCCAGATCGTCCTTGATGGTGACGTCTTTCGTCGCGCGCCAGCTCGGCACGTGGACGCGAAACTCGCGCGGGCCCGTTTCTTCCACCCGAAATTCGAGCGACTCCAGAATCTTCCGCACTTCCACGGCCGGAACCGCTTTGCCGATCTTCCGGTCAAGCCAATCGAGATTCAGTGCGATCGGCGCAGGCGCGGGCTGCGGACGATATGCGTCGACCACTCCACCGGCCACTCGAATCCCCGGTGACACTTCCTGTAAAAGCTGCAGGGCTCGCTTCAGGCCGCGAATCGTATTCGCCGGATCCTGCGATTTCTCGAAGCGCATCGACGCATCGGTGCGAAGCTTGATTTTCGACGACGTCTTGCGCACGGACGACGCATTGAAGCACGCGCTTTCGAGCACGATGCGCGTCGTCGAGTCGGAAATGGCGCTTACCGCGCCGCCGATCACTCCGGCCAGCGCGACCGCTCCCGCTTTGTCCGCGATGACCAGATTTGACGAATCGAGCTCGTACGATTCGCCGTTCAGCGCCGCGAATTTCTCGCCGTTGCGCGCCGTGCGTACGATGATCTCGCCGCCGTGCAGCTTGTCGGCATCGAACGCATGCATCGGCTGCGCGAGTTCGGCCATGACGAAATTCGTCACGTCGACGATGTTCGAAATCGGATTCAGCCCGATCGCTTCCAGGCGATATTGCAGCCACAGCGGCGACGGCTGAATCGTGACGTTCTCAAACACCAGCGCGGAATAGCGCGGGCACAACGCGAAATCCTCGACTGTCACTTTGATCGGCGCGTCCGACGACGGCAGCTCGGCGCGAACCGGGTCGACCAGTTTGTTACCTGTGATCGCCGCCACCTCGCGAGCCATTCCGTAATGGCCCCACAGGTCCGGACGATGCGTCAGCGATTTATTGTCGACCTCGATCACATGATCGGCGATCAGCTTGAACGGCTCGTGCAGCTCGACGATGCCCGAATGGTCGCGGCCGATGCCCAACTCCGCCGCGCTCGCCAGCATCCCGTCGCTTTCGATCCCTTCGATAATTTTCTTCCCGACCGGCAAATAAACGGTGCGCATCCCGACACGGCAATTCGGGGCTCCGCACACCACGGTCTTCTGCCCGTAGCGCGGCGTCTCGACGGTCGCTTTGCGATTATGGCTCGCGCCCATCGTTTCCATCGCCACTACGATCGCCTCGGACGCATCCGCCAGCGCGGCGCCGACCTCTTCGACGCCCTCGCATTCGGCCGTCTTGATCGTCATCAGGCGCTCGAGTTCGGACGCGGACGTATCGAGCCCGTCGACCATCTCGCGCAGCCAGTTATAGGAAAATTTCATTGTCTTTTTGCGACCTTTGCGACGAAGCCTGGCGCCTTTGCGTGAAATGCATCGTTCACGCAAAGACGCAAAGACTCCGCCGCAAAGACCGCTAAAACTGCTTCAAAAATCTCAAATCGCCACCCGTGAACAACCGGATATCGTCGATCCCGTACCGCATCATCGCCAGGCGCGTCAGCCCCAGGCCGAACGCGAAGCCGCTCCACTCCTCCGGATCCGCGCCGCCGTAGCGCAGCACCGCCGGATGCACCAATCCACACGGACACAGCTCCACCCAACCGGACTGCTTGCATACGGGACAACCTTTGCCGCCGCAGATCAGGCACTGAATATCGAGCTCGAACCCCGGCTCGACGAACGGAAAAAATCCGGGCCGCAAGCGCACCGTGACGTCGCGCTTGAAGATCGCAGAAAGAAACGTCTTCATGAAGTAGATCAGGTGCGCCACCGAAACATCGCGATCCACCATCATGCCTTCGAGCTGATAAAACGTGTGCTCGTGCGACGCGTCGACTTCTTCGTTGCGGAACACGCGGCCCGGCGCGATCATCTTCAGCGGCGGCTTCAGCGTTTCCAGTCCGCGCACCTGCACCGGCGACGTGTGCGTCCGCAACAGGCGGCCGTCCTTCAGCCAGAACGTATCCTGCATGTCGCGTGCCGGATGATCGCCGGGGATATTCAGCGCGTCGAAGTTGTAATACTCGCTCTCGACCTCCGGCCCGTCGAGCACCGCGAATCCCATCGACCGGAACAGCTCTTCCAGTTCTTTCTGCACCTGCGTCACCGGATGCAGGCTCCCCGGCCGGATCCCCGGCGCGGGCGTCGTCAGATCGATCCACTCGGATTCCAGCCGCTTGTCGAGCGCCGCCGATTCCAGTGCCGCGATGCGCGAATCGATGTTCGATTCCAGCTCCTGCTTCGCCGTGTTGAGCAGTTTGCCGAGCCGCGCACGCTCTTCCGGCGCGAGCCTCCCGAACTGTTTGCTGATCTCGGCGAGTTTCCCCTTGCGCCCCAGCGCATCGACGCGCACCGCTTCCACAGCTTCGAGCGTCGCCGCCTCCGCGAGCTGCGCGAGGGCATCCTGATGCAGTTTTTCGATGATCTCCTGCACTACAGGCTCGCTCCGTTCGATTCCAGAAGATCGACCATCGCCTGATGACCCTTCGTCAGCGCCAGGTCGAGCGCGGTCTGATTGTTTTCTGCCCGCGCCTGCACGTCGGCGCCGTTCGAGATCAGCATGCGTGCCGATTCCAGATCGCCATTCTGCGCCGCGGCCTGAAGCGGAGTCCACCCGCCGTGCTGGCGAGCATTCACCGGCGCTCCATGATCGATCAGTACTTTGATCACATCGGCATGCCGTCCCGCGGCGGCCGCATGCAGCGCCATGTTCTGCATCGGATTCGTCGACCGCGCGCCGACCTGCGCTCCTTTGTTCAGCAGCAGCCGCACCGCGTCGACTTTTCCAAAAAATGCCGCCAGATGCAGCGGCGTCCACCCGTCGGTCGAGACCGCGGTGAGCAGCGCGCGATTCCCGGCCACCATCGTTTCGAGCCGCGCACAATCGCCCTGAATCGCCGCCGCGAAAATCCCGAGCGACGGGTCGGCCGCGACAATTTCGACGACGCGGGACGAATCTCCCGCGCGAATGGCTTCGAAAAGTTCTTTCATTTAGGCTGCCGGAGCGAACACATCCTCAGCCTTGGCGATCTCCCAGGCGAGGTGATTGATATAGAATAACAGCGCCGCCGGCGGAAACGTCGCGTGAAATTTCTCCCACGTCGATTCGCGCCAGCCGTCTTTCAGATAACCCGCGACCTCGGCATCTTTGGCGAAAAATCCGTCTTCGTGCGGGACCCCCAGATGATCCAGCACCGCCTTGATCATGTCCAGATGCGACACCAGAATCGCCTGCGAAATATCGGTGGCGAACTCGTCGTCGTGCTCTTCCAGCCGAATCCACACGCGAGGCGCCGCTTTGCGCAACGACTCCGAATTAAGTTTCGCCACATGCAGCCGCGTCTTCAGGCGATCGAAAAGCTGATACGTCTTCAGGCGGCCCATCGAGATCGTTTTCAGGTTCAATTGAAGATTCTCCGCTCCAAGGCGAAGAAAAATGTCGCAAAGCTGCATCAACGCTATTGTAACGAGTCGAACTCCGCCGGAAGCGGGGCTTCGACGACGACGCGCTCGCCGGTCGCGGGGCTGGTGAAGCCGATTCGCACGGCGTGCAGAAAAATTCGCGCCGCCGGACGCGCGCCGTAGAGACGATCGCCGGCGACGGGATGTCCGATGCTCGCCATGTGCGCGCGAATCTGATGTGTGCGTCCTGTCCCGATCCGAATTTCGAGCAGCGTTTTATCACCGAATCTTTTCACGACGCGAAAATCGGTCAACGCATCGCGCCCGCGGCCGAGCTTCGCCGTCATTCGCGTGCGATGCGCCGGGTCGCGAATAATCGGTTTCGTGATGCGCCCCGAATCCTCGCGCACGACGCCCTGCACCGCCGCAATATACGTTTTCTCGGTCGTCCGCTTGGCGAATTGCTCCGCCAGCGCGCGATGTGCCGCATCGGTCCGCGCGACCAGCAGCACACCGCTGGTTCCGCGATCGAGCCGATGCACGATCCCCGGCCGCAAGTCCCCGCCGACTTTCGAAAGCGATTGGAAATGATGCACCAGCCGGTTCACCAGCGTCCCCGAATGCGCGCCCGCGCCGGCAT
Source organism: Terriglobia bacterium (assembly GCA_020073325.1). Taxonomy (GTDB): domain Bacteria; phylum Acidobacteriota; class Terriglobia; order Bryobacterales; family Bryobacteraceae; genus Palsa-187. The sequence goes on along the minus strand of JAIQFJ010000208.1, from coordinate 4,338 downwards.
GAACCGTGAGCCCCGCGGGCTTGTTGATCGCGATGACCGCGTCGTCTTCATAAAGAATCTCGACCGGCAAATCCTCGGCGGCGGCTTTGAGCGGAGGCAGATCGGCCGGCGTAACGTCGATCGTTTCGCCGCCGCGCAGAACGAACGAAGCCTTCTCAACTTTGCCGTTAACGAGAACGCGCCCGTCTTTGACCCAGCTCTGAAGCCTCGCGCGGCTGTACTGCGGAAGATGCTCTTGAAGAAAATGGTCCAGCCTCTTGCCGCGATCGGTTTCGTTCGTAGTCAGTCGATGCATGGAGATGTGGGGCAGGCTTGCAGCCTGCGCGACGCTTTCAGCGGCGCTCGCACCTGGCGGGCACAATGCCCGCCGCAGGCTACAAGCCTGCCCCACGATTATTTCGCAGGCCCCAGGATCTGATTCAACTCCGCGATCCGTCCATCCAGCTCTTTCCGCAACACGCCGTAGCGCTCCATCGCGTCCTTGCCGATCTTCTGATCCGTGGCCGTCGTCAGGCTGTACAGATACGTGATGTGCGTCTGCAACTCGGGCTTGCTGTAGCGAATCGATGGTGTGATCACATGCGACGCCAACTCGTCGAGCTTGGCCTTCTGATCGCCCGCCGCCGTCCGCTGCGCCGCCCGCAGCCGCGCCACCATCTTATTCACATCGCTCACCAGCTCCCGGACCCGCATGTTGTGATCGAACTGTTCGCGAAGCGCCGCCTCCGTCAGGCCCGCCTTCGTCACGCGAGGATCCTCAATCAATGTGAGCGGCTGCGTCGACGTCTGCGACCCCACCATCAAGCGCGCTGAATATTTCCCAGGCACCGCCGCCGGCCCGCCCGGAGCCTCCGGGCGAGTCGCATTCAGCGCATTGGCCACCGAAACGGGACCCGGATAACGCAGGTCCCACGTGAAGCGATGCATCCCCGCCGTCTTCTCGATCCTGGTGGGACCGCCGCGGAAACGGAACCCGCCTTCTTCATCGTCGCCGCCCACGTCCCCGGCGGGACCTTCCCGCGGAGCCGCCGCGCTGGTGAATGTGCGAATCACCTTGCCCGATGCGTCCAGAATTTCCAGCTTGATGTCGTCCGACGGTGCGCTGGCCAGGTAATAATCGATCTCCGCTCCGGGCTGCGGATACCGCAACTGCGACGGATTCAGTCCGCCTCCCCCGCCGCGCGCGGGCGACCGCACGGCTTCGCGCGGCGCAAACAGGAACGACTGCGCCGACGCCGCTTTATCCAACTGATGCAATGGCGTCAGATTGTCCAGGATCCAGAACGACCGCCCCTGCGTCGAAATCACCAAATCGTTGTGGACCACCTTGATATCCGTGACCGGCGTCACCGGCAGATTCATCTGGAAATTCTGCCAGTGCTCGCCGTCGTCGAACGAAACATAAAGGCCGAACTCGGTTCCGGCATAGAGCAGCTTCGCGCGATCCGGATCTTCGCGCACGACGCGCGTCGGCTCATCGGCGGCGATGCCGTTCTTTCCGTCGGTCAGCCGCTTCCACGTTTTACCGTAGTCGTCGGTTTTAAAAATGTACGGCGCGAAATCGCCGAGCAAGTATCGATAAACCGCCGCATACGCAGTGCCGGGACGCAGCGGGCTCGGCTCGATGTTCTGCACGCGCCCGCCCGGAGGCAAATCTTTCGGCGTCACGTTCGACCACGTCTCGCCGTCGTTGCGCGACACGAAAATCAGGCCGTCATTCGACCCGGTCCAGATCAGTCCTTTGGTGACCGGCGATTCGCGGATCGTGTACAGCGTGCTGTAAACTTCTTCGCCCGTCGCGTCGCGCGTGATGGGACCGCCGCTGGCATCCTGCGTCCCCGCCGGATGCGCCGTCAGGTCCGGAGAAATCTTGGTCCACGTCACGCCGCCGTCGCGCGTGCGATGCAGGTACTGCGATCCGTAATACACCTCGCGCTGATCGTGCGGCGAAACCTCCATCGGCGACACGCGCTGGAAGCGGTAAGTCAACGAGTCTCCGCCGTTGCCGTAAAGCGACTCCGCGCCGATCCAGTAGCGATCTTCTTCCGTCGTCGTAACGTTCTGACGGCTGAACTGGCCCTTGCAGCCGCCATAAACCATCGCCGGATTCGTCAGGTCGGGAATGATCGGACCCGTCTCGCAACCCGGCCCGGTGCGAAATTCCATGCCGTCGCCGAGCGGCAGACTCGGCACGATGACGGTCGTGTTGTCCTGCTGCGCGCCGTAAACGCGATACGGATACTGATTATCCACCGCGACCTGATAAATCTCCGCGGTCGGCTGATTCGCCTGCGTACTCCAGGTCTTGCCGCCGTCCATCGAGACGTTGGCGCCGCCGTCGTTCGACTGGATCATGTAATCCGAATTTTTCGGATTGATCCAGATGTCGTGATGATCCCCATGCGGAGCCTGCGCGCGGCGAAACGTCTTGCCGCCGTCGCTCGACCGGAACCAGTTTTCATCGCCGACGAACACCACATCAGGATTATTCGGGTCGACGGTCATCGTGTCGTAGTAGAACGGACGCGTGATGATCGCGCCCGACCCGTTCACCAGCGTCCACGTCGCGCCCGCGTCTTCCGACTTATACAGCCCCGACCCCGGCTTCGCCTCGATCAGCGCATAAATCCGATTCGGCCGCGCATTCGAGATCGCGACGTTCGCGCGCCCGAACAGTTCATTCGGCAGACCGCCCGCGAGCTTGGTCCAGTGATCGCCGCCGTCGGTCGATTTGTAAATCCCACCCTCGCGCCCGCCGCTGATGATCGTCCACGGCTTGCGCATCCCGTGCCACATGCACGCGAACAGCACCTTTGGATTCCCCGGCTGAATCTCCAGGTCCGCGCCGCCGACCTCGTCGGAAATAAACAGGACGTTTTCCCACGTCTTGCCACCGTCTTTCGAGCGATAAATCCCGCGCTCTTTGTTGCCGATAAACGGATTCCCCAGCGCCGCGACGTAGACGAATTCCGGATTCGACGGATCGACGCGAATTGTGGAAATCTGCCCGGTATCGCGCAGCCCGATGAACGACCACGTCTTGCCGGCATCGGTCGATTTATAAATTCCGCGCCCGATCGACACATTGCTGCGGATTTTCGAGGATCCCGTGCCCGCATAGACGATATCGGGATTCGATTGCGAAACTTCGATCGCACCCATCGACGCGACCGAGAAAAATCCGTCGGACACGTTGACCCAGTTGTGTCCTGCATCGGTGGTCTTCCACACGCCACCGCCGGTCGACCCCATGTAGTAGGTCAGGGGCTGCGACGGCACGCCGGTCACGGCCGTGACGCGTCCGCCGCGATAGGGCCCGATCAGCCGGTATTTCATCCCGGACCACAGGTCGGATTTATAAGTCTGAGCCGAAGCGAGCGCCGCGAGGAAGAGCGTGAGAAATAGCTTCATAAACGTGAACATCATAACAGCCCTGGCCGTCAGGCCGGGGTTTAATATTCCGGACCTCGATACACCTCCATCGCTTCCCCTTGCCCCTCCAAAACATATCGAATCGCGCTCTGCAGCCCCTCTCGCGTGGTAATCCCGTGCACGCTCGCCCCGTGACCCCAGACGTTCCGATGGTCCGTCACCAACCCCGCCCGCCTCAGAGCTCTGGTGCTGTAAGCCTTCCACCCATTCACGACCATGCTCGCCGCAGCCGTCGCATCCACGACGCCATGAACATGATTTGAACGGACGTGCAGGGCCAGCAATTGCCATCCCCGAAACGAGCATGCTCCCAGCATCGCTTCGCGAACGACACGCCGATCCTCCGGACTCAATGCGAACGGCTCCTGCGTCATCAACTTTCTTCGGTAGGCTTCGAGTCCTCGATTCGGTGGAATGAACTTTCGCGACCCTTGGCGAACATGATCGAAACTGCCGCGAGCATCGCCGGGGAGGTGCGAACCGTAAGTTGAGAACGTGATGAAGTAGAGCATTTATGGATGGAGTGGGGTTGGGACAGAGTTTTTCTCATCTGAACCCCGCCCTTACGGGCAGGGCTGTCCGGACCCGCCAATCATCGGGATCGGATTTGTGATCTACTGCTACACAGGTCCTCTAAGGAGAATCACGATGCGTCTCTTCACCCTGCTCATCTTCGCCGGAGCTGCCTTCGCCAAGCCCGGACTCACCACCGACACCATCTGGGAAATGCGCTCCGTTACCGAGCCGCAAATCACCAAGGACGGAAAAAGCATCATCTACGTCCTCGGCTGGAGCGACAAAATGGTCGACCAGCGCTACAGCAACCTGTGGATGATCTCGAGCGACGGCAAGGACAACCGTCCTCTCACTACCGGAGCTTTCCACGACTCCTCGCCGCGCCTCTCC
>JAIQFJ010000207.1 GCA_020073325.1 Terriglobia bacterium | reverse complement strand
GCACAACGCGACCGATATCCTGACGCTCGCGTGCCTGGCGGGGATCGTGCCGTATGCGTTCAAGGATCCGGCGAAAGCTTCACTGAAGCGTGGGACGCTGAAACACGGCGCGGAAATGGCAGGGATCGCGCGATGGCTGCGCGAGGCGGGTGAGTTGGAACAGGCCCTCGTACTGTTTCGGCGGGCGATCGAGGCGGGATTGAAAGATGACCTGCTGTTTCGCACGATGTGGGACATCGGGATGCTGGAGCGCAGGATGGGCCGGTCGCCGCTGGAGACGTGGACGAACCTGGCGTCGTGCAGGAACGATTATCGGGTGAAGGCGCTGGAGGAACTCGCCAAGCATTATGAGCATCGCGAGAAAGATTACGTGCGGGCTTTAGAGATCACGCGCGAGGCGCGCGAGTTGGGCGATTCGGAAGAATGGAAGCGGAGAGAGGAAAGGCTCGGCCGCAGATTCACGCAGATGAACGCAGATCGGAAGAAGAGACGGAGGTGATCGGGTTGCATAATGATGCAGGCGTATTTCGATGAGAGTGGAACTCATCATGGCTCACCAGTTGTGTGCGTAGCTGGCTATCTTTTTTCTGAACAGCAAGCACTCCACCTTGACCGCGAGTGGGCCGAGGCGCTTCGCGATTTCGGGATTTCTCACTTCCACGCCGTCGATTGCGCTCACGGAAAAAAAGAGTTTTCTTTACTCACGAAGCAACGGAGGACCGATCTTCTCGTTCGCCTTATCGGAATTATCAAAAGGAGAGCAGAGTTCGGTGTAGCCGTGACGGTCAGCGAAACCGACTTCGGACAGCTTGATGCACCAGGGGTTTGGGGTGCTGGCGGCCCCTATGTGATTTGCGCAGCGCAGGTATTGAGCGCGGTTGTAGCATGGGCAGACAAGTTTCAGTATAGGGGCAAAATCTCGTACTTCTTTGAGCGGGGCCATCGTCATCAGGAGATAACCAATCGAGTCATCCGGCAATTCTCTGCGAGCCCGAATCTAGAATCCGCTCTGCGGTATTGGTCTCATACTTTTGAACAGAAGAAAACCATTCGTCCACTGCAGGCTGCAGACCTTCTGGCGTACGAATGGACAAAAGAGTTAATTCGGATCAATGTGCCGCAAAACACGCGAAGGCCGATGCGCCGCTCCCTCGAAAGCCTTCTGGATCTAACCCATCTGCAACAGCACTTCAAAGCTGAACACATTCAGATGTTCGCGGATGGCGGCTTCGGCGCGCTGGTTGAACACACCAGCAAATTCAATATCGTCGAATGATTTCGGTCTAGGCGATGAATTTCATCTGCGTTTATCGGCGTTCATCGGCGGCCATTGCTTTTACGCGCCCGCGGCGGCTTCTTTTTCCTTGTCCCAGCTTTCGAACGTCTTGCCTGCCTCGGCGAGCTTTTTCAGCAGCGGCGCTGGGGCCCATAGATCCGAGCCGTGCTTCTTTTCGAACTCTTCGATCTTGGCGAGCACGTGCGGCAGGCCGACCGTATCGGCGTAGAACATCGGGCCGCCGCGCCAGGCGGGGAAGCCGTAGCCGTTCAAATAGACGATGTCGATATCGACGGCGCGCAGCGCGATTCCCTCTTCGAGGATCCTGGCGCCTTCGTTCACCAGCGCATAAATCGTGCGCTCGATGATCTCTTCGTGGGAAATCGCATGGCGCTGGATGCCGTTTTCTTTGGAGACCTTTTCGATCAGCGCGGTGACTTCCGGATCGGGCTTGGGGTTGCGATTGGCGTCGTAAAGGTACCAGCCCTTGCCCGTCTTCTGGCCGTAGCGGCCGAGTTCAGCGAGCGCGTCGGCCATTTTCGCCGTGCGGACGCCCGGCTTTTCGAGATGCTTGAATTCCTTGCGGATGCGCCAGCCGACGTCGAGACCGGCGAGGTCGCCCATGGCGAGCGGGCCCATGGCGAGGCCGAATTCGTAGATCGCTCCGTCGACCTGCTCGGGCGCGGCGCCTTCTTCGACTAAGAAAACCGCTTCGCGGCCGTAGCAGTGGATCATGCGATTCCCGATGAAGCCGCGGCAGTTTCCGGCGAGCACGCCGACCTTTTTCAGCGTTTTCGCGAGGTTCATGGACGTCGCGATGACTTCCTTGCTGGTGGCCTTGCCGCGCACGATTTCAAGCAGCTTCATGACGTTCGCCGGGCTGAAGAAATGATGGCCGATCACCATGTGCGGACGCTGCGTCGCCGAGGCGATCTCGTCGATATCGAGCGTCGAAGTGTTCGAGGCGAGGATGCAGGTGGGTTTCGCGATCTTGTCGATCTCGGCGAAAATCTGCTTCTTGAGTGCCATGCCTTCGAACACGGCTTCGACGATGATGTCGGCCTGATCGAAACCGTCATAGGTGAGCTGCGGGGTGATCAGCGCCATGCGCTGATCCATGACAGCCTGCGAAAAACGGCCTTTTTTGACGGAATTTTCGTAGTTTTTCCTGATGGTCGCCATGCCGCGGTCGAGCGCGGCCTGCTCGGTTTCCTTGATGATCACGGGGATGCCGGCGTTGGCGTAGTTCATCGCAATGCCGCCGCCCATGGTTCCGGCGCCGATGATCGCGGCGCGCTTGATGTCGTAGAGCTTGGTTTCCTTGGGGATATCGGGAATTTTCGCGACGGTGCGTTCACCGAAGAAGGCGTGGATGAGAGATTTCGATTGGGTCGAATAGAGGCAGACGCGGAAAATTTCGGCTTCGCGATTGATGCCGTCGTCGAAGGAAAGGCGCGTGGCGGCTTCGACGGCGTCGATCGCGGCGAGCGGAGCAAGCTGTCCGCGGCGCGTCTTGCGAGCCTGTTCGCGGGCGAGCGCGAAGATCGCGGTGTTGCCGGCGGCGTCCTGCAGTTTTTCGTTGCGCTCGCGGGTCTTGAAGGCGAGTTTGCCGGCGACGTTTTTGGCGAACTCGACGGCGCCGGTCAGCAGATCGCCGTCGATGATCTTGTCGATAATCCCGGCGGCGAGCGCGGCTTTTGCGTCAATGGGTTCGCCGAACGCGCACATGTCGACTGCCTTGCCGACGCCTGCGAGCCGCGGGAGGCGCTGCGTGCCACCGGCTCCGGGGATGATCCCAAGCTTCACTTCGGGCTGGCCGACCTGCGCGCTGGCGACGGCGACACGATAGTGTCCGGCCATGGCGGTTTCGAGTCCGCCGCCGAATGCAGTGCCGTGGATCGCCATGACGACGGGCTTGGTGCAATCTTCGATCCGGTTGAGCGAAGGATTGAGCGAAAGACGCGGCCGCTCGCCCGCGACGATTTTTCCGAATTCGCGAATGTCGGCGCCGGCGATGAAGGTGCGGCCTCCGCCGATGACGACGATGGCTTTGATCTCGGGATCCTTCTCGGCGGCGTCGATGGAGGCGACGAGGCCTTCCGGGACTCCCGGGCTCAGCGCGTTGACCGGCGGATTATTGATGGTGATGACGCCAATCTCGCCTTGGCGTGTCAAGCTTACGAGTTCGCTCATAAGCATCCATGGTATCGCGATGGAGGGCGGGCTTAGCCGGCGCGGAGCTTAGCTCTGTCATGGAGAGCGAGGCTGAAGCCTCGCGCGGGCTGAAGCCCGCCCTCCTAATGCGTCATCGAGTAGACGACGTAGTTGACGCCGATGCGCATGCCGAGGGCGGAGAATTTTTCGGGATAGCGCGGGTCGTCGGCCCATTCCCAGGAATCGCCGACGTCGGAGTTGAACGACATGGCGACCATCAGGTGGCCCTTGTCGTCATAGATTCCCTTCCATTGGGCGTGGGTGCCGTTGACGCGGTAGGCCATGCCGCCTCCGCCGCGCAGGGCCCACTGGCCGAGGATCTGGTAGCGATCGTCCAGGTCGTAGACGGTGTGGAAGATGGGATCCTTGTCGTCGATCTCCACCACTTCGCGATCGGGAAAAACCTCGTGCATGCTTTCGTAGAAGCGGCCGTATTCTTCCGGACCCCAGAAATCGTCCATATAGATGAAGCCGCCGCGCAGAAGGTAGTCGCGAAGTTTCCTGCATTGATCGGGCGTCAGCTTCCAGTCACCCATTTCTCCCGCGACCAGCCAGGGCCAGTTATAAACGTCGTCGCCGTCGTCGAGGTTCACGGGTTGTTCGACCGAGCGCACGCTGACGCGCGTCAGGCGGCGCAGCGCCATGGCAAAGTGACGATCGGCGCGGGGATAATCCTGGGTCCAACTGGTGCCGCCTTCACGCCAGTCCATCGATCCATAGCGACGGTAGCGGCCAGGACCGAAGCGCGCGTCGGGATGCTGCGGATACATCAGGCGCGCCTGCACCCATTCGGTATGATCGGCGTAATCGGGCGGCAGGGGAATGTCGTCGTAGGCTTCCATGCTCTGATAGACACGGAAGGGACGCTGGTAGGCGTAGAGAGCGGTCAGGATGACGATGCCTGCACCGAATCGCCAAAAGGCTTTCATCTCGACTACCTACCCGCGAGCATATCACGGCCTCAAAGCCGAGCCTAAGGTTACTTCGTAATGGTCCCGCAAGCGATGCGATCGCCCGCGTTGCCGGCCGGGTCGGACTTCATGTCGTCGGCTTTGGCGTGGATCATCAGCGCCGTGCCGCCGTTGGCGAAGATCGAATTGGCGCCCGTGCCCATGTTCACGTCATCATTCTTGACGGTAACTTTGGCCGTCCCCTTCGCGCCGACCGTGAAATTCGGCATGTCGCCGGCATGATGGCCTTCGGGATTCTGCATGCCGTGCTTTTTGCCGGTGGGATTGAAGTGTCCGCCGGCGGAAGTAAATGCGGGCGGCTCGCACTTCGCGTTCTGGTGGATGTGCACGGCGTGCTCGCCGGGCGGAAGATTCTTCAGGTCCAATTTAATGGTGACGCCGTTGCCGCCCTTGTTTTCAGTAATCGTGGCGGTGCCGACGCTCTGACCTTTGGCATCGGCCAGATTGACTTTGACGCTGGCGGCGGAAAGCGCGGCGGCGCCCAGGATGGCGGCAATCGCGATCGCGGCGGGGTGTTTGCTCATGTTTTCGTCTCCTTTGAGGAAGTGCCTTCCATAGTCTACCCGCTTTGTGTAACTTCTTGGGCGGCGGATGATCTAATCCCGTATGAAACAGAAGGGAACCGAACGAACTCAGCATAACGGACACGGGAACAGCGAGATCCAGCAATATGGAACCGTCGTCAACCGCCCCATTTCTCTCGACTCCAAGGTCCGGCAGACCAACTGCGAAAAGCTCAACCAGATCCTGGCCGACACCATCACGCTGCGCGACATGTATAAGAAGCATCACTGGCAGGTGGCCGGCCCGACGTTTTATCAGCTTCACCTTCTGTTCGACAAACATTTCGCCGAGCAGGCTGAGCTGGTCGACACGCTGGCCGAGCGTGTTCAGACGCTGGGCGGCGTGGCGATCGCCATGGCGCATGACGTCGCCGAGACCACCACGATCGCGCGTCCGCCGCGTGGGCGCGAAACCGTGAACGTCCAGCTTTTCCGGCTGCTGGAAGCGCACGAACAGATCATCGCCGAAACGCGCGAAGCCGCCGACGCGGCCGACGAGGATGGCGACCTGGGGACAAACGACATTCTGGTGAGCGAAGTTCTGAGGACCAACGAATTCCAGGTGTGGTTCATCACGGAGCAGCTTGCCAACACCGGGATCGAGGAGAAGGGTGGAGCGGAGGCAGCGATGCCCGAACTGGCCGGTTCCCGCCGCGGCGGCCATTGAGATATTCTCTTGGGGATGATTCGCCTCGCCTTCCTGCTGCTTCTGGGGCCGCTGACGATAGAGGCCGCCCCTTGTATCGCCGCCGCGCCGAACTGTACTGAATGGATCACGTTCAGCCACGGCTCGGCGCGCTCGCTGCTCTATCGGACCTATGCGCTCGAGTCGAAGAATCCGGCAATTACGCGCGCCTTCATTCTGGTCCACGGGGCGGGTCGCGACGCGGACAACTATTTCCGCACCGCTGTCGCGGCGGCGTTCTTAGGAAGCGCGCTCGAAGATACAATCGTGATCTCGCCGCGTTTTGCGTCGAACGACGGCCGCGGCTGCCGCGATGCGCTGGCGGCGAACGAGGTTAACTGGAGCTGCAATGGCGATAGCTGGCGCTCCGGCGGGACGTCGCCAACAAATGAAAATCTGACGTCGTACGATTTCGCCGACGAAATTCTGCGGAAGCTCGCGCGCAAGGACGTCTTTCCGAACCTGAAGGCGATCGTGGTGGCGGGCCACTCCGCCGGCGGGCAGTTCGTCACGCGATACGAAATGGCGAATCGGGTCCACGATTCACTCGGCGTTCCGGTGACCTACGTGGTGGCGAATCCGTCGAGCTACGCCTACCTCGACGCGCTGCGTCCGAATGTGGAGTCTACGGAATTTCGTCCTTTCAACGATGGCCGCAACTGCACGACGTACGATCGCTGGCCGTACGGGCTGGAAAATCGCACGGGCTACACGGCGAAGATTTCGGACGATCAGTTAAAGAAACAGCTCGCCGCGCGGCCGACTACGTATTTACTGGGCGAGATCGACATTCTGCCGCTCGGCGGATTCGATTCGTCGTGCCCGGCGATGGCGCAGGGCCCGACGCGCCGCGCGAGAGGCGAGGCGTTCGTCAAATATGTCGACCAGAAATACGGCGCGGAACACAAGGTGACCATCGTGTCGCTGTGCGGCCACAACGCGCGCTGCATGTTCACGTCGGAGCAGGCGCTGCCGATCGTATTTCCGAAGCCGTGAGCTACTGAAGAATCGGCAACTGTAGATAGTCCTTCGGGACGAACAGGCTGCCTTCAGTGGTGCCCTGCGGCGCGATCTTCTTTAACTCCGCTGCGAGCTTTTGCGAATTGATCGTGCCGTTCAGCATCGATTCGAAGGCGCGATAGACGCGGGTGACCTGCTCAGGCGACTCGTGGACGAACTCCAGGCGGAAGTGACGCACGCCGGCGTCGAGCCATTCGTCGAAATGCGCGCTGGCTTCCTGCGCCTCGGCTCCGAAAACGGTATTGCGGCATCCGATGTCGGCCATCACGGGATGCGCGCGGCCGCTCTGATCTTTCAGCTCGACGCGGTGTTTTTCGCACGGACGGCCGCAGTCTTTGTAGCTGGTGCCGGTGGAAAGAAAACGGCAAAAAACGCAATGTTCGGTGTGGAAGACGGGCAGGTGATGATAGGCGACCACCTCGATGCGGTCGGCGCCCGCGTCGCGCGCGAGGCCGGCGATCTGCGCGGCGTTGAGGTCGTGCGTCGGCGTGATTTTATCGAGGCCGAGCGCGAGATACGCCTCCGCGGTAAGCGAATTCGCCGCGTTCAGGCTGAAATCGCCGACGATGGTCTTGCCGCGCAGCGCGTCGAGCATGCCGGTGGATCGAAGCAGCAGCGTGCAATCCAGATTCTTCAAAAAATTCAGAATGCGATCTTCACCGGGCTTCAGGATTCGCGGACTGGCGACACGCACCGCGATTCCTGCCGCCTTGACGCGATCGACCGAAGGACGCAGGCCGTAGAGGTCGAGATAGTCGAGCGTGATGCTCGCGGGCTGGAGGCTGATCGCCGCATCGAGCTGGTCGGCTGTGCGGATCAGGACGTGCAGTTGAGATTCAGGATCCGCCGCTCCCTGTGGTCGCGGTTCGGGGCGCGCCCATTCGGCGCTGCTATGAGAAGGCACGGACATCGCCGCTTCCTGCAATCGATCGACGGCTTCGCGGCGCAGTTGATTCAGCATCGACGCGGACGCGAAAGGCTCGCCCGAAACGTCGAGCGTCACTTCTCCCAATTCGTAAGGCGTGTTTCCGAGGCGCCCGAACTGATCGCGCAGCAATTCGAGCGTCACGCCGCGGTTCTGCGCCTTGTCGAGCGGCGCCGACCGCACCGTGACGCTGTATCTTCTCACCGACCATTCCGCGACCAACGGCTCGCCTTCACGAGCTGTGACGTGCACCCGGACCGGCTGCTTCGCGACCGGAGTCGGCGGATCGAGATACGGCTTGACCACGCGATCCAGGTCCGGATCGTGGGTGCGCCACACCAGGTCGCCCGCGCGGATGCGGTCGAACTTCACGGCGTGATTCGCGAATCGCAATTCGACCAACGCGCCTCGCGCGGTTGCCTGATAGACGCGGCCGCCTTCCTCCGGCTCCTCCGGACTGCGCCAATCGGCCGCATCGAAGACGATTCCATCGCCGGGCTTCAGCGGCGAAACGGCGTGCGCGCCGGAAACTTCCACCAGCACGCGATCCGGTTCGACCCGCGCGACGCGTCCCATCCGCACGCCGCGATGCCGCGGAGCGCGCCCGCCGACCACCGCCTGATGATTCGTCCCCGTCATGAAAAACGGACCGAGCCCGCGCGAATAGACCTGCTCCAGTTGCAGCTTTTCTTCAGCCGTGATCGCGACCTCGCGACCGGCCCACGCTTCGTCGACCGCCTTGCGATAGGCGCGCGTCGCCAGCGCGACGTAATCGACGTCTTTGTAGCGTCCTTCGATCTTCATTGCCGCGACGCCGATTTTCGCGATCTCCGGCACCTGCTCCAGCGCATACAAATCGCCCGGCGAAAGCAGGTAGCGCGCATCGTCGAGCGGCTGGAGTTTTCCGTCGACCATCATCTGATACGGCAGCCGGCATGCCTGCGCGCACTGGCCGCGATTCGCGCTGCGGCCTCCCCATGCTTCCGACGAAAAACATTGCCCCGAATAGGCGACGCACAACGCGCCGTGCACGAAGATCTCGATGTCGCAGCCGGTGTCTTCGACGATTTTGCGGACTTCTTCAATCGACAGCTCGCGCGCCAGCGTCACGCGCTGCAGGCCGCGATCCATCGCGAATCGCACGCCGTCGGAATTGGCGATGCTCATCTGCGTGCTGGCGTGCAATTCCATCCCGGGCGCGATCTCGCGAGCCATCTTCACCACGGCCCAATCCTGCACGATCATCGCGTCCGCCCCGGCATCGGCGATCTGCGCGATGGCCTTGGAGGCTTCGTTGAGTTCGTGCTCGAAGATCAGCGTGTTGAAGGTGATGTATCCGCGCACCCCGCGGCGGTGAAGCGTGCGGTAAACCTCGGGCAATTCGGCCATCGAAAAGCCGACCTTCGCCCGAGCCGTAAAATGCTTCAGCCCGAAATAGACCGCGTCGGCGCCGGCCTCGATCGCCGCATTCAACTGCGGCCAGTATCCGGCCGGACTCATGACTTCAGGCTTGCGCATCGCTACTATCAGGCTAGCGTACGACCGCAAATGCAGGCGGGTTCGAAGTGCTAGTCGCGTTCATCGGTGGCCACCTTGTCTCGCGCGATCGCTCCCACCACGCCGTTCACCGCCCGCAGATAATCCGCCGGAGCCAGCAGGATCTGCGTCCCGCGCACTCCCGCCGAAATCGAGATGACGTCGAACAGCTCGATCGTCTCGTCGGCGTAGACCGGATAATCTTTCTTCCCGGCCAGCGCCGTGACCCCTCCGCGCATGTAGCCGGTCAGCCCCTGAACCTCTTTCAGCGGGACCATTTCGACACGGCGGTCGCCACTCAGCTTCGCGACCGACTTTTCGTTCACTTCCGAATTACCCGGCACGACCGCCAGGCAGACTCCATTGCGATCGCCGCGCATCACCAGGGTTTTAAAAACCTGCTCCGGCGGCAGCCCGATCTTCGCCGCGACGGTCTCCGCCGCCAGATCGTTCGGATCGACCTCGTATTCTCTCAATTCATAATGGATGCCGAGCGAATCAAGCGCCCGCGCGGCATTGGTTTTCACAGTTCTTTTTTCTTCAGGGCGGCGTCGTTGTCCTGAATAAACTGGCGAATTTCGTCGGACATTCCCAGCAGTTTTTCCCACTGTTCGCGGTACAGAGTCACGGGAAAACGTCCGAGCCCGTATACGGAAAGCGCGCCCTTTTCACTGACCTTCAGCGAGGTCTGCCCGCGCGGGCGCTTCAGCCGCTCGTTTTCCGCGCGCAGCCGTTCCAGTTCCGCCAACATGTCATGTTCGGTAGCCATAAGCCACTATCATAGACGTTGCCGATGCTCACCATTCGACCCGCGGTCTCAGCCGACGCTGATGCAATTTGGAAGATTCTTGAGCCGACCATCCGTGCCGGCGAGACTTACACGTTGCCTTGCGAGATGAGTCGCGACGATGCTCTCGCCTACTGGTTCGGGGCCGGTCACGAAGTTTTCGTCGCCGAAGAGGACGGTCGCATTTTCGGGACTTATTTTCTGCAGGCGAACCAGAAAGGCGGCGGCGCGCACGTCGCCAATTGCGGATACATGACGGCCGCCGATTCCTACGGTCGCGGCGTGGCGCGCGCCATGTGCGCGCATTCTCTCGACTACGCGCGAGTGCGGGGATTCCGCTCGATGCAGTTCAACTTCGTGGTGAGCACGAACGAACGAGCCGTGAAGCTTTGGCGGAGCTTCGGATTCGAAATCGTGGGCCGGCTGCCGCGGGCGTTCCATCATCCGGCGGCCCGCTATGTCGACGCTTTCGTGATGTATCGCGCGTTGTGAGGAATCGCCCAGCCTTGAACCGCGACCAAAGGGAGCGGCGAGCCCTGACCTTCAAACGTCGTGTCAGCGAGAGTGTCCGGCTCGAAGCCAAGTTCAGAACCTGCTCCACGTCTTAGTGAATCGCGAATAGAGTATTCTGACCGCGCAGGTACATCTCGCCATCGATCACCGCCGGCGTCGCGACGAAAAATTGACCGTCTAGCGTATTCGTCGCCAGAATCTCGAACTTCTCGCCCATTTTGACGACGATGACATCGCCCTCTTCCGACGACAGGTACAATTTCCCGTTCGCCGCCACCGGCGACGCCTTGAAGTTGTACGGCTTCCCCAGGCGCTGCTGCTGATAATAGGGCGTCCCGGTCTTCACGTCGAAGCACGACAGCATGCCGCTGTCGGTCAGGATGTAAATCTTCCCATCGGCCAGCACCGGGGACGGCGTATACGAATTTCCGCGCTGATTCTTCCACACCACCGCGTCCGTATTCGTCAGGTCCCCTTCGCGGCCCAGCTTGATCGCAAGAAGATTCGGGTCGCGATAACCGCTCATGACGATCACCATCGATCCATCGCTCACCGGCGCGGGAATCGTGTTCTGACCGAGTCCGGCGCATTCCCACAGCGGTTTTCCGGTCTCGAAATCGTAAGCGTGGACCTTGCGCGTCGCCGACACCACCACCTGCTTCTTCTCCTGATACGAGATCACCACCGGGCCCGACCAGTTCGTGTTTCCGTCGTTCCGATTCGCACGCCACAACTCCTTGCCGGTCGATTTATCGAGCGCCACCAGGAACGAATCGCCCTCATGATCCATCAGGATCAGCAGCGTGTTGCCCTCAAGCGTCGGCCACGCGCCTTCGCCGAATACATTGAACATCCGCAGTTGGACGCCGAAATCTTTCTCCCAGACTTTGTTTCCATCCATGTCGTAGCAATACACGCCGCGTGATCCGAAGAACGCGATCACGTGTTTGCCGTCCGTCACGGGCGAGTTCGACGCGAAACTGCCGTACTGCGGATGATAACCCTCGTGCGGCGTCGCCACCTTCGCAATGCGCTCCCATAGCA
>JAIQFJ010000206.1 GCA_020073325.1 Terriglobia bacterium | reverse complement strand
GTGCGCGTTGATCAGCCCCGGTAGAATCAAGTGCCCGCTGACATCGATCCCGCGCGTCGAATGTCCCAGAGCCGCAATTTTCCCGCTGCGAATCGTGAGATCGAGCATCGCCGCGCGCCGTGGACCGAGCGCGACCCGTCCGCCGCGCAGAATCATCGCCGCCAGCGCTTGATCCACACCGCTGGAGTCGCGCGAATCTGCTCGAAGAGATCGGTTCGGCCGGCTTGTTCGTAAATCACGCGCTCCGGCTCGCCGAAGAAATAATCGGTCGCGCCCGCCGGGCGATACGGTCGATTTTCGATTTCGTAAACCTCGCCCTCCGACCGGAATGATCGTGTCCATCCCGCCGCGATCGCATCGGGATGCAGATCCGCCGCGATGATCCATCCGCCTGGACGCGTAATGCGATGCAGCTCGGCAATCGCATCCTCAATCGGAGACAGATATCCGAGAGCGAGCACACAAAGGGTCACGTCGGCGACCGCATCCGCGAACGGCAACTCACGCGCATCCGCCTGCACGACGCGGCGCGGTCCACGCAAAAGCATTTCGCGCGAAAGATCCGCGCCGAAGCCGCCGGTGCGAGCCACCCAGCGTCCAGTGCCGCTGGCGACATCGATCAAGCGCCCGGGCGGAATTTCAAGATGGCGGTCGATCAGAGACACGATCGGATTCGGCGTGTTCTCATAAGTCGCCGCCCAAAGACGGTAGCCTTCGCGAGGTGAGATCGTGATCACAAGCTCTCGAGCCGCGGCTCATGCAGCCGCACGATTTTTTGCGCCCAACGCAGTTCCACCGGATTTTCGAACGCCTCCGCGGCGTAACGCCAGCTTCCCAGACCCTTCAGCATCAGCCGCGACCATTCCGGCAATCGCCAGTCCTGCACGGTCGGCCAGCGCGCGTTCATCACGGTCTCGAAACCTCGAATCTTGCGCCGAAGCTTCGGCGTCAGCCAGCTCAGCTCCGGATCTTTGCGCATTGCGAAGCGGAACCAGCGGTCGGTGGCCCACTCCTCTACCGTAGTCGGAAATTCGAAATTGTTGAGGTTCCCGTACATTTCCCCGCTGCGCTGCGGGACCGGAACGTAGGTCTGGACAATGATCTCGACCTCCGGATTGATCCGCTTCACGCGCTTCGCAAACGCGACCGTCTCGTCGAAATCCTTTTCCGAATCGCGCGGATCGCCGAAAATCAACGAATATTCCGGCACGATGCGCGCGCGGCGCAGCCGAGCCGCCAGTTCCAGCGACTGCTCCGCCGTGATCTCCTTTTTCATCTCGCGCAGCTTTTCATTCGAGCCCGATTCGACACCGAAAAAAATCATCACGCAGCCCGATTCCCGAATTTTGCGCAGCGTCTCGTCCGAATATCGCAGGACCGCGTCGACGCGAGCCTCGCACCACCAGTTCATCCCCAGCGGCTTGATCCGATCCGCAAGCTCCCGCGCGTGATCCTCGCGCAGAAAGAAGTTATTATCGTAAAACTGCACGGCATTCGCGCCATAGTTGCGATGCAGCAACCCCAGCGCTTCTGCCGTTCGCGCCGGCAATTCGATTTTTTCGCGCGACCCCGAAAATCCAACCACCCCGCAGAAGCTGCACTGATACGGACATCCGATGCTCGCCTGATGGACCGCCGTGCGCGATCCCAAGAACGACGGCATCAGGTATTTCGACGCATCGAGCGCCTGATACGGCATCACCGGAAAGTCCCCGGGCGACCGCATGGGCCGGTCCGCGTTGTGCACGTGCAGTCCGAAATCGTCTTTGTACGATAACCCGCGAATCCCCTGGAAATGGCCCGAACCCAGCGCCGCGAGCAACTCAACAAACGTCTCTTCACCCTGCCCGCGCACCACGAGATCGACATATCGCGCGTTCAGCGCCGTGTCCGGATAGAGCGACGGAAAATATCCGCCCCACAAAACCTGCGTCGCGGGAAACTGCTCGCGAAACCATTTGCACACCGGAATCGACGCGACCATTTGGGGCCCCGGCATCACCGTCACCGCCAGCAGCCGCGCCGGACGTTCCCGCATGATGCGCGCGATCGCGGCGCAGGGGTCGACATCCGTGTTTCCGTCGACGATCGCGTACTCTTCCCTGCCCTCGATCATCGCCGCCAACGCCAGGATCGAGAGCGGATAACGGCGATTCTTCGCGCGCGTGGCACGCGGATTGAAGAAAATGATCATCTCAGAAATCCTTCGAGAATCCAGAAACGCGACGGCGGGCGCGACCGTTTCCACCATGCTTTCAGCGGCCGCACATGCCACGCGGCGCCATACCACGGCTTGTGAATCCGCCACTCGATTTCAAGCGTCGTCGCCAGCGCCGCGGTCGTCTCCAGATCCAGATATTCGATGCTCTGCACGTGATCGGACGCCGTGCCGTATTGCTTCAGGAACTGCTCATGCCGCTCCCGACGCATCCTCTCGCCATCTTCGCGGCGCCGATACACCGGCGTTTCGAGCACGATGATCCGCCCGCCCGCACGCACGCAGCGGCGCGCCTCGCCGAGCGTCCGGACATAGTCGGACGAATAATGCAGCGACGCGTTGAAGATCGCCGCGTCGAAGGATCGATCTGCAAACGGCAGCCGGTCGAACTCCGCTTCGAATCGCGGAAACGGAGGATAGTGCCGCGCCGCGCCCAACCCGTCGCGACCGTCGGCGAGCAGATCCACCGCCACGGGACGATGCCCCTTCTGCATCAGCCGGTACGACATCCATCCGCAACCGGCGCCCAGGTCGAGCACGTCGAGCCGCGCATCGCCGAGCACGCGCTCTGCAAAATATCGATACGTCCGCGCCCGCATCGACCATTGCGCCGCCAACCGACCGCTGAGGTCCTCGTAAGGCAAAGCGCGATAGTACGCCGGATCGTCCGACCCGCGGCCCTCCGCGCGCCGGATGCGCAGATAATCGTCGATGAACCGGCGACGTTCCGCCGCGAGCATCACGCCTCCACCTCGGCGAACGTTTCGCGAAGTCCGCGCCGCGCCACATCGGCCTCCACGACACTTCCCGACACTTCGCTGCGCAGCAACTGGTCGGCGAATTGATAAAAGCGGCGCGAATGCCGGCCCGCGATGCGCACGTCGCGATCGGTCGACTCGCGCCAATCTCCGATCCGCACCAGTTTCGCCGCGACGCCATCGTAGTAAGGGGTCCCTTTGATCGGATACGACACCGTGGTCAGGAAAATGTCCGGACGGCAATTCTTCACGTGCTCCACCGTCGCTTCGATGTCGGTCATCTCTTCGCCATCGTAGCCCCACATCAGAAACATCCCCGTTTCGATACCGTGATCGCGCAGCAGGCGGACGGCTTCGCGCACCTGCTCCACGCGCACCCCACGCTGCATCGCGTCGAGAATCTTCTGCGACCCGCTTTCCGATCCGATCCACACGCGGAAGCAACCAAGATCGGCGAGCGTGCGCGCCATCTGCGGATTCATCCGGTCCGCGCGCGTAATGCACTCGAACGGAATTTTCAAATCGCGACGCCGCATCTCCTCGGCATATTTCATGATCCATCCCGGATGGATCGTGAACACATCGTCCGCCATCCACAACATTTCAGGGTTGTAGCGTTTCGCGATCCACGCGACTTCCTCCGCCACCGAGGCAGGCGAGCGGCGTCGATGCGTCTTGCCGTACACCGAATGGCTGCACCAGCGGCAATGATACGGACACCCGCGCGCCGTGATCACCGAAACCGACCCCCGCCCGTGCCGCGACCGCCATGCGCCCAGGTAACGATCGATATCGATGCGTTCGCGATCCGGCCAAGGCTGCGCATCGAGATCCGCAATGAGCGGAGCCGCCGCATTCCGCGCGACACCCCCGCCATCGCGATACTGGATTCCCGGCACCTGCGCAAAATCGTCCGCTCGCAACAGCGCTTCCAGCGCCACTTCGCCCTCACCCGCGACAATCGCATCGGCGCCCGCGTCCAGATATTCCGCGGCATAATTCGCAGGCTCCGGACCACCCAGCACGACGCGACATCCGCACGCCTGCGCCGCCGCCGCAATCGCGAGCGCATTCCGGCGTGTCAGAAGATTGCCGTAAATTCCGACCCAGCGAGGCTGCTCCGTTTCGATCAACCGAAACAACTCCTCGCGAGCGCCGAACGTTGAATCGTAAATCTCCACGTCGAATCCGCGCGCGCGCAGGTGCGAAGAAAGGTACAGCAGCCCCAGCGGGGCGTACGGCTTCATGATCTCCCGCTCCTTAGGGTCTTCGCCGAGAAAATAACCGTGCGTCAGCAGGAGATCCATGACAGAGCCGGATTCGCGGACCTTTTTTCCAGAGTATAAACGCGATCCCAATGCGGTTCCCCGCCGCGCACCTCCGCATGCACCGCGTCGGCAAGTTCGCGATAAAATTCCGTGGAGTACGTTCCGCGGAACATCATCGAAAGATCGTCGCTGTCGCGCCAGTTTACTTTTTCGCCGAGCTCCGCCGCCACACGATCGTAAAACCGCGTGCCCGGCATCGGATACGACACCGAGATCCCCACATCGTCCGGCGACGTTTCGCGAATCATGCGAATCGTCATTTCAATATCGTCGAACGTCTCGCCGGGATAGCCGAACTGAATGAAGAATCCCGCGCGAATCCCGTGCCGCCGCAGATTTTCGCGAGCTTCGTAGATCTGCTCGACGCGAGTCCCTTTATCCATCGCGTCCAAGACCTTCTGCGAGCCCGACTCCGCGCCCATCCACACCTCGGCGCATCCCGCGCCTCGCAGCGCGCTCACCGTATCCCGCGTCATCAGGTCGCATCGCGATTGCATCTTGAACGGCATCGCGGCGCCCAGCCGTTCGACCTCGGCCGCGAACGACCGCGTCCACTGCGCCGAAAGCGCGAAGATGTCGTCGGCAAACCAGATGTGATCCGCGCGATAATCGCGGCGCAGCCGGAGCATCTCACGCGCGACACGCTCGGGCGAACGGAAATGATAATTCGATCCGAACACCGGCTTCGCGCACCAGTTGCAGCGGTACGGACATCCACGGCTCGAAATTACGTTCAGCGAAAAATACCCACGCGCCTCGATCCACGCCTGGCGATACGCCTCCATATCGACCAGATCCCACGCCGCATCCGGCAGCGAATCGAGATCGGTGATCGGACCCTCCGCGCGCCAGATGCCCGCCTTCAGCCGATCGATCGAATCCAGCGCACGCTCCACTTCGCCGCCGATCACCGTCTCAAATCCCGCCCGCAAATATTCCAGCGGATGATCGTTCGCGTCCGATCCGTTGACGATCGCCGTGATTCCGGCCGCCCGCGCCGCCGCCGCCATGCGAAACGACAGCTCGCGATTACGCAGCAAACACATCTTCGTCAGAAAATTGAAATTGTCTTCGATCACCGCCACCAGCCGCGGCCGATGCTCCGCCATCGCCTGCTGAAACGCATCGTCCGGCGACACAGCCAGCGTTACGTCGCACAGTGCGACCGAGTACCCCAGTTCGCGCAATCGCGCCGCCGCCAGCAAGGTCTGCAGCGGCGGATACGGCTGCATCTTCCGCACCTGCTTGCGATCCGAATAAAGATGATTGGAATGCGTGAGAAGAATTTCGGCCATGCTTGCCCTCAGCACGTCACCGGTTCCGCGGACAGCCGTTTGGCATCCACCTTCGGCTTCGGCGGCGAAATCACCTGGTTCACCGCGTCCTTCACCCATAGCTCCACCGGAAATTTATAGAAATCGTGATCCAGCCGCCAGCGCGCGGGAACGCTGATTGCCTCATGCACAAATCGATTCAGCCAGCTCTTTTCCCACAGCGCGATCGGCACGCGCTGGAACGCCACGCGCAGATACTCACGCATGGTCTGCAGCTCGCGATGTTTTTCCCCATTGAGCCATGGCAGCACAGTATAGCGCGGAAAGAAGTCCGACCATCCCTCGAGCGACTTCGGCACGTCGATCCCCAACTCGAACGCGCGCTCCATCACCGGCGCGCCCGGATACGGAGTGAAAATGTTGGTCCAGAACTCGGCGCCGGGAAATTTGCGACACACATCCATCACCAGCGCGATCGATTGCCGCCGGTCCTCCACGGTCTCGCCAGGATACGCGAACATCATGTTGAACGAGGGACGAATCGCGGCTGCGGTAAGTTTCTCCGCCGCTTCGTAAACCATGTCGAGCTTCTGGAAATCCTTGTTCATCAGCTTCAGCACCCGCGGCGATCCGCTATCGACTCCATGCACGATCTGCGTCAGCCCGCTGCGCTTCAAGAGCTTCAGCTCCTCCACCGTCAGGCGCGTCGTCAGATTCATCGACGCCTGAATGCTCCAGCCGAATTTTACACCCGTGCGCACAATTCCTTCGGCGATCTCGAGCGCGCGTTCCCGATCGACCAGAAAATTATCGTCGACAACCCACAGCAAACTGAGCCCGTAACGCGACACCAGATCCGTCATTTCCTCGGCTGCCTGCGCCGCGGGAAGCGCATTCCACTTGCGCCCATAGACTCCGGCATTGGTGCAGTATCCGCAGTTGTACGGACACGCGAGGCTCGTAATGTACATCGCCCAGCGACGCCCACAGATCTTCTCGTAAGCGTCGAAATCCGCCAGATGGTACGCCATCGGAGGCATCTCCGTGATCGGCTTGAGGGCCCGCGACGCATTAAACACCAGCCGGCCGTCCTGTTTGTAGCCGACGCCCTCGATTCCCTCGAACGATTCGCGAGCCTCGATCCTGCGCGCGATCTCGAGCATTGCCTCGTCGCCCTGCCCCTTGCACACTACGTCGACATACGGGGCCGCCAGCGTCTGATCCGGCAGCAGCGACGGATGCCATCCGCCCAGCACGACCGGCAGATCCGGATACAACCTCTTCGATTCGCGCGCGATCTCCACGGTTTCGCGGATCATCGGACCAGTCACCAGCGAAACCGCCAGGCACAACGCGTCGTCCAGTTCTTCAATGACGCGCTTCTTGAAATTCGGCGTGATGGTGGAATCGATCAGCCGCACATCGTATCCGGCACGCAGCAGCGGCGTCGCCACCGAAAGAATCCCCAGCGGCGCTGTCGCCTCCGTGCTCGAAAACGCGGGAAAGAAAAAGACGATTTTTTTCGAGCGTTTCTTGGAAGTAACCGGCATCCTGCCTTATCTTGATACAGAGACGAAAGCAGGAGATAGGAATTTGTTACCGCCCGATTTGATGCAGGAAACCTTCTATCCGCTCGGATTCCCGGTCACCATCGCGACCAATTCGCAGGCTGTTCTGGACGCCGCGCACGTCGAATGGGACTCCTGGCGGCAGGTCTTCGACGAACCGCCAGTCCGGTTCACGTTCCACGTCTCCCACGAACGTTCGCCGCTTCCCGAAACGTCGTCATTTCACGCACACGGACACCAGTTCGTCTTCGCGGTTGATGCGAACAATCTCGGGATCTGCGATACCAGCACGCATTCGGGCGTCGCCTGGATCACGACGAGCGTTGCCGAGGATGCAACGTTCTTTCGCTACCATTTGCTCGAAGGCATGGCTCTGGAGATGCTCGTTTCGCTGCATCTCACGCCGTTCCACGCCGGCTGCGTCGCTCGCCAGGGACGAGGCGCGCTGCTCTGCGGCGATTCCGAAGCTGGAAAAAGCTCCCTCTCCTACGCCTGCGCCCGCCGCGGCTGGACCTATCTTTCCGACGATGCCTGCTACCTGCTTCGCCGCTGCGCCTCGGAGCGAATCGTGCTCGGACATCCGCATCGCGTCCGCCTGCGTCCCGACGCGCCGCGTCTTTTTCCCGAACTCGCCGGCCTCGTTCCGATCAAACGCGGGAACGGCAAAATGTCCCTCGACGTGAGGACCACTCATCTGCAATCCTCGCCGCGCACCGCCGTCGACCGCATCGTCCTGCTTCGCCGCACCGACCGCAATCAACTCACGCGCGTCGATCCGCAACTGGCGCGCGACTTGTGCGAGCCGATTTTCTATTGGTGGGATCCGCGCATCTCCTCCGAGCAGCAATCTTCTTTCGACGCGCTGCTCTCGCAATGCGAGGTTTTCTCACTCGACTATTCCAATCCCGACAGCGCCCTCGATCTTCTCGAACGATGAAGATCCCCGACCAGTTGCGGCGCGATCCCGACCGTCACGGCCTCACGCCGCTGCTCGAACAAATGAACCGCGACCAAAGGGAGCGGCCAACGCCACTCGAACGCAACACACTCCGCACCCAGCGCATCGCGACAGCCTACGCCGAAATCGCCCCGCTGTTCGATCACATCGTGCTCAAGGGATTCACCCACGTCCCCGACTTCACGCCCGACCCGAACCTGCGCGTCCAGTACGACCTCGACCTCTACGTCCCTCCCTCGCAAAAAGAAAAAGCCCGCGACGCACTGATCGCCATTGGCTACGAGCCCATCGGCCGCATGGAAGGCCTCGCCATGGACCACCTGCCCACCATGGTCCGCAAGACCGGCTGGCAATGGCGCGGCGATTATTTCGATCCCGACCTTCCGCCCGCGGTCGAAGTCCACTTCCGTTTCTGGGATGAAGAAACCGAGCGTCTCCCTGCCGAAGGCGTCGAGAAATTCTGGGACCGCCGCGAGGGCCATCAACTCGCGCCGATCGATAAACTCGGCTACGCCGCGCTGCACCTCACGCGTCACTTGCTCCGTGGAAACGTGAAGGTGTTTCACGCCTGGGAACTGGCGAATTTCCTCGACACGCATCGCGATCCCGCGTTCTGGAACGAATGGCGCGCACTCCACTCCCCAAGCCTGCGACGCTTGGAAGCGGTCGCGTTTCTTCTCGCGCGAACCTGGTTCGAGTGCGCGATCGACCTCGAAGAAATCGACGCCCTGCCCCCACGCGTCCACCGCTGGTTCGATCGCTACCGCTGGTCCCCCGTCGAGGGCTCAAACAAACACGAACTGTGGCTGCACACGAGCCTCGTCGCCACCACTGCCGACCGAATCTCGATTCTGCGCCGCCGCCTGATCCCCGTCTCGCTCCCCGGCCCGATCGACGCGATTCATCTCCCCAATCCGTCGCTCGCCCGTCGAGCCCTCAGCGCAATCCGCAACACGACCTACGCCGCCTCACGCACAGCACACCACGCCCGTCTCTTCCTGCCCACGCTGCTCGAAGGTGTGAAATGGAGGGCGGGCTTCAGCCCGCGCGGCGCTTCAGCGCCGCATCCATCTCAATCACCCCTCCCCCCGCACTCCGAAATTCCTCCAGCCAACTCCGCGACGCCTCCTCCGACAAACTCCGCACCGCATCCGTGACGATCTCCACCCGCCGCCCCATCTTCAACAACCCCGTCGCCGCGAGCCTCACGCAAATCTCCGTGACGACTCCATAAACCACACAGTGCTCCGCCCCCAGCTCTTCGAGCAACGGCACCAACGACGGATTCGTGAAGCAATCGAGCTTTTGCTTCTCCAAAATAATCTGCCCGACCACCGTCGCCGGCGGCTTGCGCTGACCCAGCGTTCCCGCCACACAATGATGCGGATAAATCGCAAACTCCGGATCGTTCTCGGCGTGCGCGTCCATGGTCGAAATCAGCGGAATCCCGTTCGCCATCGCATGACGATTCAGCGCCGCCACCCGCTCGACGATCGTCTCCGCCCCCGGCACATACAGCGCGCCTGAAGGAAACATAAAGTCGAGCTGCGTGTCGACGTCGAAAAAAACCGTCGTCATCGCGCCACTCCTTCGCTGACCCGCTCGTAGAGGCATTCCAGTTCCGCGCTCACCTCGACCGGCCATGCGTTCTTCGATTCGAACAGGCTCAGGCACGGCGCCGGCAGTTTCGAGATCGATTCCGCCGCGTGCTGCCGCGCTTCCGACGCCGTCGGCAATTCTTCCACCAGCCGCCCCCCGATGATCACCGGACGCAACAGCGCCTCCGACGGCAGCGACCCCGGCGGACATGACGGACACTCGGTCGAGCGGGCAAGAAGATCGTGATCCGCATATCGAAACACCTGTTTCGATCCCGGCAGCGTGCGCTTATCTTCGCTGAGCTTCAACGTGTAGCGTTTCTTCCCCGATACTTCCAGTTCCACGATCTTGTACACCACTCCGAGGTACGGCGCGTCGGCCGACGTCGCCAATTCCGTCCCGACCCCGAACAGATCGATCGGCGCGCGCGCCGCGATCAGCTCGTGAATCTTGTGTTCGTTCAGATCGCCTGTCGCCATGATCTTGGCGTCGCGGAATCCGCCGTCGTCAAGGATTTTTCGAACCGCCGGCGCCAGCTCCACCAGATTCCCACTGTCGAGCCGCACGCCCCACATCGGCCTGCCGAGCGACACCGCGCGCCGCGCGCCTTCGAGCGAATCGTACGTATCGATCAGATAAACCGTATTCTCGCCGAGCAGTTTCTGCAACTGCTCGAACGCATCCCGTTCATGCGTGAACGACATCACCCACGAATGTGCGCATGTTCCGAACACGGGCACGCCGAAACGCATTCCCGTTTCCGTGTTGCTGGTCCCTTCGCATCCGCCGATGTACGCCGCGCGTCCCGCCAGCACTCCCGCCTCGGGTGAATGCGCCCGCCGCGTCCCGAATTCGACCACGCCGCGCCCCAGCGCCGCCTTGACGACACGCGCGGCCTTGGTCGCGATCATCGACTGGAACCCGAACGTCGCCAGCAAGAATGTTTCGGGAATCTGCGCCTCCACCAGCGGCGCGCGCAGCGTCAGGAACGGCTCGTTGGGAAACAGCGGCGTGCCTTCGGGCACGGCGAACAGGTCGCCGGTGAAGCGCAACCCCGCCAGCATGTCGAAAAATCCGCTGCTGGTATGCGCAAACTGCGGCAGCGTCCGCAGATAAGAAATTTCTTCGGATGTGAATCGCAGGTTGAGCAGATAATCGACCGCCTGCTGCAACCCGGCCGCGACCACGAAATTCCGGTCCGCGGGCAGCTTTCTAAAAAACAGTTCGAAAGTGGCCCGTTCCTGGGTCTTCCCCGCCTCGTAATAGCCCGCCGCCATGGTGAGCTGATACAGGTCGGTGAGGAGCCCGGTTGCCACTATTTTTTCTGGCTCGACGCTTGCGCTTCTTTGACGTCGCCCGCGGCCGACCGGATATCGTTCAGCACGTTCGGATCAAGCTGATAGAGCGACGCGTCGCCATCGCGCTTCGCAATTCCGTTCGACGCGATTTGCACGTGCTCGGTCCGCTTGCCGTCGTTCGAAACGACCGTCAGTTCGAGTGACGGCGCAGTAAATCCGGAATCGACAAATTTCGTCGCCGCCAGATCGCGCAATTTGTCGATCAGCGCCTGGATACTGGTGCCGTCCATCTTTTTTCCGCCGGCCATCCAGTTCTCGCCCGATTTTTCGAACGTCACGGTTTTGCCGCCGTCCTTCACTTCCACCTTGGCCGGATCGGCGAAGCCGAAATCGAACAGCTTCTTGTTGCGGAAATCGTCCAGCGCCTTATCGACGCCCTCGCCCATGTCTTTGGTGATCTTGTGGACGCCTTCCACCGCGCTCGACTTGGCCAGATAATCGTCCTTCGACTTGCGAACTTCAAGCGTCTGCGTGCCCGTGGC
>JAIQFJ010000205.1 GCA_020073325.1 Terriglobia bacterium | reverse complement strand
CGTCCGCGAGCCCATGAACAGCACGAAGGCGAGCGCGGCGCTCAGCACGGGAACCACCAGCATCGCTTCCTGCAAACCGATCGCTTTGGCCGCGTCCGTGATCACAGCCGATCCAGCGGCATCCGCCGCGCGGCGGGCGAACATGTCGCTCAGTTTGCCGGTCAGCAGCGGACCGAACGAAGCGCCGCACAGATACATCGCCATGAAGTACAGCGCCATCGTCGCGCCGCGCTGCGCCGGAGCTACGATGTCCTGAATCGAGGAGTACACACCGCCGTAATACGTATTGAGCGACGCATAGGCGATGGTCCAGAAGATCACAGACATGGTCAAATCGTGGGTTACGGTTCCGAAATAAGCGAACGGCGCGCCGGCCAGCGTGAAAGCCGCGCCGATCAGCATGCGCCCGTTCTTGCGCGTGCGGATGATACGGTCGGCGGCCCAGCCCGCGGTGAGTCCGCCGATCACGCCGCCGATCATGTAGACGTAGCCGGTCTGAATACCGGCCTGGCCGACGCCCAGATGATAGATGCGTCCGAACATCGCCGGCATGAAGGTCCCGATCGCGTACATATTGAAATTCACCAGCGCGCCGCTGGCGATGATCCAGAGCAGGGTGGGGATTTTCAGAACGCTCCACATGGTGCCCACGGGCGCCGCTTCGCGATGCGTTTCGGCAGCGCCGCGTTCCGGCTCGTGCAGCATCATCAACGCGGGAATCAGTGCGAGCGCGGGTGCGGCGGCCAGCACCATGGCGGCTCGCCATCCGTACGCCTGCGCGACGGGGCCGCTGAAGAAGTAACTGAACGCGCCGCCGATCGGCACGCCGAGCATGAATAATCCCAAAGCTCGCGCGCGGCGCGTCGGCGGGACCAGATCGCCCAGCCAGCTTGTCGCGGTCGGCGCGCAGGCCGCTTCGCCGATGCCGACGCCGAGCCGCGAGAACATCAGCATCGGGAAGTTCACGACGAAGTAGGTAAACGCGGTGAGCGCGCTCCAGATCAGAATGCCCCAGCCGAGGAGTTTCTTGCGGCTCCACACGTCAGCGATTTTTCCGAGCGGGACGCCAATCAGCGCGTAGAGCCAGATGAACGCGCTGCCGAGGAGTCCGACTTGCGTGTCGCTCAAGTGAAACTCTTTGCGCATCGGCTCGGTGAGGGCGCCGGCGACATTGCGGTCGTAAAAATTCAGGATGTTGATCGCAAAGAGCGTGATTATGGCGAACGTGGCAGTTTTCCGCACAATCGGGGCATCGTATCACAAAAAACGCAGAGGAGATTGTGCCATTTCGATTTGCAACTCCATTGCAATTCATTCGAGTGTCGTTCAACAGCCTGGAGACACCGTTCGATGATGGTTGCAACTCATTTGCCGATTTTCCTTGACCTGAAAGCGCGGCATGGCGTAATCTGGACCAAAATAGTCCTATATGCGAAGTCCGCGTAAAGGATTGTTTTTGAACGGGTCTCCACGGCGATCTTTTGGCGAAGAACCGTGGAGCCCCGCTGAGGATCGTCAACCCGGAGGGCTGGCGTCTGCTTGTATTATAGGGCGGCCGGCCAGGGTTTCCAGAGGGAGAACTCGGTGGCTGGCAAATGGATTTCATTTGTATGGATGACGTGTGCGCTTGCACAGGCGCAGACGTCGGTGAAGGGACGCGTGCTCGATCCGGCGGGCGGGCCGCTTGCAGGAGCGCAAGTGGAGGCGTCGGCGCAAAAGGCGCTCACGCAGCCGGACGGTTCGTTTTCGATCGCGGTCGCGCCGGGCAAATTTCGGATCGTCATTTCGAAAGAGGGATTTCTGGAGTGGTCGCGCACGATCGAAGTGCGGGACGAGTTGACGATTCCCGACGTGACGCTTGAGATCGCACCGGTGCGCGAATCGATCGAGGTGAACGAGCGCGCCGGCTACGATCTGCAGGCAAGCCGCTCGGCAACGAAGACGGCGACGCTGTTGCGCGATGTTCCGCAATCGGTCAGCGTGGTCACAGCGGGGCAGATGCACGATCAGTTGATGACCTCGATCGGCGACGTGGTGCGCTACGTCCCCGGGATCACGGCGACTCAGGGCGAGAACAATCGCGACCAACTGGTGATTCGCGGCAACAGCACGTCGGCGGATTTTTTCCTGGACGGCGTGCGCGACGACGTGCAGTATTATCGCGACGTCTACAACCTGGATCGCATGGAAGCTTTAAAAGGCCCCAACGCGCTGATCTTCGGGCGCGGCGGCGCGGGCGGCGTGGTCAATCGAGTGTCGAAAGAAGCGGGGTTCATGCCCGAGGGCGAACTGACGTTCGAAGGCGGCATGTACGGCGATGCGCGCGGGACGATCGACGTGGATCGCGCGGTGAACCAGAGGCTCGCGCTTCGGCTGAACGCGATGGGCGAGCAGTCGGGCAGCTTTCGCGATCACGTGGGCCTGGGCAGATATGGGATCAATCCGACGGCCACGATCGCGGCCGGCGAGCGCACGCGCATCACCGTCGACGACGAGCATTTTCACGACGGGCGCACGGCGGATCGCGGAATCCCGTCGTTTCAGGGATTGCCGCTGGATGTTCCCGTCGACACATACTTCGGGAATCCCGATGCGAGCCGCGTCTTCGCGGACGTGGACCTCGGCAGCGTGCTGATCGAGCATCAGGCCGGCGCCGTGAACATTCGCAATCGCACGCTGGTCGGCAATTACGACCGCGGCTATCAGAATTTCGTCCCCGGCGCGGTGACCGCGGACGGCATGCAGGATTCGGTGTCGGGCTATAACAACGCCACCTGTCGCCGTAACCTTTTGAACCAGACCGATGTGACGTATTCCGCGCACACCGGCCGCGTGAAGCACACTTTCCTCGCCGGCGCGGAACTGGGTCGCCAGTTGACGAATAATTTTCGCAACACGGCGTATTTCAACAACTCGTCGACGACGCTTCTGGTGCCGCTGACGGCTACGGTTTTCTCGACGCCGGCGACGATTCGCCAGAGCGCGACGGACGCGGACAATCATCTGGAGACGAACCTTGCCGCGGCCTACGTTCAGGATCAGATGGAGCTGTCGCGCCACGTGCAGTTCGTCGCCGGCGTGCGCTTCGACTATTTCGATCTCCAGTATCACGACCATCGTACCGGGACGAATCTGCGGCGGATCGATCATCTGGTGTCGCCGCGCGCGGGGCTGATCTACAAGCCCGCGACCGCGGTTTCCCTGTATGCGAGCTACAGCGTGTCGTACCTGCCGAGCTCAGGCGACCAGTTCTCGTCGCTGACGATCATCACGCAGCAGGCGAAGCCGGAACAATTCACCAACTACGAGATCGGCGCAAAATGGGACGCGACGCGGCGGCTCTCGCTGACGACCGCCGTATTCCGGCTGGACCGGACCAACACGCGCGCGACCGATCCGAACGATGCGACTCGCCTGATTCAGACCGGCGGGCAGCGCACGAATGGTTTCGAGGCGGGAATCACAGGGGAGCTCACGCGGGCGTGGCGAATTTCAGGCGGCTATTCCTACATGGACGCGTTCGTCGTAAGCGCGACCACGTCGGCGAAGACGGGCGCGCAGGTGGCGCAGGCTCCGCACAACACGTTTTCGCTGTGGAACAACTATCAGGTGCTGCGAAGGCTGGGCGCGGGCGTGGGGATCGTCAACCGGTCCGGCATGTTCGCGGCGATCGACGATTCCGTCGTGCTGCCCGGGTACACGCGCGTCGATGCGGCGTTGTTTTATTCGCTCAGCGAGCGCATCCGGCTGCAGGCGAATGTCGAGAATCTGCTGGACAAAAAATATTACCTGAACGCGGACAACAACACGAACATTTCGCCCGGCGCGCCGGTGGCGTTCCGTGTCGGGCTGATCGCGCGGTTTTAGATTTCTGCGCCACGAATGAACACGAATCGCCGCTCGGCTTATGCGTGCTTCGTGTTCATTCGTGGCTAAATCTCTTACTCGATGCGAAGCGCATGGGTCGGGTCGAGCCTGGCCGCGCGGCGGGCGGGGATCCAGCAGGCGATCGCCATGACGGCGGCCAGCAGCAGCGGCACGCCGATCAGCGTCACGGGATCTTTCGTGCTTGCGTCGACCAGGAAATCCTGCACGAAGCGGCCGGCGGCCATCGCGAGCACAATTCCGAGCACCACGCCGATCGCGGTGAACGTCATTCCCTGGCCCAGAACCATGCGCAGGACATCGGCGGGCCGCGCGCCGATCGCCATGCGGACGCCGATCTCGCGGGTGCGGCGGCTGACCGCGTAGGAAACGACGCCGTAGAGTCCGATGACGGCAAGCAGCAAGCCCATGAGCCCGATCGCGGTGACGGTTTGCGCCAGCAGCTTGGGACCGAGCATCACTCGATCCTCAAAGAAAGTATCCATCGTGCTCATGTTGAAGATCGGCATGTCGGGATCGATGGACCGCACCGCGTCGCGGACGGCTCCGGCCATCGCCGCGGGGTCGCCCGTGGTGCGAACCTCGACCACCATGTGCGAGTTATATTCCTGCGCGAAGGCGGTCCAGACCATGTTTTGCGGCGCCTCGGCCCAGTAGAGATATTTCGAATCGCGCGCGACGCCGATCACTTCGAACATCGGGCCGTCCGCGCGGTCGAGCCGGACCCGTTTCCCGATCGCGTCGCGGCCGGGCCACAGCTTGCGGGCCAGCGTTTCGTTGATCACGGCGACGTGCGGCGAAGCGGCGGTGTCGCGCGCATCAAACGCGCGTCCGCGCACGATGGGGGTCTCCATCAGTCCGAAATAATTTTCGTCCACGATGTTCGACCATGCGCTCGGCAGCGGTTTTCCCGCGGGAGGAATGTCGCCTTCGGCCAGGAATCCGCGCGTGCGCTGGGCTCCGGCGGTGAACGGAATCGTCCAGGAAAGCGATGCGTTCCGCACGCCCGTGGTGTCGCGCAGGCGGTCGATCAGCTTGCGGTAGAATTGCCGCGACCGCGCCTCGTCATAGCGCACCAGGTTGGGGTCGAGAGAGAAGAAGATCGTGTGATCGACGCGGAAGCCGGTGGCCATATGGCGGGCACCCTGAAATCCGCGGACGAAAAACGCCGAGAGAATCAGCAACACGACGGACAACGTGAGCTGCATCGTGACCAGCACGTTTCGTCCGGCGAGGCGTCCGCGCAGGAAACCGATTTTGGCGGGACCCTGATCGCTCGATTTAATGGTCGATGAAAGGTCGGTTCGTGTGGAGCGCAGCGCGGGGATCAGGCCGAAGATCAGCCCGGTGGCGACAGCAAGCAGGAAGCTGAACGTCAACAGGCGCGCGTCCATGCGCACACCCAGGGAAATCGGATAATCCGACGGCACGGGAATCGAGTTGAGGAATCGCACGCCGGCGTAAGCGACGGCGAGTCCGGCGGCGCCGCCCGCGATCGCGAGTACCAGGCTTTCCGTGAGAAGCTGGCGAACCAGGGTCATGCGGCTCGCGCCCACGGCCATGCGGATCGCGATTTCCTTGACGCGTCCCGCGCCGCGCGCCAGAACCAGATTGGCGACGTTCGCGCAAGCGATCAGCAGAACCAGCGTGGTGACGCCGAGCAGCAGAAATGCGAAGGTCGCGTCCATGCTGTTGCGCTGGTAGCGCGCGTCCTGATAATTGGCGACCAGCAGGCTCCGATCTTTATTGGTCGCGGGGTATTGCGCCGCCAGGCGCGCCGCAATGGTGTTGAGTTCCGCGCGCGCCGCGGCGACCTTCACGCCGGGTTTGAGCAGGCCGAACACGGTCAGCTCGCGATTTCCCCGCGCGGCGAGGTAGTCGGGCTTCGCATTGGGAATCGCCTGCGGAAACGCGTTCATCGGAACGTAGAACTGCGGCAGGACGAAGGCTTCGGGTCCTGTAAATCCTTTGGGCGCGACGCCGACAATGGTGAACTCGCTGCCATTGATCCGAATCTTGCGGCCGATGGCGGCAGGGCTGGAGGCGAAATCGTGCTCCCACATCGAGTGGCTCAGAACCGTGACCAGGTCGCGGCCCGGCGTCTGGTCTTCCTCGGGGCGAAAACCGCGGCCGATCGGAATCTCGATTCCGAGTCCCGAGAAAAAATTCCCGCTGGCGATAATCCCGAGCGTCACCTTGGGAACCTGATCGCGGCTCTGGCTGACTCCCATGAGCGACATCGAATAGCACACCAGTGCCGACAACGTCTTCGTCTGATCGCGAAAGTCGGCGTAGTCGGGATAGGAGTTTCCGTCGAACCGCACGCCCGGTGAGGTGGACACAACCTCGATGACGCGCGAGGGCGCGGAGACCGGCAGGGGCCGGAGCAGCAGCGCGTCGACGTAACTGAACATCGCCGAGTTCGCCCCGACGCCGAGGGCCAGCGAGAGAATCGCGATGAGGGCAAATCCGGGACTTTTCGCGAGAGTACGGAAGGAATAGCGGAGGTCGGCAATCCAGCGCATGCTAGTTGTACGAGACTACGTCGAGCGGGGTTCCCCAGGATGCACGGCTTGCGTGTGGGGCCGGCAGCCGAGCCGGCTGGGGTTGCTGTTTCAGTCGAGCAGACAAAAGGCCAAGCTACCCCCGGGAGTTACAGATTCCCGCACCACGCCTGTTCGCCCTCGATTGGCGAGAGAATCGCGATCCGGGCAAATCCAGGGCTTTTCGCGAGAGTGCGAAGGGAAGAGCGGCGATCCAGCGTATGTTTCTTGTACAGCGACACGGCTGAGACGCTGTCGTCCATGGCAGGCGACACATTGACCGTGAGACTAGATCCCAAAATGCGCGAATCGATCGACAAAATCGCGGCGCAGCAGGATCGGGATCGGAGTTACATCGTCAAGGAGGCCTTGCGGGCGTACCTCGAGCTATATCAATGGCAAATCGAGCACATCAAGAAAGGGATGCGCTCAGCCGATGAAGGCCGGTTTGCGTCGGAAGAACAAGTGCGAGAAACGATCGCCCGTCTCACCGGCAAGAAGTGAACGTCCGGTGGACCCAGGACGCGCTGCGGGATCTGGAGTCGATCTGCTCCTTTGTATTCGGCGATAATCCGGAAGCGGCGACGGTCCAAGTTCGGAAAATCTATGAGTCGATCCAGGCCCTTGGCAAGCATGCCTACATCGGCCGTAAGGGGCGCGTGGCGGGAACACGCGAATTGGCGGTGCCGCCGTACGTCGTGATTTATCGGATTCGCCGCGCGGCAGTCGAGATCGGCTCTATCCTGCACTCCGCGCGGCGTTGGCCGAATTCGTTATAGATTCCCACGCAGCGCCTGCTCGCGCTCAATCGCCTCGAACAGAGCCTTAAAATTCCCCTTGCCGAAGCTGCGGCTGCCTTTGCGCTGGATGATTTCGTAGAACAGCGTCGGGCGATCCTCCACCGGACGGGTGAAGATCTGCAGCATGTAGCCTTCATCGTCGCGGTCGACTAAGATCCCAAGTTCTTCGAGTTGGTCGAGCGGCTCATCGATCTTGCCGACCCGGGCGGTCAGTTCACGGTAGTACGTGCTGGGGACTTTCAGGAAGTCGACACCCTGGTCGCGAAGCTGGCTGACGGTCGCGATGATGTCGGCCGTGCCCATGGCGACGTGCTGGACGCCGGGGCCGTTGTAGAACTCGATGTATTCCTCGATCTGCGATTTCTTGCGGCCTTCGGCGGGCTCATTGATGGGGAACTTGATGCGTCCGTTGCCGTTCGCCATCACTTTCGACATCAGCGCGGAATATTCGGTGGAGATGTCTTTATCGTCGAAGGTCTGATAAAGGCGGAAGCCCATCACGTCTTCGTAGAACTTCACCCACTGGTTCATCTGGTTCCAGCCGACGTTGCCGACCATGTGATCGACATACTTCAATCCCGCCGGTCGCGCGACTTTATCGGGACCCGCGACGGGCGCGTACGTCGGTACAAAAGACCCTTTGTAATTGCGGCGCTCGACGAAGGTGTGGAGTGTGTCGCCGTAAGCCGCGATCGACGCCATCTTCACTTCGCCGTGTTCGTCCTTCACCGTGAAAGGATCGCGGACGCTTTTTGCCCCGCGCTTGGTGGTCTCCCGCCACGCGGATTCGGCATCATCGACGGTCAGAGCGATGTCGCGCACGCCGTCGCCGTGCAGCTTGATGTGATCGGTGATGGGATGATCGGGCCGCAGCGGCGTGGTCAGGACGAAACGGATTTTTCCCTGCTCCAGCACGTAGCTCGCGCGGTCGCGAACGCCGGTTTCGGGTCCGCTGTAGCCGGTCCACGTGAAGCCGAACGCCGAGCGGTAATAATGCGCGCTCTGGCGCGCGTTGCCGACGTAGAACTCCACATGATCGGTTCCCAGGAGAGGAAGAAAGTCGTTGGAGGCTTCAACGGGACGTTCTGCTAACTGCATGTTCGGTCTCCTTCAGATGGATACTGGCGACGGCTTCGAGCAGCCGGTTGTTTTCTTCATCGGTGCCGGTCGAGATGCGAATCGCATGCGGAATCCCGAAGGCGCCGAGTTGGCGCACGATCAGGCCGCGCTTCAGCAGTTCTTCGGTCAGGAAACTCGCCGTAGCGGCGTCTTCGAGCGGCACCATCACGAAATTCGCTTCCGACGGGACCACTTCGAAACCCAACTGGCGCAGTCCTTCGGTGATGAGCCGCCGTCCGCGCGCGTTCAGTTCGAGCGAGCGATGCACGAATTCGTGATCGTCCAGCGCGGCGACTCCGGCGACCTGCGCGAGCGAGCTGGGCTCGAACGTCAGCTTGACCTTCATCAGGTTCATGATCAGTTCTTCGTGCGCGAATCCGTAGCCGACACGCACGCCGGCCAGCCCATAGATCTTCGAATACGTCCGCAGCGTGATCACGTTGTCGTAGCGATAGTGCATCGAGTCCGGGTAGCGATGGTTGTCCTGGGCGTACTCGAAATAGGCCTCGTCCAGGATGATCAGCACGCGCTCGGGGACGTGTTTATAAAAACGATCGAATTCCTGCTTGCTGAAAATCGTCCCGGTAGGATTGTTGGGGTTGGCGAGGTAGATGATCTTGGTTTTTTCCGTGATCGCCGCGGCCAGCGCTTCCAGATCGTAATGCCACTTCTGATACGGGACGGTTCGGTACGCGACGCCGCGTGACCGGGCCAGCACCTGAAAACCGATGAATGCCGATTCAGTGGTCAGAACCTCATCGTCATCGCACAAAAATGTGCGGATGATGTTCGACATGATGCCGTCCGAGCCGGAGCCGACGATCACGTTGTCGACTTTGAGATCGAACTCAGCGGCCAGGCGCACCCGCAGGTCGAGCCCGCCATTGGGATAGAAGTTCAATCCATCCAGATGTTTGCGGATCTCGGCGACAGCGCGCGGCGAGGGTCCCAGCGGATTTTCATTCGAGGCGAGCTTGGCGACGTGGTCTAGGTTGTAGGCCTTCTTGACTTCGTCGATGCTCCGGCCAGGTTCGTAGGGACGAAGCGACTCGATGTAGGGGGGCACGAGTGGCATCGCTCTTCAATATAGCACCACTTTTGCGTGGTTGTTATCGCATTTTGCGAACGAGAAAGGAAAGAAGAAACCCGATCCCCGCGATCTGGAGCGTCGCGGGTTCAGGCGCGGGCGCTGCGGCCCTGGTATCGACTACCCAGGTGACTTGCCGTAAGAAATTTGATCGTCCGGCGCCTGAAGGTGCGACAGTGCTGGTGGTGCCGCCCCAAACCCCGAAGGGATTGAGCAGCGAAAGATCGCCGACGTTCAGCATCGCGATGGGAGCCACACTCTATCCGACGATATCGCTCATCGTGAGTGGCTGGCTCAGAAAAGTGATGGTGAAAACCGAGAGCCCGTCGGCTGGGTCGACGTAAACGAATCCGCCACTCGACACGGCCAGCGTGGGATCGAGCACGATGGTGCCGGAACCCGTCTGTCCGGTCAGCGGGCCGTCGGTCATCGTGATGGTCAGGTCGTAAGTGACCGGTCCTGCCCAGATCGAAGCGACCGTGAGCAGGGCCAGCCAAATCGTCTTTCGCAAAAAAGACTATCCTCCGATGGTTGGATGTGCTTTCGGGCAGGATTTTGTGACGATTTAGAAGTCGACTTTGACCGAAAATTGCACCGATCGCGCCGGGAGCTGATTCGTGATGCCGACGTTCGGAGTTCCGAATCCGGCTCCGGGCGTCGCGCCGTTGCCCCAGGTGCCGATGTAGCCGGCGAAATTGGCGTGGTTCAGGACGTTGAACGCCTCGATGCGAAGATCGACCCCGAAGCGCTCGGTAATGCGGAAGGGACGTTCCAGGAAAGGCGAGACGTCGTAAATCGGGCGGCCGTGCCCGGTGTTGCGGCCGGCCACGACGCCGTTGATCACGGGACGATCCGTGGTCGCGCCGGCATCGCCGAAGTTGTTCGCGCCGCTAATGTAGTTGAACGGCAGGCCGGACCCGAGTGTCGCGATTCCGCCGAAGTTGATTTTCCAGGGCAGCACGTAAGTGCCGCTCAGCACGAAACGCTGGCGCTGATCGAAAATCGCGTTGCCATTTTCCACCTTGCCGATGAAGTTCGGATCGTTGGGGCTCTGGCCGGGGACGTCGGGGTCGACGTTATCGATCGCGTGCGACCACACGTAGCTGGCAAGCATCGAGAAATTTCTGCTGAAGCGATGGCTGAGATTTACTTCGAGCGCGTCGTAATAGGAGTAGCCGTCGTTCACGTCCGAAAGAATCTGCGCGTAGGGCGGCTGCGGATTCGTCGCCGCGGCGGGGTTGCACGTCGCGCCCTGCTGCTGATACCACCAGATCCAATACGGACGGGTGCAGTTCGCCGCCTGCGCGCTGCGGACCTGCCCGGGCGCGGTCCGGATGAACGGCGCGGGCGTGTCGACATCGAGCGGGCGATTGATGCGCAGCGTGTGCGAACCGACGTAATCGACGCGCAGGACCCAGTCGGTCGCGACGCGGCGCTCCACGCCGAAGGTCCACTGTTCGGAATAAGGATTGAGAAGCTGGTTCTGATAGCCGGTCAGTGTCGAGGTGGGGAAGAACTGATCGAGATTGGCGCTGTCGCCGGGCCGGATGTACAGGTTGCGCAAAGGAACGCGCGCGCCCGCGGGAAACGCAGGCAGGGGCACCGCAGCGACGCTTACGGGAAATCCGATCTGTCCCGCAGAGGCGGTGTAATTGAACACGCCCGTGGGACCGGTGAGCGCCCAGTTCGCGGCCGAGTTATCGACCACCTGGGAATAATAGATTCCGAAGCCGCCGCGGATCACGGTTTTTCCGTCGCCCTTGACGTTGTAGGCGAAACCGGCGCGCGGCGCGAAGCCGAGGCGCGAATCGGTGAACGTCTGCTGCTCATAGCGCAGGCCGAGATTCACGGTGAGGTCGGGACGGATTTTGTAATCGTCCTGAACGAACATGGCCCACAAGACGTCGTTGACCAGATAATTCGCGTTGCCGTAGCTCTGCGTGTAGGTATTGACATTGGCGAGATTGCCCAGATACGCCTGGCTTTCGCAAACGGCGGCGCTCAGCGAGCAGGCTTTGTAGCTGAACTGGCCCAGGTAAATCGGCCCGCCGAACTCCTTGCTGTTGCCGCCGGTGTGCGCGACGATCATGTCGCCGCCGAACTTCACCTGGTG
>JAIQFJ010000204.1 GCA_020073325.1 Terriglobia bacterium | reverse complement strand
TGCTCGTTGTCGGCCAGAGTCGCGCCGTCGGCCGCTTTTTCGTAGATGCGCGACTTGTGCGTCAGTGCGCGCTCCAGCAGTTCCCGGCTGGTGAACGTGTGTCCGAGCGCCTGTTCGAGAACTGCCAAGTCCGCGATCATACCGGTTCTGTGAGCTTCAGACCCGTCTCCGTATCGCGATCTGGAACTCGGTTCGCCACTACTTCTTGTTCTTGGCCGCCTGTGCGCGCGCCTTTTCCGAGGTGGCGAACTGCTTCACGACGGGGTTCAGATTCGGCATCGCGAGCACTTTGTCCAGCATCGCGATTCCATCGTCGGGCTTGCCGCCCTGATCATAAGCGGAAGCGAGGCGCACCATGGTGGCGGGATCAGGCGTCGCGGCTTCGTCCACCGAGGTCTTGAACTCCGTGATGGCCACATCGTATTTCTTCCGAGCCAGCGCCGCCAGCCCGAGGTTCTCGTGAGCCTGCGACTTCAGGTCCTTCTTGTAGCCATTCCACTGATCGTCGGTGACCTGC
This sequence comes from Terriglobia bacterium, assembly GCA_020073325.1. Lineage (GTDB taxonomy): Bacteria > Acidobacteriota > Terriglobia > Bryobacterales > Bryobacteraceae > Palsa-187. The sequence continues at coordinate 11,038 of JAIQFJ010000204.1, read as the reverse complement.
GGATTCGGCTTCTGCGCCGCGTCGATCGCCTCGATGGCGTCGTGCGACATTTTCTCGGACTTGGCCAGCTTCTCTTCCTTGTCGAGATCGTTGTCGCGGGTACCCTTGGCCAGTTCGCCGGAAATGACGAGCATCGCCTGATAGCTCTTGGGATCCGACTCGAGCGCGGTTTCGGCGTAGGTGATCGCCTTGGGCGCGTCGTTCTTCATCTCGGCGGCCTGCGCGGCCATCGTCAGCGCCATGGCTTTGAGCTGCGAATCGGCGTAGCTGGTGACGAACTTATCCGCCGCCGCAATACGCGCGTCCGCCGTGGTGGCCTGCTGGATTTCCATGAACGCATCCAGCTCTTTTTTCGACTTGGCCTTCGGCTGCGCCATGACCAGACCCGTCATCATCAATCCGGCCAGGCCGGCCAGAAGAATCTTCCTCATCTCAATGCCCCTTTGGTGAATTGCAAAACTCATTTCTTTATGAAAGCTTCGTTGATGCCCTGCTCCGCCGCTTTGCGTACGGAATCGGGCACACCCGCCACGGCCAGCGCCGCCTTGTAATGCTCGACGGCTTCGTCATGGCGCTGCTGCGAATCGGCCAGGCGCCCCAGATACAGCAGGCTCCACGACTTGGTGTAGGCGTCCGGCTCCAGCTCGAGGACCTTGCGGAACAGGCGATCGCCCAACTCCGGATCCTTTTCCAGCACCGCGATCCGCGCCAAACCATAATACGCCTTTGCGTGGATCGGTTTCTCCTGCGTTTCCTTGAGGACCTGAAGATAGGTCTCGCGGGCGCGCGGCAGCTCGCGCGCGGCATACGCTTTTTCGGCGTCGTCGAGCGTTTTCTCAGCTCCCGTAGGCGCGGCCGGTTTCACTTCGCGCGTCACCGAACGGACGCGCCGCGCGGGACGCTCGGTCAGAAAATCGATGTGATCCAGCCGCTTCGCTTCCTTGCGCAGGTCGATTCCCTGGATCATCTCCGGGAAATACAGCCGCATGGCGGTCTCCTGCTCCTCATAGGCGATCAGCGCCTCGGCCAGCGCCGGCGTGACGACGTAGCCTTCCCGCAATGCCTGGTCGACCTCGGCCGGCTTCTTGTCCATGCGGCTCTCGACCGCCTTGATGAGGCTCTCCGTCGTCAGCAGATGAAAATCGATCTTATACTGCTCCTCGAGAATCGGCGAGCCCTGCGCGTAATCGATCAGCCCGCGCTTGTCGTCGACGATTTTGGAAAATTTCAGCGGCAGCGTATCGAGCACGAAGTGCAGATACATGTGGCGGATCTCGTCGACCGGCAACTCCGCGCCGGGCGTGATCACGACGTAATAATCGTCAAGGAAACTGCGCGTCTGCACCTGGTTCGGCGGACCCAGCAGGTCGATCAGAACCTGAAAACGCCGCCCCAGGAATCCGCTGGTCTGGTTGCGCAGGTAGGCGTTCACTTCGAGCAGCGCGCGCGCGACGGGCGATTGATACGGAGCAAGCGATGCTTCAAACGTCGGCTGAAGCTGCGCCCACAACTCGTCGAGCTTCGCTTCACGATAAAACTGGATGAGCAGCGGCGTCAGTCCTTCGAGCTTGTCGACTTCGGGCGGCAACGCCGACGGATCCAGCCGGTACTTGAAATCCGGCGGCCCGTCGACCAGCAGCCCGTAGACGACGTACTGGCTGAATTCCATGGTGGGGTTCGACGCGCGATGATCGCGCACGAAACGCCGCAGCGCGTTAATGCTCTCGAGCTTCTGAGACTTGAAATGATCGCTGAGCGCCTTGCGGAGCTTGTGGTTGGTGGGCGAATCGAGCTCGGGCTCGAAACCTCCGGCCATCGCCGCCGCCATGACGACGAACAGCGGTTCACTCACGTTCAGCTCGGCTTGCTGCTGGACTTGAGGACGCGCCTGCGGCGCCGCAGGCATGGCGGCGAATACGAGACCCAGAACAAGAATCAGACGCAAAACGCTAAACCTTTACTCTCCTAGTATATCCAGGGCAGATTGCAACTCGCTTCGGGCATGCGCGTCGCGGGCGTTGGCGATCCCGCGGCGATAATAGTCGCGCGCATCGTCCAGCCGGCCGAGTTTTTCGAGCGCCTGCCCCCCGTGGAAATACGCGGCCGCGTATGACGGATCGGTCGCAATCACCGACGCGAATTCGTCCATGGCGCGGCCGAGGTCGCCGGATTTGATGTACTCCATGGCGAGTCCGTATCGTGCGAAAGTGCTCGACGGATTCTGGGCGAGCAGTTGCTGCAGAACTTCGATGCGTGTCGGTTCCAAACGTCTATGATCGCAGATGCGTGCTACGATGACCGCTGTGGCATGCCCGTTCTTCATGCCGGTCGACCGGCTGGGCGACGAACTATGGATCCTGCCGCCGCGGCTTCCCTTAAACGACGCGCATCGCGGAGTGTGCCGCGCGGCCAGTGAGCCCTTCGAGCCTCCGGAACGATCGCAACGCGAGCTGTGCAACTGCGGCTACGCGCGCGGGCTGTGCGAACGGTTTCCCGAAAGCGCGGTTGACGCCGTTCGTTTTTCGATCGCGTCAGAAAATGAGGGAATCGTGCAAGTGGTGTACGTGATGGAGCGCGAACATTCGCCTGAGGCGCACGGCGTGCTGGAATATTCTGTCGTGGAATCGAACTGGCGGGGAGAGGTAGGAGAGATTCTTGCGGCGCAGGCTCGCGCTTTTCTCGCGCGCTACCTGGAACGAGATGGAGAAACGCAAACAGCGAGCCGCGACCACAGGGAGCGGTTCAGCGCCGACCATCCGTGAAAGGATCGGCATCCGCTCCTTGCCAGTCGCGGCTCTGTTTCGACCCTAGAACACGAACCGGCCCGCGAGTTCCGCCTGCTGCAGATTGCTCGCTCCCAGGATCTTTCCGAAGTTCGCCGAATTGGCAGCCGAGGTCTGTCCACCGGACAGGTTCGTCACCCCGAACAGGTTGAACGCCTGGCCGATCACTTCGATCCGGCGCTTTTCGCCGAGTGCGAACGACCGCGACAGCTTCAGGTCGAAACTGTTGAAGCGGCTGCTGTCGAACTGCGACGCGTCGATCGGAGCCAGCTTGAGCGTGGCGCGATACGCGTTCACCGCGCTGACCACCGCCGCGTTGTCGCGATTGCCCATGTTGCGGCTCAACCCGGGGACGTATTGCGTGACCGTATCTACAAGCGTCGTCGACAGCGTGTTAAACGGCTGCGCCGAACGGATCTGCCAGAAAGCCCCCGCCGTGATCTGCCACGGAAGATTGACGAATCCTCCCGCCACCAGCGCATTGCGGCGATCGATCCCTGACGGACCCCAATCCAGGCTGTAGTTGTTCTGATTGGTGACCTGCGACTGCGGATTGTCGTCCTGGTCCGAGGAGAGCGTGTACGCCACCGTGAACTGGTAGCGATGCGCGAAACGCTTATCGGCGCGCACGAACATGCCCTTGTACTCGTACTGCGAGATCGGCATGTGATCCAGGATGCGGCCGTACTGAGGCAGCGGGCGCACGCCCTGAGCGTCCGGATAGTTGAGGTCGAAGTTGCGCCAGTCCTTCACCGAATGCATGTATACGCCGTCCACCTGGATCGAAAAGTCGCTGGTGATCTGGCGCGCATAGCCGAGCGTGAACTGCTGCGAATAGGGCATCGAGAAGTTCTTGTCGAGCACCGTCAGGTTCGGCGGCGCCGCCGAACAGAACGATGTCGCGCTCTGGCCGCCGTACGGATTCGGATACGTTGGATTCGTGATGGTCACGTTGCACTGCGAGATGTTGCGGTTTTCAGGGAAGTTCAACAGCGTCTGGATGTTATTCCAGTACAGTCCATAACCGCCGCGAATCACATCCTTGCTCTTCCCGAAAACGTTCCATGCGAATCCGAAGCGCGGGCCGAAGTTGAACGCCTGTCCGCGCTGGCTCGGATCGCCCAGGAAGGGAATCGCTACCGGCTGTCCGGTTGCCGGATTCTTGAAGCTGTTCGGATCGAGCGATTCGTTGTACGACCCGACTTCGCGATCCCAGCGCAGGCCGAAGTTGAGCGTCAGATCGCGGAACACGCGCCAGTCGTCCTGAAGGTAGGCGCCGTATTGGGAAACCGGCACCGAGGTGTACTGCCCCGGAATCGCCGCGGTGAACTGAATCGGATTCTTCAGCGCCGCGATGCTCGCCGGATCCTTGGGATTGAAAGGCTGATCCGTCGCGAACGTCCAGGTGCCCTGATAATTGATCACGGTATCGTCGGCAAACGGAATGTAGCTGTAGTCAAAGCCCATCTTGATCGTGTGCTTGCCTTTCACCCACGTCAGGTCGTCTTTGAATTCGGTGCGGCGTTCGATGCCGAGTTCTCCGTAGCCCATGCCGTAGCGGAAGCTGGGGAAGCTGTAAACCGGCTGCAGCAGCGCCAGGCGCGACGCTGGGAAACTGCCCAGGTCGGTCCAGATCGGCTGCCCCGAAGGACCCAGCAGGTACGACGAAAATCCGTACTGGAAGCGGAAATCGTTGACGATCGTTGCCGTCGGTGTCCAGGTGTGGCCCCCGACAAAGGCGTGCCGCGGGATCAGTCCGTCGTAGCAGTTCGATTCGGCCGTGCCGCCGCAGCCCTGCCACGTCTGCTTGTTCCATTCCTGCGAGTAGCGCCCGAACAGGCGCTGGTTGTTGTTGATCTGATGATCGACGCGCACATTCAACATCTGGTCGTAGCTGGGCTTGTCGAACACGCCTTCGTTGGCCGCATAGTTCTGATGCGCGCCGGCGGCGAAGATGGTGAAGGAATCGTCCACCTGCGTGCGCTCGTAAGCCGCGTAGTAATGCGTGCGATTCTTGACGATCGGACCGCCCACGTCGCCGCCGAACTGGTTGCGGTTGAAAGGAGCCTTGTCCAGACCCACGTTCGCCAGCGACGCCTGCGTGAATTTGTTGTCGTGATTCAACGCCGCATTGCGCCAGTATTCGAAAACTTCGCCGTGCATGTCGTTGGTGCCGCTCTTGGTGACCATCGTGACCACGCCGCCCATCGCGAGCCCCTGCTCCGCCTTGAACTGATTCGTATTGACGCGAAATTCCTGAATCGATCCTTGCGGGAAATTCTGGCGCGGCTCGCCCTGTTCGGCCCACGTGTTGGTGACGCCGTCGACGGTGAATCCATTGGCATAGAACCGGTCGCCGCCGCCGATCTGCACGTTGTTGTAGAACGTGCGCGAGGCGTCCTGCGTGGTGCCCGGCAACAGCAGCGCCAGGTTCAGCGTCTGCCGCGTGTTCACCGGCAGCGCGTCGATCTGCTGCTGCGTGACGACGCCCGAAACGTCGCCCTTGGTCAAATCGACCGCCGGAACTTCGCCGGTGACCGTGACCGATTCCTGCACGTTGCCGACCGTCAGCGACACATCCTTATCGAAATGCAGGCCGACCGTCAGGACCATGTCGGTAACGGTTTCCTTCTTGAAACCGGCCGCTTCCGCGGTAAGCGAATAGCGTCCGGGCTGAACGACGAATCGAAAACGGCCGTCGGCTTCGGTGGTGACCGTGCGTGCGACACCGGTGTCCTGATTGGCCGCGGTCACCTTGGCGCCGGCAATCGGAGCGCCCGAAGGATCCTTGACCATTCCAGTGAGTTCAGCGTCGCTGGTTTGCGCCATCCCGAGAGCGGCGCAGAACAGCATCGTAAAGATTGCAATGAGAATCGTGCGTGTTTTGAACATATCGACCCCTTTTCTGAAACACATCGCAAAAAGCGAGCCGCGACCGGAGGAAGCGGTTCAACGCCAAATTGCGCGCGTATTCCTTACAGCAAGACTTGTTTGAACAGACGAGCCAACCCGTTATTGGTTTTGCGTCGTCGCATCGTTCCGCGGCGGCTCCGACTCGGACGCCGGCAAATTCGGGCGCAGTCTTTCCACCCGCCAGTTGACCTTTCCCGCCTGTTCCCGCTGCGTCCGATTGATCCGCAGCTTCCCTTTGGCGAGATATTCCAGATGCACGCGGTCGAACGCCAGCCCGGCCGACGCCATCAGCTTCATGTAATCCCCGTGCGCCGTTTCGTCCGGAGCTTCGGTATATCCCGAATCCCACGTCACATCCGGCGAAATATTTCCGACGCCGCCGCTGCCCGGAGCCGCTCCGCCCCGTCCGCCGCCCGCGCCCTTCAGCGCCATGTAAATGCGGATGCCGCCGACGACAGGCTGCTGCATATTTTCCGGCTGCCACTTCTGGCCGAAGCGCTGATAACGATCGTTCATGCGATTTTCCAGATCCAGCAGCCCCGGCACCTTGCGCTGCGCCTCGACGATCCGGTCGCGAATCTCGTAGGCGATTTTTTCCGAATAGGGATGCTGATCGTCGCGCAGATACCCCAGCGACGTGAACCACCCGCGCGGGATCCACCACGTGCGTCCATTGTTCGCCCCCTGCCGCGATTGCACCCATCCCGAATATTCCGAAAACGGCTGCACCCATTCGTGCGACGGATATCCGTGCGGATTCAGGAACGCATCGGGCAGCCAGTTTTCGAGAAGCTGCCGGCGCGTGCGCGATTCGGGATACACCGGATCCGCATCGCCCTGCCCCGTCGCAACGTCCGCCGCCAGCGCCCCGTGATACCCCGGATGCAGCATGTTGTTCGGCGTAATCTCGGCGAGCTGCACCGAAAGCTCCGCGCCATCCGGATTCGTGATCGGATGCAGCACCACGTTGACCTGCTTGAGCAGCGCGCGCGTTGCCGGATCGTTGATCAACTGATCGCCGAGCTTCAAAATGTGGCTGGTCGACGAAACTTCGTTCGCATGCTGGCGGCCCGAATACACGATGGTCGCCTTGAGCGTCGTTTCTTTCGGAATCGATCGCAGCGTCGACGGCGTCGGCAGCGTCACGTCGGCCACCCAGATGTTTTCGCCGAGATACGACCGGCCCATCCAGTACACGGTGACGCCCGGCGTCTGCGCGTACTTCGCCAGCACCGACGCGCTTTCCGAGGGCGGAATCGGCTCGTCCCACTGCACCGATTTCGGGGCGTAGTCCCCGATCATCGGTCGCTTTGAAGCCGGCGGCTGAATCTTCACGCTCGCGTATTCGCGCGGAGCCGGCGAATCCACCTTCATCGTCAGCGGCACCGGCAGCTCGAACTCGAAGTCCATCGACTTCAAGTGCGGATACGCGACCTCATCCTTATACATCCCCGCCGCGTGCAACTGATCGAGCCAGTGCAACTGCCCGCGGGCTTGCTCCGCCGGAAAAATACTGCGCTCCACCTGATCCTTGCCTTCTTCCTTGATCCAGTCGGCGTGCTTGTCGTCCTTGAAATCCGCCGCGAGCGCCCACGTCAGGCTCTCGACGTTCTGCGCCGTCGCCCGCGCCCCCACCAATCGCGGCTGCATCGGCCCCTGCAACGCCCACAGGTCGCGCGACTGGCGATGCCGCTTTCCGGCCGCATCGGTCCATGCCAGTTCTACCGAAGGAGACCCGTTCGGTTTCGCATAAAACTCGATGTGCACGTGCCCGTCTTTCGCTTCGTCCGACGCATGCACGATCGGAATAATGCGACCGACGTACGTGACCGAGCGACCCACCTCCAGGTCGCCCATCATGTTCATGAAATTTTCAGTGGAGTAAAACGTGTCTTCCTGTAGCGCCTCGAGCGACGAAATGCGCTCCTTGTCGATCCCGGTCAGCTCATAATTCGGCTCGCTCAAATGAAAATCCATCTTCAGCGTGTCGAACGGCGGCGAAAATTCCGGCCGCAGCTCACCGTGATAGCGAGCCATCACCGTCTTGAAAACCTTCGGCAGCGTGTCCTTGTGGTAGTGCTCCCAGAATTCTTCGATGTCCGTCGCGATGCGCTGATCGAGCACCGCCGCTGACCCCGATTCCATCCGCACCCATCCCGTATCCACCTGCACCCGTTCATACTCCGGCATCACGCCGTTGTAGGGACGATCGACGGTGGTCACCGTAAATTCGCGCGCCAGAATTTCTTTTCCCGCCGCGTCGAAAACGTGCACGCGATACGTCGGACCTTTGCCCTCAAATTCATCGAACGAGATTTTCTGCAAAGGAATGCTCAATTGCTTGGACAGCATTTCGTCGACCGGATACAGCTCCTGCACCCACCGCGCGTGCGAGAACATCGACCGCGTCGCCGTGGGATCTTCGTTGCGCTTGAAATCGATCTTGACCGATGCCGCCTTGCCCTGCACCTGCGGAGCGATGTCGTCCATCAGCCAGCTCACCCCGGGCTTGAACGCGCACAGCACCGTCACCTGGCTCGGTTTCGGCAGCAGATCTTCCAACTGCTTTTGCAGATCGCGACGCACTTCGGGACCTTCGCTGACGCGCGCCACCAGCTTCACCGGCGCTCCCGCCTTCAGCTTCGGCAGCGCATCCTTCACCGCCTTGATCAGCCGCGCGCCTTCCCACGGAATCACGACGTCTTCAGAAAACGTCGGTGTGCCCTGATGGAACTGATATCCCGGTTCGCGATAATGCAGCGCCGGAAGCTTTTCGCAGCACTGCGTCCCGGCGTGCAGACTGGCCGCCTCCACCTTCACATCGCTCACGCCGAGCTTCGCGATCAACTCCTTGCGAACCGCTTCCTTCAACCCCGGATCCGCGATGTCGACGAAAACCTTCGCCTCGACATTTTTCGGCGACTTGATCTCCTCCGCCCACTTGTCGAGCCGATAAAGAGCCGCGCTCGCCTGCCCCGCGCTCGACCGCAGCGAAAAGAAGCGATGCAGATCGTAGCGAATTTCTTCGAGCGATAAATACTGCTTTCCCGGCTCCCACAAATTCGGCAGATGATCCGCCAGCAGCCCCAGCGCCGCCGCTTCATCGCCGCGCACCAGCACCGACGGCTGACGTCCGAACGCTTTGTCGACCACCCGCAGTTCGCCCTCTCCCGCGGGAATCGCCGGCAGGTTCGGACTCTCCAGCTTCAGCTTGCCCGCCGCTTCCTTGCCGATCACCGACGATTCTGGCACCACCGACTTGGTCCGAACCGCGCGCACCGTGGCCTCATTCGCCGGGGTCGCCAGCGGCAGCGTGATCCCGGTGGTCTCCATCCCCATGCGAGCCGCCAGATTCGCCATCGCGATTCCGGCCGCGCCTTCGGGAACATAAAGCTGCCCGTCGAGATTCGACGGAATCGGCATCCGCGGCGTGCCGCGGAACAGGCCGCGCATCGTGTAGACAGCCGCCAGATCGAACCTTCCGCCACCGCCGCCAGCAGCGCCGCCTTCGCCCTCAGCGGCCGCCGGAGCTTCCGCCGCCCCAGCCGCGCCATTCGCCGGCTGCGGGGCAGGCATCGCCGGCAGCGCCTTTGGATTTGTCGCGCTCACGCCGCCCGCGATCACTTCATGCACGTTCGCATAGCGCGGATTTTCGAAACTCGGCTGCGTGGCGGAGGCTTGCAGAAAAACGCGATTGATTCCAGCCTTGCCCTTGAGATACGTGTAGCCCGTCGCATCGCCCAGGCTCGACAAGCGGTCGCCGCCGACGCGCCAGATATACGGCGCGCGCGACGCGTACGCTTCGGCCGCCGCGAGCAATCCCGCGTCGTCGTGTCCCGCCACAATCAGATTGGTGCCGTCGACGAAAACGCCGCCTTCTTCGGCCTGCAGTTCCATCGGCGCCGGACGGCCGACATAAATCCGCGGCCCATCCTTGCGATCTTCGGCCGCGCTGATAACAATCGGCGGCGTGAACCCGGTCGACGCAAATCCAGCCCGAGCCGCCAGATCCGCGGCAGCAGCGTTCTGCGCCGCCGTCGGCTGATCCGGCACCACAATCTTTCCAGGAATGAAATCGACGATCCCGTCGCCGTTGGTGTCGCTGACGAACCACCCCGCGGCGAACGGGTCACCCAGATGTGTAGCCGCCGGCGAGGGCTGGTAGGCAATCAGCGAGCAGAAGAGAAGAACAAGAGCAAGAATACGAACCAACCACTGTGACATGAGCAATCCTCACAGAACTAAGTGTTGAGGATTCTACCATATCAGTAACGTAACCTGGAACAGTAAGAGCGTCGTTTGTGGGGCAGGCTTGGAGCCTGCGGCGGACTTGAAGTCCGCCTGACTTGCGCCGCCGCCACATTCGGCCGGTGCGTACGATCTCTGATTTCCGGCCAAGACCCACTCGCTATCGCTCGGGGTTCGTGGCAGCGAACGGGACGTAGCTACTTGAACTGATAACTATGCACCGGCAACGGCATCCGCGAATCCGCGCCCTTCACGCTGCGCCAGATGATCTCATTCAGCACAAATGGTGCATTCCGATCGACATCGTCGAAATCCATCTTCTTCGATTCCCTCGCGCCCCACGCCCGAGCCGTGTTCTTCGCGTTCAGATCCACCTGAGCCTCCAGGTGATTGTACGGCGTCGCATCGGCCTTGTCGCCGAACGTCAGATACATCGGGGTCGCCGCGGCGTCGTACTGGCTCATCGGCGGCAGCCCGAGCAGCAATTCCATGGTGCGCAGCATCGAACTGGTCGAGTACATCGTGCTGTCGACCTTCTCGCGTTTCACGTACGGCGAGATCACCAGGCCCGCCGTGCGATGCGCGTCCACGTGATCCGGCCCATCCTGCGCGTCGTCTTCGATGATGAAGATCGCCGTCTCCGGCCAATACTTGCTATGGCTGATGCGCTCGACGATCAGGCCGACAGCCAGATCGTTGCTCGCCACCATCGCCACCGGAGTGTAGCTGCCCGGCCGCGTTCCGTTCGTGTGATTTTCCGACAGCGCCATCACCATGAAATTCGGCAGCCGCTTGTTGGGATCTTTGCTCTCGTAATTCTTCTCATATTCGTCGAACTCGCGGATAAACTCGGCCGCATTCGCTGTATCGCGCGCGCCCATTCTCTTGTAGTGCGGCGCGACATGTCCCGCGAGCCCCGGCGCGTTCGGCGAATTGTCGAACGTCGTCCCGTCGCTGACCCGAGCCGCATATTCGCCATAGCTGCGATACGTCAGCCCCTTGCGCTTCGCCGCGTCCCAGATATTTCCCGCGCTCGGAATATAGGCGTAATTCCGTTCCGACGCGCTCTGCCCGCCGTAGGTGATCGGCCACTG
>JAIQFJ010000203.1 GCA_020073325.1 Terriglobia bacterium | reverse complement strand
CTGGTCACCACGCATTTCTTTCTGGACTGCATGAATGAAGACGACGCCGCGCGGCTGGCCGATCGCGTTTCGCAGGCGACGGCTCCGCACGCGCAATGGCTGGTTTCCGAGTTCGCCGAATCCGGCCTGTGGGCGCGCGCGATCATCGCGATCCTCTATTTTTTCTTCCGCGTGACCACAGGACTCACCACGCGACGGCTAGTGGATCATCATGCGCTGCTGGAGCGCGCGGGATTCCGGTTGAAACGCCGCGAGACGGCGCGATTCGGTCTGCTGCTCTCCGAATTGTGGATCAAATGATGTGATTCTTCGTCAGAAAATCGTGAATTGTGATGTAGATCTTCACGCGATCGTCCGCCTTGAAATTTCCGTGTCCGCCGCCGGGAACGGTGTGGAGCTGATTCGGAACGCCTGCCGATGTCAGCGCGTCGCGCAGCTTGGTCGCGTTTGAGTACGGCACGATCGGATCCGCGTCGCCCTGGATGGTGAGAATCGGCGGCAGATCTTTGCGCACGTAGGTGAGCGGCGAAAGACGGCGCGCCAGATCCTCGCGATTGGGCAGGCTGCCGAACCACTCGACCGCATAGGCGCGCGTGTTCGGGCCGTCGAGCATGTCATTCAGATCGGTGATGCCATACCAGTTGATGATCGCGGCGGGTTTGGGCAGCGGCGGACCGCCGGCGTTGGTGAAGCTCGCGCCGGGACACTGGCGATCGAAACCGGCCGCCGGCGGAATCATGCCGGTGGTCAGCGCGAGATGCCCCCCGGCGGATTCGCCCGTGAGGATCAGCTTCGTAAGGTCGAAGTTGTAATCCTTGGCATGGATCGCGATCCAGCGCAGAGCGCACAGGCAATCTTCCACCGCGGCCGGCGCGAGCGCGACGTGCGATAGCCGATACTCCACGTTCACCACGTTCCATCCCATTTCGAGCCACGGGACGATCGACATGACCGAGGCTTCTTTGGTCCCCAGCACCCAGCCGCCGCCGTGGATAAACATGACGGTAGGCTGAGGACCCTGCGCGTCGCGGCGCTGATAGACGTCGAGCTTGGCCTCGTATCCGCTCCAGGTGCCGTAAACGATGTTGGCGCGGATCGCGTAGTGATTCTGGCTCTGGACGGCCCAGGTTTCCTGCGGCGAAAGCTGGGCAGAAGCGGAAGCGGCGAAGATCAGCAGCGCGGCGATTTTCGACATGCCGTCGAGGATATCACGGCCAGCGCTCGCCAGCCGCGTCCGTCAGAGGTCGTGTGAAACGCATCGGCACTGGCCGCTCCCTGTGGTCGCGGTTCACATGACGTGCCGAGAATGAACCGCGACCGAAGGAAGCGGCGAGCATTGAGTTCCGCACAAATGCAGCGTGGGTTTTCTTCGCTTTCCTAATGCTGCGTGATCTTTTCGATCGCGCGGCGCACTATCGGATCGCGCTGCATCTCCACTTCATCGCCTTTGGCGACGCCGAGCCCCATGGTCATGATTTCCTGCTTCACGCGGCTTTGGATCCATTGGCGATCTTTCAGCCAATCGCTGATGCCGGGCTGGATCTGGCGCGCCGAAAGAAACACTTTGAGTTCGTCGAGGACTTCCGGCGTCGCGTCGAAATTTTCCTCGATCTTGTGCGCGCGAACGTACTCGCCGGCAAAGCTGGTGAGCGATCCGCTGGCGTCGAGCACCATGGCCAGCTGATCGAGCTGCGCGGGCCAGACCGTTTCATCCGGCTCGATGCCGCCGCCGCCGTGAACTTCCCGGCCGGAGTCGGTGTGATACGTGCCCTTCATCGACGCCGCGGTCGCTTCAAGCGTGCTGCCCTGGAGCGGATGTTGAATCGACCGGCCGCTCGGCGTGTAGTAAAACGCGATGGTCAGCGCGACGCCGGTGTTCGACGACAACGGATAAACGTTCTGCACCAGGCCTTTTCCATAGCTCGGCTGGCCGAAGACCGATGCGCGGTCGTGATCCTGAAGCGCTCCGGTGACGATCTCGGAAGCGCTCGCGGTTTTTCCATTGATCAGGATGGCGACCGGGAATTGATACGGCTCGGCTTCTTTCGGCACGCGGACTTCTTCGGTTTTCTGCGCGCGTCCCCGGATCGAAAAGATGAGCTGTTCAGGTTTCAGAAAAAGCGCGGCCGTTTCCAGCGCGGCCTGTGCGACGCCGCCGGGATTGTCGCGCAGGTCCATCACCAGCCCTTTCAATTTCGCGCCGCCGAGTTTTTCGATCGTGTCTTTGACCAGTTTTCCCGTGCCCTGATCGAAGCTGGTGACGCGCAGGTATCCGACGCCGGGCGCGACCATGAAAGCGCGATCGACGCTCGGCGAATCCATCACTTCGGGTGTCAGCATCATGCGCAGCAAGCGCGCATTGCCGGGACGGCGCACGTCGAGCTGCGCCTCATGCTGGCGCGCTTCGGAAAGTAACTGCACGAGCTGTTCGAACTCCAGCCGCGCGAGCACGTACCCGTTGATCGCCAGGATTTCGTCGCCGGGAGCAAGCCCCGCCTTCGCCGACGGGCTGCCTTGCACGGCCTGCAACACGATCACGCGGCCCGGAAGCACGCTGACGATCGTGCCGAAGCCCTTGTGCTCGCTCTTTTCCATTTGCTTGAGCTGATCGTACTGGCCGGGGTCGAAAAAGATGGAATGCGGATCGAGCGTGCGCAGCATGCCCGGAATCGCGCCCTGATAAAAAGCAATTTCCGGAGGCACGGGCTCGGCGTTTTCGCTTTCGAGGGTCGAGTAGACGTCGACCAGTTTTTTCAGCTCGCGTGCCATCTGATCCGCCGGATCGTCGGCGAGCGCCGTGAGCGAAACGAAGAGGAGTGCGAGAAACCGCATCGTCTACCTGCTGAATTGCGTGGCTTGCTTTGCGCGATGGCGCTCGATGGCGAGTTCGATCAGCCGATCGATGAGCTGCGCATAAGGCAGTCCACTGGCCTCCCACATCTTCGGATACATGCTGATGGAGGTGAAGCCGGGAATCGTGTTGATCTCGTTGATATAGAATTTTCCGCTGGACGTCTCGAGGAGAAAATCGACGCGGGCCATCCCTTCGCAATCGACCGACTTGTAGCATTCCACGGCGAGGCGCTGAATTTCTGCGGTCTGGTCGGGCGTCAGATGCGCCGGAACGATCGTCTGCGCCTGATTCAGAATGTACTTGTCTTCGTAATCGTAAAATTCGCGCGATGGAATGATTTCGCACGGCACCGCCGCGACGGGATTTTCATTGCCAAGCACGGAACACTCGAACTCGCGGCCCTGGATGCCGCGTTCGACGATGATCTTCCGGTCGAACTGCGCTGCCTGCTCGAGCGCGGCCAGCAGTTCCTCGCACGTTTTCGCTTTCGACACGCCGACGGAAGATCCCAGGTTCGCAGGCTTGACGAAAACGGGGAAGGGAAATTTCCCGCAGACGTCTTCGCGTTGAAACTCGCCGCGCCGCACCATGATGTATTCGACGACAGGCAGCCCGCGCTCGATCACCAGGCGCTTCATCACTTCCTTGTCCATCGAAACCGCCGACGCCAGCACGCCCGCGCCGACGTAGGGCAGGTCGGCCAGTTCGAGCAGTCCCTGCACCGTGCCGTCCTCGCCGAAGGTGCCGTGCAGGACCGGAAAGACGACGTCGATTTCACGATTCGCGCACGGGTCGGGGGAAATCGCGCGCGGCTCCCAGCGTCCTTCTTTCGTGATCAGGATGCGATGCACCTCGTACTTATGCGGATCCATCGCGGCGATCACCGATTCGGCCGAGCGCAGCGAAACTTCGTGCTCGCCCGTGCGTCCGCCGTATAAAACTGCCACTCGTGTCTTCACAAAATTCGTTTTCCCATCGCCGACATGATTAATTCGACGGCTAAAAGCGCCGTTCGGTTCACTTCATCGATCACCGGATTCACCTCGACCAGCTCCATCGAGGCCATTTTGCCGGAATCGGAAACAATTTCCATGGCGAGATGCGCCTCGCGATAGGTGATCCCCCCGCGCACCGGTGTCCCGACGCCCGGCGCCTCCTGCGGATCGAGCGCGTCCATATCGAACGAAAGGTGAAAGCCGGCGGTCCCATTGGAAGCATGCTCGATCGCTTCCTGCATGACGCTGCGGAGGCCGCGCTCGTCGATATCGCGCATGGTGAAGGCATGCACGCCGCCGCCGCGCACGTTGACGCTCTCCACTTTGTCGACGCTGCGCAGGCCGACGATCGAGACTTGAGCCGGATCGACCTTCGGCGCATAGCCGCCCAGGCACACCAGCTCCTCCGGCCCAAGCCCGACGATGCAGGCGAGCGGCATGCCGTGAACATTGCCGCTGGGGCTCGATTCGGGAGTATTCATGTCGGCATGCGCGTCGACCCAGATGAGGCCCATCTTCTGATTCTGCTTGCGAAAATGTTTCGACATCCCGGTGACTGTGCCGACCGCCACCGAATGATCGCCGCCGAGCACCAGCGGGACTCGGCCTTCATCCGCCGCCTGTTCGACCATGGTGGCAAGCCGTGAGCAGGAATGTGCGATCTGCGGCAGATAGCGCGCGTTGATCGCTCCCATCGGCTGATTTTCGGGCTGATCGACGACGATATTGCCGAGGTCCTCGACTTCATAGCCGAGCGCGGCGAGTTTTTCGTTCAACCCGGCGAGCCGTAGCGCGGACGGTCCCATATCGACCCCGCGGCGTCCTGCGCCGAGGTCCATGGGAGCGCCGATAATCGCGATGTGAGATTGCCGCATGGGGGTGGGCGAACCTCAATTATCGCGTGTTTGCCGGATCAGTTGAGGATCCTGCGGGTCGTTTTAGAATCAAAGCGCACGATCTGTGTTTTTGACCGAGAAAGCGAACGCACAGCCGGTCTGGCGACCGGCTCGCCGGCAAGCTGCCGGCCCCACATTTACATCCCTCCCGCGATCGCGCCGATCACCAGGAACGGCTCGCGACCATTCGCGACGGGTTCGGGCAGCGGCGCGTCCACCGAGTCGTGCGAAAGATCCTGTTCGCAGGCGAAGAAACGGACGAACGCGCGGCGCTGCAATGTCCCGTGATCGCGGATCGCGCCGCGCAGGACCGGATAATCGTTTTCCACTGCGTCGAGAATGGAGCGGATGGTGACCACTCCATCGACGTTGACCTGCACTTCGCTTCCGGAGCGCGCGAGCGTGCGCAGATGCGCCGGAAGCACAACTCGAACCGTGCTCACGCCAGCGTCTGGACCTCGACGGAGAGCACCGCGGGAAGATCGTGCACGATGGCGTTCCAGGTGTCGCCGGAATCGCTCGAAGCGTAGACCTGTCCGCCCGTGGTTCCGAAGTAGACGCCGCATTTGTCGAGTTTGTCGACAGCCATCGCCTCGCGCAGAATGTCGACGTAGCAGTTTTCCTGCGGCAGGCCCTTGCTGAGGGGCTCCCATTCATTTCCGCCGCTGCGGCTGCGATAGACGCGCAGTTTGCCTTCGGGCGGATAATGCTCGCTGTCGCTCTTGATCGGCACCACGTAGACCGTCTCCGGCTCATGCGCGTGAACGTCGATCACAAAGCCGAAATCAGTGGGCAGATTGCCGCTCACTTCGGTCCAGTTTTCGCCGCCGTCGTCGGTGCGCATCACGTCCCAATGTTTCTGCATGAACAGCGTATTGGGACGCGACGGATGCAGCGCGATGCGGTGCACGCAGTGCCCCACCTCCGCGGTCGGTTCCGGAATGTACTGCGAGTGCAGTCCTTTATTGATCGGCTTCCACGTTGCGCCGGCATCGTCGCTGCGGAAGGCGCCCGCGGCGGAGATCGCCAGATAGATCCGGTTTTGATTCGATGGATCGATGACGATGGTATGCAGGCACATGCCTCCTGCGCCCGGCTGCCAGCGCGGACCAGAGCCGTGACCGCGCAATCCGGGCAGTTCCTTCCAGCTTTTTCCGCCGTCCGTGGTTTTGAAAATCGCGGCGTCTTCGATGCCCGCATAGACCGTGTCGGGATCGGTCAGCGAAGGCTCGAAGTGCCAGACGCGCTTAAATTCCCAGGGATGCGGCGTGCCGTCGTACCATTGGTGCGTCCCCGCGACCCCTTCATAGGCGAATTTATTGTCGACCGGAGTCCACGTCTTGGCGCCGTCGTCGGATCGCTGCACCTGCTGACCGAACCAGCCGCTCGATTGCGAGGCGTAGATCCGGTTCGGATCGGCAGGCGATCCTTTTAAGTGATACATTTCCCAGCCGGCGAAATGAGGGCCGTTGACCGACCATTTTTCGCGCTTGCCGTCGGATTCCAGAATAAATGCGCCCTTGCGAGTGCCGACAAGGACTCGTACTTTGCTCATTGAGTAGGCTCCTATCCTTTACATCGACGAATGAACCGCCTCGGAATCGACAAGGCGGCCAAAAAATGCGGTCTCCCCAATGCAAAGTATTTTACCTAAGCCCTGGCCGTAAGGGCGGGGTTAAGTCCCGGGCGTCGCGAACCCCGGCCTTACGGCCAGGGCTGTCTCAAATCGTGAATTCCGTGAGGTGAGCCGCGCCCGTGGAGAGGCAACCAAGGAGAGACATGACTCGTGATTACGGCCGTGTCCGATACAACATGCGCGGAAATGCGATGGTTTCGCGAATGTGTTCGAGGCCGCACATCCAGGACACGAAACGTTCTACGCCCATGCCGAATCCGGCATGCGGGACCGAGCCGTACTTGCGCAGATCGATGTACCAGTCGAACGCTTCGCGCGGAAGCTTGTGTTCATCGAGGCGCTTCAGCAAAAGATCCAGGTCGTGGATACGCTGGCCGCCGCCGATGATTTCGCCGTAGCCTTCGGGCGCGATGAAATCGACGCCGAGCGCAACCTCGGGACGGTCGTCGGCCGGCTGGAAATAGAACGCCTTCACTTCGGTGGGGTAGCGATCGATCATCACCGGGCGATCCAGATCGTCGGTGAGCAGGGTTTCGTCGGTGTTGCCGAAATCGCCGCCCCATTGGATCTCCGAGCCCTTCGATTGCAGTTTCTTCACCGCATCGTCGTAAGTCATGCGATGGAACGGAGGCTTGATCGCTTCGAGCTTCGACGCATCGCGTTCCAGCGCTTTCAGGTCTTCGCGGCGATTCTCCAGAACGCGGCCGATCACGAAGCAGATCAGTTCTTCGCCGACGCGCTTCACGTCTTCCAGATTCGCGTAGGCCATCTCCGGCTCGACCATCCAGAATTCGGTCAGGTGCCGCCGCGTTTTCGATTTCTCGGCGCGGAAAGTCGGGCCGAAGCAGTACGTTTTTCCGAACGATGCGCAGGTCGCTTCGTTATAGAGCTGGCCGGACTGCGTCAGATAGACCTTTTCGTCTTCGAAGTAGTCTACTTCGAACAACGTCGACGTGCCTTCGCATGCGGCCGGCGTGAAGATCGGCGTATCCACCAGGACGAATCCGTTCGAATCGAAATAATCGCGGATCCCCTTGATGATTTCGTGGCGCACTCCGAGAATTGCATGCTGGCGGCGGCTGCGCAGCCACAGATGGCGATGATCCATCAGGAAGTCGATGCCGTGATCTTTCGGCGTGATCGGATACGGATCGGATTCGGGGACGCGCTGAACAATCTCGGCGCTTTCGACATCCATCTCAAATCCGCCATGCGCGCGCGGCTCGGCGCGAATTTTTCCGCGCACGATCAGCGACGATTCCTGCGTCAGGTCTTTTAACTTTTCAAAAAGCTCTTCGGGCAGCGCGCTTTTCACGGCGACGCACTGCATGATGCCGCTGCCGTCGCGCACCTGCGGGAAACAGATTTTTCCGCTGCGGCGGAGATTGTACAGCCACCCGGCGATCTCAACGGATTCGCCCACATGGCGACCGGCATCGGCGATTTTCACGCGCTTTACGGAGGTTTCAGGACTCATTTCGCGATTTGGCTTTCTCTAATCGATCCAGCGACTCGCGAACCGCGTCCAACGGATGCTCTATCCCGGGGATTTCCTTCAATTCGAGCAGCAGCGGAACATCCAGCGTGCGCAGAGAATCCATAGTGCGTGCCCAGTCGATGGTTCCGCCTTCGGACGTCAGCGGAAACAGGTGCGAGTCGTCTACTGCATTATTGTCATGAATGTGTGTGGAGCGGATGCGGTTGCGCATGACGCGGAACGCGGCATCGACGCCCCCGTTCATGTTCGCGTGGCCGGCGTCGAAGCAGAGATTCAGGTCGAGATGCGTCATTTCGAGGAACATCAGGAGGCGTTCCGCGCTCGAAAGCGAATTGGGCGTATTTTCGAGCAGCACCTCCACGCCACGCTGCCGCGCGAACAGGCTGATCTCTTCAAGAGAACTGAACGCCGCGTCGGCCTTGGCTTCGTCGTACTCCTCGCCCGTGACGCCCAGGTGCTGCACCAGGTATCGGAACGGCACGGTCTCGGCAATCTCGAGCGTGCGCTTGATTTCGTCGATCATGGCGAGCCGCCTCATCTTCACGGGCTCCGTGATGCTGACGACGGCGTCGGGACCGGAGCGCCCCCACACCTCGTCCGAGTACATCGGCGAGTGGAGAGAGTGAAGTTTCAGCTCGGAATCGCGGAACCAGTGGCCGAGCTCGGAGATTTGCGCGCGATTGCGATAGTCCAGGTGCTGGCGCGCGCAGAAAATTTCGACCAGCGGGATTCCCGCGTTCCAGATCCGCTCCAGCCAGAGGGTGGTGAGTCGATGATTGACGAACAGGTGAGTGGAGAGGCCGTGGGTCATGCGTGTTCTTATGGAGCAGGCGGACAAAATGTCCGCCGCAGGCTGCAAGCCTGCCCCACAGCGTTTAGTATCCCACTACCTTGCCGGTGCCGCGCCCGTCGGTGCCGCCTTGCAGCCAGCCGCCGTCGATCACGATGGTCTCGACGCGTGCGCCGATCGCGCCTTGCGAGTAATCCACATCGTGGCCCTTCGCCTTGAGGATCGCGACCGTATCCGGCGAGATCGCTTTTTCCAGATACAGCTTGTCCGGTTTCCATTGATGATGGAAGCGCGGGAAATCGACCGCATCCTGCGCGTTCATCCCGAAGTCGAGCACGTTCAGCACGACTTCCGTCACCGAAGTAATGATGCGCGATCCACCGGGAGCGCCGGCCAGCATGAAGAGTTTTCCGTCTTTCACGATCATGGTGGGCGTCATCGACGACAGCGGCCGTTTGCGCGGAGAGATGGAATTCGCCTCGCCCTGCACCAGGTTGAACATGTTCGGCTCACCCGGTTTCGACGCGAAATCGTCCATTTCATTGTTCAGCAGGAAACCGAGGCCCGGAGCCGTCACGCCCGATCCGTAGCCGCCGTTCAACGTGTACGTCACCGCGACGGCGTTGCCTTCGTTATCGACCACGTTGAAGTGCGTAGTCTCGGTGCCCTCGCTGCCCTTGGGGTGGCCGGGGTTGATTTTGTCGCTGGACGATGCGTGATTCGGATCGATCGATTCGCGGCGCTTGCGTAGATAAGCCGGATCGAGCAGCCCCGCGATCGGATTCTTGATGAAATCGGGATCGCCCAGGTATTCGTTGCGATCCGCATAGTACCGACGCATCGCCTCCGCTTCCATATGAATCGCGGCGGCCGATCCGGCGCCGGCCTTTTCGTAGCCGGTGCCATCGAGCATTCCCATGATCTGCAGGATTCCGACGCCGCCCGAGCTCGGCGGAGGCGCGGTGATCACGTCGTAGCCATGATATTTTCCGGTCAGCGGCTTTCTCTCGACGGCGGTCATGTTTTTCAGGTCGGAGAGCGTGATCAGCCCGCCGTTTTTCGCCATCGCGTCGGCCAGCTTGTGCGCGGTCTCGCCTTCATAAAATTCCTTCGCGCCGTTCTTCTGGATGCGGCCGAGCGTCGCGGCGAGTTCCGGCTGCTTCAGGATTTCGTCGACGTCGTAGTATTTGCCGTCGCGCTGGAAAATGCGCTTGGAATCGGGATATTTCGACAGATTACGCGAATTTTTCAGCGATTCGGAGAACGAATAGCTGACCGGGAATCCTTTCGACGCCAAGTCGACGGCGGGCTGCAGGACCTCGGACCATTTCTTATGGCCGTACTTCTGCATTGCCAGGTCGAAGCCGCGGACTGAGCCTGGGACGCCCACCGCGCGCCAGCCTTCGATGGAATCGCGGGTCGGCTTGCCGTTCGCGTCCAGATACATGTCGTGCGAAGCTTTTTCGGGAGCGCGTTCGCGAAAATCGATGAACGTGCTCTGGCCGTTCGCCAGGCGGATCAACATGAATCCGCCGCCGCCGATGTTGCCGGCAAAAGGATGCGTCACGGCGAGCGTAAATCCCACCACGACGGCCGCGTCGATCGCGTTGCCTCCGTCTTTCAGGACCTGTAGGCCGGCTTCGGCGGCAATCGGCTCCTGGGCCACCACCATTCCGTGCCGCGCTCGCACCGGTTGCCGGGCGCTGAGCTCGACCGAGAGGATCAGCGAAAGAAAAAGAGTGAGGCGACGCATGCGTAAGTATTGTATTCCATCATTAAGACGTACGCACTTTGGATGGTTTCAGCAGCAGGAAAAAACCGAACAGAAACGCCGGCCAGACCTGCACGATCACGCGATTGTTCGACGTGCCCAGGTGCCAGGTGAGTCCGGACATGGTGATGAGATAGACCCCGAAGTCGGCGGCGAGCAATCCGAGCGGCGCGACGAATAGCCACCATCGCGCTCGCGCATCGGCGGCGAATCCGAACGCCCAGGCGAGAATCGCCAGCAATAACAAAGGATGGGCCCAGGGGAATCCCATCTCCCAGAAATTCTTCGCGAAGGACGCGACGATTTCGGACCAGCGCGAGACGTCGCCGATCATTTTGAAGGCCTGCGCGGCTGTGGCGGGGAACATCGATTCACGCCCTGCGACCAGCGTGAACTTGAAGACAAGCGTCAGGATCACGGGCAGCGCGGCGCCGGCGAGGAACCATTTTGCGCGCCGCCAGAGCGCGACCACGCAGATGAGCGCGACAATCGCCAGGCCTTCATTCTTCGTCCAGGCGGCGAATCCCGCGAAAATTCCGGCGAGGGCCACAAGTCCAGGGGGCCATTCGCGCTGCGACGCGATCGCCAGGAGAGCGATGCTCGACAAAATGAAAAAGCTCAGCGGAACGTCGGCGTATTGTATGGAGGACTGAGAGACGAACCCCTCGGTCGCCAGCAGAACCAATGCGGCCAGCCATCCCAGCGCCTCTCCCTCGAGCGCAGCTACGGCGGCTGCCAGTACCGCGACGGTCGCCAATGCGAAGATCACGCTGAGCGCCGCCGGCGCCGAGGATCGCAGATCGCCCAACACAATCCAGGTACGTGCGACGAAGCTCGAAAGGAGCAGGGGATATCCCGGATGATTCGTTCCCGTCTTGTCGGAAACCGCGAAGTGCCACGAAGCCGGTCCGCCGGCAAGATAGCGCGCGCGAAGATTCCAGATCGCCGCCGCGTCGTAGCCGCCGTCGGGATTCGCTGCCAGCGATTGCGCGACATCCAGGGACGCGAGAATCAGCGCGACCACCGCCGCGATCCGCAATGCCCAGACTCTGAAATTGGGACTGCCGGTTACCCAGCCGGACAAGATCAAGAACAACGAGGAATTCCGTGCCCAACTCGCCACGTTGAAACCCGAC